>CAMRDW010000144.1 GCA_947041315.1 uncultured Enterovibrio sp.
GTCACTCGTTCGATGAGCGTAACAAAATATCCATCTTGCTTATAAGACTGTATCTGCTTCCCATGGCCGACTTGTGCTTTTTCATCTACAAAAGCGGGGCGATCTTCGATATCGATAAGATGAGATCTGCTTAACTTCTGCGCTGCTTGATTCTTTGGTTCTGTATGTCTTTCCTTTTTTTGCTTACAGATGTCGCCCTTGTTTTTTTAATGAGGCGATAAATTGTATTTGGGCAAAAAGCACAAGGACTCTTCTCAGATTTCACTCTTCCTGAAACCTTGCGGGTTAAACATTGTCTTTTCTTTGGGCTAGATCTTAAATGTTAATATAATGAGATTTAAACGTGTGAATTTACGAGTTACAAATGAGGCAGAAAAATGAAAAATCAAGGCTATCAAGGATAAACTATTTCTTAGATGGATTAGGTTTTGTTTT
Organism: uncultured Enterovibrio sp.; assembly: GCA_947041315.1. Taxonomy (GTDB): domain Bacteria; phylum Pseudomonadota; class Gammaproteobacteria; order Enterobacterales; family Vibrionaceae; genus Enterovibrio. The sequence goes on from CAMRDW010000144.1 coordinate 436, forward strand.
CTTTTATTATCTTGAGAATTAATGCTTCCTCCTTGTTTCTCTGCTTCGCTTAAATGAATTCATTCTGTTTTTTATTCGAAAAAATAGATTTTTATTTATAAATCAAATGAAAACGATTATCTTTTTTATTCATATTTTTAAAGGTGTTCTATCTCCTTCCTTTTTTTTTATTATTCGGTATGATGATTTTTATTTTGTTAAGGAGGTGCATTAAAATCTGTCTTGAATGATGGGATGTTACATTTTTGGGTTTGATGAACGAAAATAAATTCTTGTTTATCGAATCCTTTGTTTTCGAATGTCTTTATTTTAAACGCATTAAGTTTGTTGTGTTTTTGTTGATTTATGTGCGGTTTTTTGTCGTTTTATATCGCTTAAAAAAAGAAAAAGAGGGACTGTTTTCTATTTAAATTCCAATTAATAAGAGGGCTTTTTTGATCATGTATATCTTCAGACTGTTATTGCAACAATTTATTAACTCTGGCGATTTTCTCGCTTGATGTTGAAAATGCACAGAGAAAAAAATGTGATGCAGAGAATATCCTCGTCTTTAAAAGTATGTATATGCTCAAGAAAAATGAAGATGCATTAGGCCCAGTGAGCAAAGCCCATGAGTAGGACGGTGTGATTGAGCCTTGAGAAGGGCCTTTTACAAGCTTGCATCGCCAAAGTTGACAGATATACCCCTCGCCTTTGAAGCTGGGTGGGTGTTGACTAGGCTCGTTCAGCTCAATCACAGAGTCCATCTATGCGCAGGGGCTTCACTCGCTTAGCGCAGGCGCGCATCGTCAATTACTTTGGGGATATAGGCTAAAGGTTTTCCTTCACTGTTGCGGATGATCTGGCTTCAAGTCTCTAGGGTATTTATATGAAAAAAACGGAGTGCAATTCTTCATTTTATTTTTATTTCCTTCTGGATTGGATGTAAAAAAATAAAGAACTGTTCTTACATTATCGCTAAGGGTTTAATTATGACTTTACTTTTTCTTTTCGATATAAACAACACACTCATTCATATTCCAATCGGATCTGGTGGTTATGCCATGTCTTGGATTGAAGCCATTGCCGCTGTTTTTGGTTTACTCTGTATATGGTTTGCGAGTAAAGAGAAAACGATAAATTATTTGTTTGGTCTTATTAATGTTTCTTTGTTTTCCATTATTTTTTATCAAATTCAACTTTATGCTTTATTATTGCTTCAAGTCTTTTTCTTTTTTGCAAATATCTATGGTTGGTATGCTTGGACGCGACCTCAACGTTCAGGTGATGGACTCGTTGTTCGTTGGTTAGATAAAGAAAAAGCGGCGATAATCTCGGTCTTTGTTCTTCTTTCTATCTTGTTATTAACCTTTTATATTGATCCTGTCTTTTTTGCTCTTGCAAACTTCACTGTAGAGATGCTTAATTTTTTTGGTGCAGGGCTTGCCGCTCCAGTTTTACAGCCTGATGCATTCCCATTTTTAGATTCGACCGTCACGGTGTTGTCTGTTATTGCTCAAATTTTAATGACAAGAAAATACGTTGAAAATTGGATTTTATGGATTGTCATTAATATCATCAGCGTAGGACTTTATGCCACGCAAGGCGTTTTTGTCCTGTCTATTCAATATACTCTTTTGTTGTTTATTGCAATAAATGGAACAAGAGAATGGGCACAGAATGCGAAAACGTCGAAAGTGCCTCAACATACTAAAACAAAGCCTCTTTTCTCTGAATGATGGATGTGCATAGGACGTCTGCTCTTTTCTTGCGATTTTGACTGTACATCAAAGATATTTAAAAATCGGTGTCACGCATGTTAAGCAAAGCCCTGAGCATAGAGATATGATGTGATTAACTTTGAAAACAAACTTAAAAACGCTCTAACATCAAAGAAAACGGGGATTATGAGCTTATAGCAAGAATACAGGGTGTGCTTTTTGTGGCTTTACCCATTTTGATTTGAGATGCGGGTTTTTTAAAATAAGAACCCTATGCCTGTTAAGCCAAAAAATCACCATCAAGATCTGTTTTAACCGATTTTCGGTGGTGTTTTTTATTTGTTTTTGTCTTGTCTCACCATACTCCAAGTCAACGCTGTTCCCGGTTCGATGTTTTGGCTTGCTTTTGCACCTAAAACCACCTCGTAATGCTTAGGGGCTAAACCAAAGCCTGGGCGAACACTGCGAATATTTTGGGCGGTAAAGTTTTCGCCTTTATGTATTTTTTTGCAGGCATAAAGTGAGCGCCTAAATTGTAAATTGCTTTTTTCCGTGTCCTTTATTTCATACCCCGCTTTTCCCAGTGCTTCCCACGCTATTTTTGTTTTCTTACAAAGAGAGGCGAGCTCTATGGGCTCCAACGAAAAAGCGACATCAGGACCCGGATCATTGCGGCTTAGGGTGACGTGTTTTTCGATAACCGATGCGCCAAGGGCCACAGCAGTAAGGGAAACGGTTGAACCCAGAGAGTGATCTGATAGGCCCGATATGACATTAAAACGACGGCTTAAATCTTCAATGGTACGTAGATGGCATTGGGACGCTGGGGTTGGGTAGGCGCTGATGCAATGCAACAGAATGAGGGCTTTGCAACCGTGGCTTCTTGCTGTATCAACGGCCTGTGTAATTTCATCGAGGTTGGCCATGCCTGTTGAAATAATCATGGGCTTTCTTGTCTTTGCAACGTAGGCAATGAGGGGCAAATCGATGGCTTCAAAAGAGGCAATTTTGTAGGCTGGGGCGTTGAGATCTTCAAGTAAATCAACGGAAGTAAAATCAAATGGGCTGCTAAAAAGGGTGATCCCTGTTTCTCTTGCTTTATCAAATAAAGGTTTGTGCCACTCAAAAGGCGTTTGAGCTTCTTTATAGAGCTGATAAAGGGTTTTTCCTGCCCAAAGGCCTTCTTTAATTTGAAAATCAGGGGTGTCAAAATCAAGGGTGAGGGTATCGGGTGTGTAACTTTGCATTTTAATGGCGTCGGCTCCTGCTTTTTTTGCCATTTCAATGGTTTTAAACGCACGTAAAAGAGATCCATTATGGTTTGCTGACATTTCTGCGATGATGTAGGGCGGCTGGTCGGGTCCGATTTTTCGGCCGTTTAGCCAGACAGAAGGGATCATTTTATTTCCTCCATCGCGCTGACGACCCGCTCGCATCCAAGGGCGTCAATGTCATCTATTTCAAGTCGATGGGTCTGAGCATCCAGGTTCTCACAAAGCCAGGTTATTTCTTCAATGTAGTCTTCAACCCGGGTGTTTTCTCCTTCACCCAAATAACGGTAAAGGCCGGTTTTAGCGAGATGCTCTGCCATCGGACGTTGATCATTGGTCAAGCAAACCAGGGTGGATGGAATTTTTAAGCAAGCGCGCTCTATCGCATTCACTCCTGCGCTTCCAATGGCGTAACGGGATGCGCAAAGCTCTGAATCAAAGTCGGGAAGGCTTTCAATACAGACTAAAAAGTCAGGCTGAGGAAAGCATAAAATGTCTTCTTTTTTTTTGTTCCCCATCCCGTAGATCATTTTGATTTGAAAGGGTAAAAATTCAAAATGTTGACATGCTTCGATGAATTTGAGGTTTTCTCCTGTTGGATCGGTTCCACTGAAAAAAACAAAAATTTGATTTTTAATTTTTTTGGGGTTATTTCGTAATTGATAAAAGTTGTCACGCAGTAAGGCGTATTTGGGCCCCAGCAATATCAAGCTCGTTTCTGGGATCAAATTTTGGTAACGGGTTTCAAAGTGAGGAAAGGGGTTTTGATCGAGTAAAATATGGCATTCATGTTGTCTGTTGGCTAAATCATCAATCACCAGTATTTTTGTACCCGCGGCGGCCATGGTATGCTCAAAGTGGCTATCAAGGGCGTAATGATCACAAATCACCCAGTCGGGATGAAAAAAAGACAATGCAACAAGAGATTGCTTTGAATCTATTTCTTGTGTTGTTTCAAGCCAATGAGAATGAGGGAGATCGTTTTGTTTTGTGCTCGGGGTGTGATTTTTTTCAACCGCAGGCAGTGGGATCACCTTGACGCCTTCTGATTGGCAAACATCAATGAAGTTGCCTTTGAGTACACGAGAGACCATCCATACCTCATGGCCTTTTTCGAGGAGTTTTTTGGCAAGAACAAGACAACGCATCACATGCCCTGTGCCTATTTGCCAAGATGCATCAACGCGAATGGCCACTTTCATCGGAACATGTCCTTTTTCTTCCAGAGCTGACGCTATGGCTTGTGTCATAGTTCACCTCGTTCACTCAGTATTTGATAAAGCATTTCAGCCCGAAGCCAGTCATCGGGTTCATCAATGTCTTGCACGCGAAAATGTGGAATTTTAACCACTTTAGAGTGAGGTGCAAAAAGAGGAAGGTGAGATAAAAACGCCTTGGGTTTTCCCCAATAAAACATGCCTGCATCGTGATAGCTGATTTCTAAATCTTGAGAGCGTGTAGAGAAATGCTCGGGCCAAAACATCCTGACATCGCCATTGGATGAAATACGTATACTTCGCTGAATTGGAAAAGAAAAACGTGTAGCAGCAAAGCTGTATTGGGTGTCTTTATTTTGATTAATTAAAGACAAGCCTTCAGTGAGATCGGAAACACGGATAAAGGGTGCGGTGGCGTAAAGGCAGCAAACCGCGTGAAGGGGGGTTGAGTGGTGTTGATTGAACCAGCGAATGGCGTGCTCGATCACATCCAAGGTGCTTGCGTGATCGTTGGCGATTTCAGCAGGGCGAATAAAAGGCACCTTTGCCCCATATTGCTCGGCCACCAAAGCAATGTCTTCGTTGTCTGTTGAGACAATGATACGGTCAAAAAGGCCTGATTTTTGCGCGGTCTCTATGGCATAGGCGATGATAGGGCGGCCCATAAAGGATTTGAGATTTTTGCCGACAATGCGTTTACTTCCGCCTCGGGCGGGGATAATACAGATGTTCATGCGGTTTTCTCAGCCGTTTTTTCAGAAAGTAATTCAGACAATGCACTGATAACCTTGTCTTGTTGTTTGTTTGTCATATCAAAAAAAAGGGGCAAGCTGAGTGCGGCATGGTAATAGTTTTCCGCGTTAACAAAATCCCCCCAATCGAAGCCAAGTTGACGGTAATAAGGTTGAGTGTGTACGGGAATATAATGAACATGCACCCCGATCTGCTTGTCTCGAAGTGCATCAAAAATGCGACGACGAGAAGCAGGGTCTTTGAGCTGTATGACGTATAAATGCCAAGAAGGATCACATTCATCTAAAAGTGTGGGAAGGATCACGGGCAAAGAAAGCAATTTTTCGTGGTAGCGTTTCGCTAAGGCTTTTCGACGTTTTACAAAGGTGTCTAAACGGGTGAGTTGGCTCATCCCAAGAGCGGCTTGAAGCTCTGTCATTCGGTAGTTCATGCCCAATGCATTTTGTTCGTAATACCAAGCGCCTTCAGAAAGATTGAGTAAATCTTCCCGCGCATAACTGATACCGTGGCTGCGTAAATGCGTCATCCTTTCTGCCAGTTTTACTTGGTTTGTTAAAGCCATTCCGCCTTCTGCGCAAGTGATAATTTTAACTGGATGAAAGCTAAAAACAGTGATGTCGCTGAATTGCCCGCCTCCAATGTATTCTCCTTTGTAGCGTCCTCCAATGGCGTGAGAGGCATCTTCGATGATTTTAAAACCATATTCACAAGAAAGAGCATGGATTGCTTTCATATTGCAACTTTGCCCCGCGAGGTGAACGGCCACTAAGATACTTGGTAATGTTTTATTTTTTCTGGAAATTTTTAGTTTTTCTTCCAGTTTAATAGGGCAAAGATTGTAGGTGTGAGGATTGATATCGACAAAATCAACCTTTGCGCCACAGTAACGCGCGCAATTGGCAGAAGCCACAAAGGTGTTCGGGCTGGTCCAAAGGATCTGTCCTTCACACAGTCCAAGAGCCAAACAGGCTAAATGCAGGCTTGATGTGGCACTGTTTGTTGCAACACCATAAAGTGCCCCCACTTTTTTCGAAATCGCGTTTTCAAATTCTTTCACCCGCGGACCTTGGGTGAGAAAATCAGAGGTGAGAGCCTGGATGACGGCATCAATGTCCTCTTGACGGATGTTTTGTTTTCCATAAGGGATCATGTTCTTTGCTCAATCTTTAAAATCTCTTCGATGTTTAAAAAAACAGGGTTACAACCTGAATGATATTCAAAGCCTTCAGGCACCGGGATCCCGCGCTCACCCAATGCATTGAGAGAATAATCATGATCGGCCCCATAAAACTTGATCGTGGGACGCATGACATAATGGTCTTTAAATTCAAGAGTTAAATGTGAGTCATCACTGGGACACATGATTTCATGCATTTTTTCACCGGGTCTGACGCCGACTATCTCAATAGGAAGGCCGTTACCGAAAGCATGCGCAAGATCGATAAGACGAACAGAGGGGATTTTGGGTACAAAAATTTCACCTCCGTGCATTCTTGTGAAATTTTTTAATACAAAATGAACACCTTGTTTTAAGGTGATCAAAAATCGGGTCATGTCAGGATGTGTCACAGGAAGAGAGCGGGCCTTTTGCGTGACGCATTTTTGGAAAAGGGGGATCACAGAACCGCGAGAGCCGACAACATTTCCATATCGAACCACTGAAAATCGGGTTTGAGTGCCGCCTGTGATGTTATTGGCTGCCACGAAGAGCTTGTCTGAGCAAAGTTTGGTTGCACCATAAAGGTTATTGGGGCTTGCAGCTTTATCTGTGGAAAGGGCAATGACTTTTTTTACATGGTTAGCAATGGCCGCACGGATCACGTTTTCTGCACCGTAGACATTGGTTTTTATGCATTCCATAGGATTGTATTCAGCGGCGGGAACCTGTTTTAGGGCGGCGGCATGGATCACATAGTCGACGTCTTTCATGGCTTGCATCATGCGATCTGAGTCTCGAACATCCCCGATGAAATAACGCATACAAGGGGAGTCAAACTCTTGTTGCATTTCAAATTGTTTAAGTTCATCACGAGAGAAAATAATAAGACGTTTAGGCTTAAAAAGAGAAAGAATGGTTTCGGTGTATTTTTTCCCAAAAGATCCAGTACCACCCGTTATCAAAATCGATTTTTCGTTAAACATAACATTCCTTTGTGTCTCTTTTAATGAACCATTCTAACGTATGCGTTTGTCATTCTTTTTGGGAAAATACAGACAGCGTGATATGCCCCTCGTACTTTAAGATTCAAATTGAATATGACGTCGTATTTTCAACGCTTATTAAAATAAAGGTCTCTTTTCAGCGATACAAAAACAGACAAAGAGGGGTTGTTTATTGTACAAGGCGAGTTTAAAAGAGGAGAGATTGTATAAAATCGAAGTAAAGATGCATCATTTTAGAAAATAACCGATGCCTCGTATATTTTTTAAGCGAAAAAAGAGCACGTAAAAAGAAATAATTAAATAAAACAAAAAATAAATAACCGTTTCATTTATTGTTACAGTAAGTTAATATTGTTTTACGTTGAAGTTACAAGACGTTAAGGGAGGCAGATTGAAATAAGGACAGAATACACGACAGGATGTTTTTTTATCTTGATCTATTTTGTTGAAGGAATAGTTTATGAAACTGTTTATGTTAGCTGCAACCTTAATATTGGCATCGTTCAGCTCTTTGGCGACGCAAGCGAGTGTAACCCCTTCTTCTTCATTTAAAGCTGTGGCTTTAATGAACACCACTTCTTTGAAGGATGTTTGTGATATTTGTGCATATGTTGCTTGTACTGATTGCATGGATTTCAGTGATGTAATGATGGACGATGTTAATTCGGATTTGATCTTTATTAAACGTCGTTAATTGGATTTGATCTTTAATAAGACAGAAAAGGTCGCTTATTGTGGCCTTTTTATTTTTCTGCGGTTGACATGTCTGCAATTTAAGTTTCTTTCGTTTAATGATGCCTTCGTTCTTAAAGCCCAATCACATGCTTGATTTATGCTCAGGGGCCTTCGTTCTTACCTTCGACCTGCATTTTAAAATATCTTGGTAATATTCAATTTTGGGTCTTTTTTTAATTTATTGAATGTTTGCCCTTAAACTGGGTTTGTTGGAATGGGGGTGATATAAGCTTTTGTTCCCCAAAGAGGGACTGTTGAAAGACTGTGTTTAAAGCTCCCATCACTTTCTTTCGTTGTGTAGGACAAATAAAGAAGGGTTTGATTTTTAGCATCAAAAATACGTCTTACTTTCATGGTCTTAAAGAAAATACTTTTAGATTTCTTAAAGACCACTTCACCGGATTTGGATTTGTCGATATTGGCTATCATCTCGGGTGTAATGTCCCCTGTTTGACGGCATGAAATAGAACTGTCACTCGGATCTGAAAGACTCAAATTGGCTTCAATGGAGGCAATATGGCAGGTCACACCAGGAATTTTATCATCGTCTAGATTTGACACCTTAATGTCCTTTAATGTAAAAAAGCCAAGTGATATGTCGCCGACTTCATTATCAGAACAAGCAGAAAGAAGCGCCGTAAAGCACAGTGCGAGAACGGTTTTTTTCATTTTTAATTGGACCTTTGAATTTGATGGAGAAGCCAGTTTAGCATATTGATTATTCTTGATATCTAAATTACTTGAAGAGGAAGGCAGAAGGCAAGGAAGAACGCCTCATGAGCAAGAATCTAGGAGGTGATTGCGCTTTAAGATGCACCCAAAAAGGCCGAATGTGTAAATGCGATGTCTATTTTTTTGGCAGAAAAAATCAGTCAGCAAGGCGCATTAGCTTGATTGATTATGCGCATGATACTGAGGGGGGGCCGCTAAGCCCTTCCCTCTTATACATTTGATTGTTCTTGCTGCTTTATAACCAATGCTGACGTGTTAAAAATACTTGAATTATACCTAAAGTAATTGAAAATGCGTGTTTACAGGG
>CAMRDW010000145.1 GCA_947041315.1 uncultured Enterovibrio sp.
CAGACCGATCCCTATAATGCAATGCAAGCCAAAACACAGGCACAAAAATTGGCTTTTGCACCGATTGTTTTCCATGCCGCTCGAACGATGCGTGATCTGGGGATCTTGGCCGCGTTACATGACGCAGGATCTAAAGGATTAGATGCCAAAACAATCTCGGCTAAAACCGGCATCTGTGAATACGGTATAAAAGTGCTTTTAGATATGGGATTGTCTGCCCACATTCTTACTTGGCGTTCCCCTCAGTATGTTTTAGGTAATTTGGGGTATTTTTTATATCAAGATGAAATGACGCGCGTGAATATGGATTTTACCGCTGACGTTTGTTATGGCGCAATGGCACACTTAACGGAGGCCGTTAAGACGGGAACGCCGTCAGGTTTAAAAGAATTTGGAGATTGGAGTACGATTTACGAAGGCCTTTCTTCTCTCCCTGATAAGGCCAAAAACAGTTGGTTTCAGTTTGATCATTTTTATTCCGATATTTCATTCCCACTCTTATTGGACACTGTATTTGCGTTAAAGCCGAAGCAAATTTTTGATTTGGGGGGGAATACGGGGCAATGGGCGAGGGCATGTTGTCGTTATGACGAAAACGTTGAAGTGACCCTCATCGATTTACCCCCGCAAATTGATATGGCCTTAGAGCAAATAAACGGCACCCCATTTGAAAAGCGCATTAAAACTCATTGCTTTAATGCCCTTGATGCGAGTGCCATTTTGCCGAAAGGAGGGGATGTTTGGTGGATGAGTCAATTTTTAGATTGTTTTTCACCGATTGATATTTTGCGTCTTCTTAAAAGGGTGCGCCAAGCGCTTAAACCGGGTGCCACGGTGTTCATTCTTGAACTCTTTTGGGACAGCCAAAAATACGATGCTGCGGCGTACAGTTTAAATGCCACCTCCTTGTATTTTACCTGTCTTGCAAATGGAAACAGCCGATTTTATCGCGCAGATGAATTTATTCAAATTGTTGAAGAGGCTGGATTTAAAGTTGAAAACAAAACAGACAATATCGGACTTGGGCATACCTTGTTAACCCTGAAAAGCGCAGATTGAAATGCAACACGCGTCCTCGTTGAAGATGGGGCTTTGTTCTTTTTTTCATTTAAAACAGAAAGTCTGTTTATCGGTATAATACCCATCCTATTTAAGTCGTTCACCCGCAATAATGATCACATCTTGACAGGGATTGGAAGCATGCCCGTTTCAGTCAATATTTGATCATTCTTGCTTGTTAAAATAACCGATAACCTCGCTCGGCACAGGGTGAACACTACATCAGGGAGGCTTATGTTGCTTTGAAATGAGCCTCGTTTGTTTCTTCTTTTTTTACCTCGTCCCACATGGCTTCCATTTCATCTAAGGTGCTTTTTTGAAGGTTTTTTCCTTTTTGAAGGAGTTTTTCTTCCACTTTACGAAAGCGCGCTGCAAATTTTAAATTGGCTTTGGCAAGGGCAGACTCAGGACAGCAATCTAGATGACGAGCCAAATTGACCACGGCAAAAAGTAAATCCCCAAGCTCTTCTTCCACTCGGGTTTGATTTATTTCAATCATGAGGGCTTCTTCTATGACTTCATTGAGTTCTTCTTGTACTTTTTCGGCAACGGGACCAAGGGTGTCCCAGTCAAAGCCAAATTGGGCGCAGCGGTCTTGCGTTTTTTTTGCCTGCATTAAGGGGGACAGGTCTTCTTGCAATGTATCTAGAATGCTCATTTTGTGTGTCCATGTATGTAGGGGAACGGTTATACCCGTTGCCGTTGAAGCTGCCAGGGTGTTGGCTGCGCCCTCAAAGCTCAATCACATAGAACACCGATGCTCTGGGGCTTTTTGTTCTTGCCGTGGACCTGCATTTTCAATTTGTTTGGGTATTACGGCGTTTGAGGCGCTTAGATTGAATCAATAAAGGCGCTTTGCATCATGCACGTCTTTGACTTGCTCAAGGCGTTTTATGACACGGCTAAGAAACTCAAGATCGCTGATTTCTAATTCAAAGTCCATGATAGACATGCTTTTTTTGTAATCGACGCGCGTCTGTAAGCCTGTAACTTTGACTTTTTCATTGTTTAAAATACTCGTTAAATCTTTTATCAAGCCACTGCGCTCTGACGCCATAACACGAAGGGTTATTTGGTATTGGGCTACATAGCCTCCGCCCCAAACGGTATCAATGATCCGCTCTGGTGCATGGTGAGAAAGTTCTGTCAGTTGTTCGCAATCTGTACGGTGAACTGAAATGCCTCTGCCTTGCGTGACATAGCCTTCTATTTCATCGCCAGGAATAGGCTGACAACATCGCGCTAAATGGGTCATAAGATTATTGACACCATCGACAACGATGGCGTCATTGCGTGGTTTTTTAGACGAGGCGCTTGATTCACTTTGTTCTAATTTCTTAAGAAGTTGTATGTCTTCTTCTTCTTTTGTAGGGCGGTTTACTTTTGTATTAATGAAATTAACAACTTGGTTGATGCGCAAATCACCACTGCCGATACCTGCATACAAGTCTTCCAGTGTATTGACGTGAAAGCGTTTCATTCCAAGAGCAGCATCTTTGTTGCTCGCGCCTATTTTTGAAAGCTCAGTTTCTAGGATCTCTTTGCCTGCAATGACATTTTTGTGGCGGGCTTGCTTACGAAACCAAGCATTGATTTTTGCACGGGCTCGGCCTGAATTGACAAAGCCTAAGCTCGGGTTTAACCAGTCTCTTGAGGGATTGGGTTCTTTTTGTGTAATGATTTCAACTTGTTCACCCATTTGAAGTTGATAGGTGAAAGGCACAATACGTCCCTCGACTTTGGTACCGATGCAGCGGTGTCCGACTTCTGAGTGCACATGGTATGCAAAATCCAATGGTGTTGAACCGACGGGTAAATCAAGCACGTCTCCTTTGGGGGTGAAGGCATACACGCGATCGTCAAACACTTGGCTTCGAAGTTCGTCCAACATTTCGCCGGAGTCTGACATTTCTTCTTGCCAAGCAAGGAGTTTGCGCAACCAGGTTATTTTCTCGTCGTAGCCATTTCGGCCAACTGAGGCCCCTTCTTTGTATTTCCAGTGCGCCGCGACGCCAAGCTCTGCATCATCGTGCATTTGTTTGGTTCGAATTTGAATTTCAACGGTTTGCCCTGCGGGGCCTAAGACCACGGTATGAATGGATTGATATCCGTTAAATTTCGGGTTGGCGACATAGTCATCAAATTCGTTGGGAAGGTGGCGGTATTGTGTATGGACGACACCGAGCGCGGCATAGCAGTCTTGAAGTTCTTCAGCGATGATGCGCACGGCGCGAACATCAAAAAGTTCATCAAATGCAAGATGTTTCTTTTGCATTTTGCGCCAAATACTGTAGATGTGTTTTGGGCGTCCACTGATTTCGACACGGATTTTGGCGTTTGTCATTGCCGTTTGTAAATGGGTGACAAAGGACTCGATGTAGGCTTCTCTGTTAATTCGTCGCTCTGAAAGTTGTTTGGCTATTTTTTTGTAGGTGCTTGCGTACTGGTACCTGAATGCATAGTCTTCTATTTCCCATTTAAGCTGGCCAATCCCCAAACGATTGGCGAGGGGGGCGTAAATATTGGCGCACTCTTTGGCAGCCGCTTTGGTGACTTCATCAGGTTCATTTTTTACTTCACGCAAATAGCTGACACGTTCGGCAAGTTTAATCACCACGCAGCGAAAATCATCGACCATAGAAAGCAACATGCGGCGCACGTTATCAATTTGTGCAGGGGTTGCATCTTTATCGCTGGCATTTAAATGGCGAATGGCCGCCATTTCTTGTACCCCTTCGACTAATTTAAAAATCGCTGGACCAAAATGATCTTGAAGGGCCTCTTTCGTGAGCAATTCCTGTTTGACAAAAGGAAATAATGCGGCAGAAATTAAGGTTTCTTTGTCCATGTTTAAGGTGAGCAAGATCTCGACCATTTCTCGTCCAGACCAAAATGCGCGCCTTAAAACTGAAAATTCCCCAAGGGTTTTGCAATACTGATAGGCCTCGTTCAGTGCATCTGAAATTGTGGGATCTTGTCTGAGTTCTTTTACCCAATCTTCAATGATAAATTCTTTACAATCATTAAGATGTGCACCACGAATTGCAACCATTTCTTCGCCACCTTTCCTCTTGTCCTCTCTGAAAGCACCATGCTCAGAACAGGTAATTTAAATTTTAATAAACAATGACATCGATTCTAAATGTCCGGTGTGTGGAAACATGTCAAGCATGCCCATTTTTTCTAATCGATACCCCTGATTTATTAGAATTTGCGCATCTCTTGCAAGGCTTATGGGGTTGCAAGAAACGTAAACAATCCGCGTTGCCCCTGTTTTTGCCACATACCGCATTAGTTCTAAAGCCCCAGCCCGAGCTGGGTCAAGCAGTATTTTATGGTATTTTTGTTTTCCCCAAAATGTATTATTAGGATCGTCTTCAAGATTAGAATGATAAAAATGAAGGTTTTGAAGCGCATTTATTTTTCCATTGTTCTCGGCGCGCTCTACCATGGCTTCAACGCCTTCAATGCCGACAAGTTGAGCGGCTTTTTGAGAGAGAGGCAAGCTGAAATTTCCGAGTCCACAAAATAAATCAAGCACCTTGTCTTCGGGTTCAATGGCCAGCCATTCAAGGGCCTGAGAGACCATTTTTTCATTGACCCTTTTATTGACCTGTATAAAGTCTTGAGGTTCAAATTGAAGCTTTAAATCCTTGATGCAATAAAAGGGTCTTTCACCATAAAGGCGTACGGGGGCTGCGTCTTCTTCTTGAAGATACAAAATCAGATCGTGCTCTTTTGCAAAAAAATGAAGCTGTTTTTTGTCCTGCTTGTGCAAAATTTTCACAGTGCGCACCAAAAGGGCGGCTTGTGGCTCTGCGCTAACAAGCTCAATGTGACCGATGATCCGCCGTCCTTTTAAAGAGTCTAATAATGCATAAAGAGAGGGAATAAGCGCTTCAATGCAAGGTTCAAGAACAGGACACTGGGTGAGCGTGACGATTTCTTTTGAATTGCGTTGGCGAAACCCCATCTCAAGATGGCCCGTTTTGTTGACTTTTACACTGAAACGAGCACGGCGTCGGTATCCTTTTGACGAACAAATAACAGGAGGCATCAGTGGAAGAAGGTTTGGGGTTATTTTTTTGGTTATTTGTCTCAAGGTTTCTTGTTTTGCCTCAATTTGTGCCTCATGGTTGAGGTGCTGAAGCTGGCAACCTCCACATATTCCATAATGAGCACAAAAAGGTGCAATGCGCTCAGGGCTTTCTTGCAAGATTTTAATCAGTTTTGCTTTTGCATAGTGGCGTTTATTTTCGATGAGCTGCACGATGACTTTTTCACCGGGTAACGCGCCAGAAATATAAACCGGTTTTTCTCCCTCCAATGCGACCCCTTCACCATGATGATCAAATCGCAGGATTTCAAATTCTTTGTGTTGTGTGTCCAATGATTTTTTTTGCGGCTTAAAAAAACGCGCCATAATTCTTTCCATTTTTTTTGTGAATAATTTTTTGATTCATTCTTTTTCGGTGTTTTATTGCATTTTTGTTTTTAAATCATGATATCGCGATTAACTTATACCGAATTCTTTTTCTTTGTTGTACATTCCCCAAAGAAATCAATCTTGTATTTGCTTCATCATGAATATGAAAGCAATTCTCCCATAGAACAAGCAGCATGACCAAATACGGACTTCGCGCCAAAGTAATTACCTTAACGCTTGCTCCCACACTCATTATCGGTGTGTTGTTGAGCTTGTATTTTATTAACCGACAATATCAAGATATTGAACAAAAAATCAGCCTGACAGGATTTGCCATTATTGAACCCTTGGCGATTGCAAGTGAAATAGGACTGAACAATGAAAGCCGAGAAAGCGTAAGGCGTTTGATTGGGCATACACATCAACAACACAGTCAATTTATCCGCACTATTGCTGTATTTTCTGATCAAAACGAGCTTTTTGTCACCTCGAATTATCATCGTGATCTTGAAGCCTTGGCGTTTCCCAAAGGCAAAAAAATGCCGACCCATGTAAATGTTCAATATCAAAATGAGCGCTTGCTATTTTACGCTCCTATTCGTGTGATTGGGGGGTTTAATTCAAGGTTTAGAAAAGAAAGCCCCATAGGTTATGTTGTAATGGAAATGGATTTGCTTTCTTTTCAACTGGAAAAGTATGAAGAGATGGTTTCTGCAGCCGTTGTGCTTATTTTTGGAATGATTCTTTCGGGTATTTTTGCTTACCGTCTTCTTTATGATGTTGAAATCCCCATAAATCAAATGCTCAGCATGATAGATAAAATTCGGCGTGGGCATTTGGATGTGCGTATTGAAGGGAAATTTGTTGATAAGCTGGACACCCTTAAAAAAGGGATCAATGCCATGGCGATTTCTTTATCGCAATACCATCTTGAGATGCAGCAGAGTATCGATCAGGCCACGTCAGATTTAAGAGGCACACTCGAACAACTCGAAATTCAAAATATCGAGCTGGATATAGCAAAAAAAAATGCGCTTGAAGCGACAAAAATTAAGTCTGTCTTTATCGCCAATATGTCACATGAACTGCGCACTCCTTTAAATGGGATCCTTGGTTTTACGCGACAAATATTGAAAACACAGCTGACGAGTAATCAAGAAGATCATCTTCAAACAATTGAGAAATCAGCAAATAATTTACTTTCTATCATCAATGATATTTTGGACTTCTCCAAGCTCGAAGCCAATAAACTCTTGCTCGAGAAAATTCCTTTTGATGTAGAGCAAACCCTCGATGAAGTGATGGAACAATTGGCCTTGATGGCGCATGAAAAAGGGTTGGAACTTTATCTTCATGTTGATCCGAAAATATCCATGGAACTGATTGGCGATCCGAAGCGAATTCAGCAAGTGCTCACCAATCTTATTGGAAATGCGGCTAAATTCACCGCTCAAGGGCATATCAGTGTACGGGTTGAGCTTAAACATCAAAATGATAAAACATTAGAATTAGAATTTGTGATACGAGATACAGGTATTGGGATTTCAGAAGAGCAACAAACACAACTTTTTCAAGCATTTAACCAGGCAGATGCCAGCATTAACCGCCGATATGGTGGAACGGGACTGGGGCTTGTTATCACACAAAAATTGATCCAGCAAATGGGAGGAACTGTAGGGTTAAGCAGTCATTTACACCGCGGTTCTTCATTCTGGTTTACCTTGCCTTTTTTAAAAACAAAAACGGCAAGTGGACCTGTTTTTGAGATGAGCGCTTACCAACAAAAACCCTTACTCATTATTGACGAAAACAGTGAAAGTCGGCTTTTTATGACGACGCGCTTAATTCAGCTTGGGTTTTCTATTTTAAACCACAGCACACTCCCAAAAGTCCAAACGGATGTATTAGGGGTCTTGTTTTTTATTCAGACCAACAAGGTCCCCTCATTAGACTCTCTCATTGATAAAATCAAAATGGCAAAAAAATTCAGCCAGAAAGTGATTTTTTGTCTGCCGACAACGGAGCTTGTTTTGTTTGATCAGCTTTTAAATGCAGGAGCAACGGCATGCCTTGCAAATCCGCTTTCAAGAAAAAAATTGATTGAGCAGTTTTGTACACAATCGGACCTTAAAAACATTGCAATGCCTTTCATTGAGAAGAAAAAAAGCCTTCATCCCGTTTTAGAAAAAGCCCCTCTTGTGGTGATGGCTTTGGATGATAATCCTGCAAACCTTAAGCTAATTAAGACTCTTCTTCAGGAAAGAGTGACGCATGTGGTGACCGCCGGTGATGGGCAAGAGGCCGTCTTTCTTGCAAAAAAACAGCGTTTTGACCTTATCTTAATGGACATACAAATGCCTGTCCTTGATGGTGTTTTGGCCAGTAAACAAATACGCAAAACAGCATTGAATGCGAAAACACCCATTGTCGCCGTCACCGCCAATGCACAGGAAGGGGAACGAGAACGTCTTCTTGCGCAAGGTATGGATGATTATCTTAGTAAACCGATAGATGAACAAATGCTGGAGCGTGTTTTATCTCAATGGACTCTTTTTCCAAAAACGGAAACGCTGTATGTGTTGGCGGATGTTAAAAAAACGGCTTTGACCCAGCAAAGCATTGATTGGAAAGAATCTATTAAACAAGCGGGAGGAAAAGAATCTTTAGCGCGAGAAATGTTAGAAATGCTTCTTGTTTCATTTTCTGAGGTAAAAAATCTCTTAGAAGAAGCCCTTGAGGGAAAAATTCAGGAAGAGCCTCTTTTATGGATGATCCACAAATTACACGGAAGCTGCGCTTATTGTGGTGTGCTTCGTCTTAAAAAACTGTGCAATGAAATTGAATTCTTACTGCAGCAAAAAAAGACCATTCAGAGCATTGAACCTGAACTTTTTGAGTTATTAGATGAAATTGAGAATGTAGAAAAAAGTGCGTCTCTTTTTCTTGTTGGTGAGTTTGGACGGGAGTGATTTTTTTATTGGGTGATCTTGTCAATTTAGTTGTGTTAAATGTGCGCGCGAAATGAAAAGATTTTATCTTTTTTGTAAAAAGCATACCCAAAATCATTGAAGATGCGTGCTTGCGGTAAGCAAAGTGAAGCCCCAGAACATAGATTTACTTTGTGATTGGGCAGAACGATTGCAGCCAACACCCACTCAGGTTTAAAGGCGATAGGTATAACCGCGAGCTTGCAATGTCGATGGAAGACAGAAAAAAGAAACATTTCTCACGTATTGATGAAGTCGATTGAGCAGAGAATACCTCATGCAAGCCTGGAAAAAGGGTATGACTCACGCCTTCTCTTTGTTCGCAAACGCTTTAAAAACAAAGACGCGAGCACGGGAATTTTGAATCTGGTTTGCCGTGATTTAAGCTGTGATCATGATTCAATCACCTCAAGCTATCAAAGACACGAGAAAGAGAGGGGATAAATAAGTATTTGAAATTAAATTAGAAAATCCGCAAGCGAAAATGTTGATCCCCCAAAGCAAGCAGGTATCCATCTCAATCTTTACAGCATTTAGACTTGAATGTTTAAGTATAAAAATAATCTTAATCCTTTCGTATTAAGGTGAACATTCCTCATCAATGCCAAAGGTTGTGCACAAGAAGAATGAGTTGATTTCAGAGCCCTGCGTAACATCAGAAATCTTATTATTTTTAACTTGATTTTTTCTTTACAGAAATGAGATGATTGTAACTTATTGATCTATAACTGTTTCTTTGTATTTTGCGGGGCGATATAATGCGTGGTTTTGCAATTGGTTTAGTATGTTCATTTCCTCTCTTACTCACGGGCTGTGGTGGG
>CAMRDW010000146.1 GCA_947041315.1 uncultured Enterovibrio sp.
GCGCAATATCTGGTTAACTGCTTAATGGGATGGGTATAATGCACACACTTTTATGTGTTATTGGATTAAATCATGCTCAGTTATCGCCACAGTTTTCATGCAGGAAACCATGCCGATGTGCTAAAACACACTGTTCAAACGATCATCATTGAATTACTCAAAAAAAAAGAAACCCCGTTTGTTTATCACGATACGCACAGCGGTGCAGGGCGTTACGATTTGTTTGGAGAGTACGCTGAAAAAACGGGTGAATATAAGGACGGCATTGCTCTTATTTTTCAAGATATTGATATTCTAAAAGAAATGTCCACATATCTTTCGGTTATCCATAAAATGAATCCTGAAGGTGAGCTTCGTTATTACCCAGGTTCTCCATTGTTGGGGCGTTTGTTGCTTAGAGATCAAGATAGAGCTGTTTTTTCTGAATTACATCCGACAGATTTTCCTCTATTGTTACAGGAGTTTAGAGGAGACCGACAGGTTAAAATGTACAAAGAAGATGCTTATTCGCGCTTGAAAGCGAGTCTTCCACCCAAAGAGCGCCGTGGCTTGGTATTGATTGATCCTCCTTACGAATTAAAACATGAATATCAAGATGTTCTGAATGCTATTGGGGAGAGTTTATCGCGCTGGGCCACAGGAATTTATGCGATTTGGTACCCTGTTGTGTTTAGAGAAAATGTTGATTTGATCATTAAAGGATTAAAAAAACGAGGGGTTTCTAAAATGCTTCAAATAGAATTAGGGGTTGCGCCTGACTCATCAGCGCGTGGAATGACAGCCTCTGGGATGATTGTGATCAACCCCCCATGGACCTTAGATGAAAAAATGAATGAGATCTTACCTCGATTACAATCACTTATCGCTCCTGAAAAGGGACATCATTTTGTACGTTGGCTTTCTGGCGAATAAAGGCTTCCATAAAAGGTAAAATTAGAACGTTTTCTTGTACACCAAAGGGTTTTTGGCTACGCATCATTGCGCATTTTTCACTGCGATACGAATAAAAAACCACTGTTTTTTTCGCGCAATAAAATTAAAAAATGGAGAAAAGATGACTAAGCATTTTGATTATATCTGTATTGGAGCAGGAAGCGGTGGGATAGCTTCTGCAAATCGCGCGGCAATGTATGGCGCTAAAGTCGCCCTTATCGAAGCGAGTTATTTGGGGGGAACCTGTGTCAATGTGGGTTGCGTTCCTAAAAAGGTCATGTGGCATGGCGCTCAAATTGCTGAAGCCATTAAGCATTACGGACCCGATTATGGTTTTGATGCCACGCTTAATAAATTTGATTGGGGCAAATTAGTAGAAAGCCGTGATGCTTATATTGGACGTATTCACGCCTCTTACGAAACGGTACTTGGAAAAAATAACATTCATGTCATCAAAGGATTTGCGCGTTTTATTGACGCTAAAACCGTAGAAGTTGAAGGGCATTTATACACAGCAGATCATATTTTAATCGCAGTGGGTGGTGCGCCCACGCTTCCTGATATTCCAGGTGCGCAATTTGGCATCGATTCCAATGGATTTTTTGAACTTAAATCCCAACCAAAACGTGTGGCGATTGTGGGTGCAGGATACATTGCAGTTGAAATTGCGGGTGTTTTGAATGCGCTTGGAAGTGATACGCATTTGTTTGTGCGTAAAGAGACACCGTTACGCACTTTTGATCCCATTTTGGTTGAAACCTTGGTTGATGAAATGAAAAACGAAGGGCTTCATTTACATCCTCAGAGTGTTCCTAAAGAGGTGCTAAAAGAGTCAGACGGTTCGTTCACATTGCATTTTGAAAATGGAACCTCGCACAATACAGATCTCTTGATTTGGGCGATTGGGCGTCATCCGAGCACGGGGAATATCAATCTTGAAGCGGCGGGTGTGGCGGTCAATGATCATGGTTACATTAAGGTTGATGAATATCAAAATACCAATGTACCCGGCATTTATTGTGTGGGTGACATCATGGAAAACGGAATAGAACTGACGCCTGTTGCCGTTAAAGCGGGACGTTTTTTGTCAGAGCGTCTATTTAATGGAAAAACACAGGCGAAAATGGATTATACCCTGGTTCCTACCGTTGTTTTTTCTCATCCTCCCATTGGTACGATTGGTTTAACACAAGCTCAAGCGCAAACTCAATACGGTGAAGAGAATATAAAAATATACACTTCAAGTTTCACCTCGATGTACACCGCCGTTACTCAGCATCGCCAGCCTTGTAAAATGAAATTGGTGTGCGCAGGAAAAGATGAAACGGTCGTGGGTTTACACGGTATTGGATTTTCAGTGGATGAGATGATTCAAGGCTTTGGTGTCGCGATGAAAATGGGTGCAACAAAAGCTGATTTTGACAGTGTGGTGGCGATTCATCCGACAGGCTCAGAAGAATTTGTGACCATGAGATAACTCTTTATTGCCTGACATTTTATTCTTTAGCGCCTTATTTTTTTATTGTAAGGCGCTTTATCAGTGGCCCTATAATGGTTTTATTGATTTTCTTGGGTCGCTTCTTTTTTGTTTTCATTTGTATTTTCTTGGTTGGGGTTGAGTCTGGCCATGTAAAAAGCGTCCATGTAGTGCCCGTCTCTTAATGCGTATTTTAAAGCGCGCCCTTCTATTTCAAAGCCAAACTTTTTATACAATGCAATCCCGGCTTCATTATCACAAAAAACAACGAGTTCGATGCGTAGGACGTTGATCCAGTTGTCAGCTAAATCGAGCATTGCCTTGACCAATTGGCTTCCTATCCCTTTTCTTACATGTTCATCGTGTACCGCCATTCCAAATTCGGCAACGTGGCGTCTACGAGGGTTTTTTTTCACATCAAATCCAAGTTGACCGACAATGTTTCCCGCGTCTTCTGCGACAAAGCAATAATAATTGTCGGGTGCGGCACTCAGCCTTTTTTCCCACATAATATGCGAAGAGGAAGGAAGCTGAAGGGTGTTAGCTTGTGTATTTTTGCATGAATACAGCCTGAAAATAGAGGGAATATCTAAAGGTTCAAGAGCGCGAACGATAATGGTCATTTGTTATCCTAAGTTTTGAATTTAGTTGGTTTATCCCCGTCATCTTTGACGTTGGCGTGCAGCTTCAATTAGTTTGGGTATCTTGATATTTTAATTAAAGATGTTTTTTATTAATCTAAATATAAGTCTATGGGCGTTTTGCTTTTTTTGTTTGGTAGCTCGCGCATTAAACGAGGGACTAAATAACCTGAGATTTCTGAAATTAACCCTGCCATTAATTCTCTTGCTTTTTCATCTGAAACCAAAAAATGTGACGCTCCTTGTACCTTGTCAAGCAGGTGTAAATAATAAGGAAGGATCCCTGCATCAAAAAGAGCGTGGCTTAAATTTTTAAGGTTTTCTACTGAGTCATTGACGCCGCGAAGCAAAACACTTTGGTTTAATAATGTCACATTGGCCGTGCGTAATTTTTTAAGAAAAAAACGGACTTCATCATTGATTTCATTCCCATGATTAATGTGGGTGACGAGCACAACATTAAGGCGTGTTTGTTGGAATACTTCAATTAATCCGTCTGTGACTCTTGATGGGATCACGATGGGAAGGCGAGTATGAATGCGCAGATTTTTCACATGGGGTAAAGCGGCAATTTGCTCAATGAGCCATTTTAATTCATGATCTTTTGCCATTAAAGGATCGCCACCGGATAAGATCACTTCATCTATATGGGGCTGTTTTTGAATGTAATTGAGGCTATTTTTCCATGTCTCTTTCCCTCCTTTGTTGTTTTGATAGGGAAAATGCCGACGAAAACAATAGCGGCAATTGATTGCACAGCCTCCTTTTACAATCATTAAAACGCGATTTTTGTATTTATGGAGCAGGCCTGGAACAGGATTGTTTTGCTCTTTGAGAGGATCGACATCAAACCCAATACTTTCATCAAACTCTTCAATGAGAGGCAAAACTTGAAGCAATAAAGGGTCTTTAGGATTTCCTTTTTCAATGCGATCAATAAAACTATGGGGGACGCGTTGTAAAAAAAGCGTTCGGGCCGCAAAACCCGCTTCCCATGCTTTTGGGTCAATATTTAATATATTGAGCAAGATCCGTGGGTCAGAGACAGCATTTGCTAATTCATTGAGCCATTTTTGCTCAACACTGGGCGTGTTTCGGGTTATGATGTCCGGCATTTATTTAAACTTCGAAGATGTTAAGAGGAAAGATATGGCGTCTTTTAGCACCAATGAATTCCGTGGTGGAATGAAAATTATGCTTGATAATGAGCCTTGTGTCATTATCGAAAATGAATTTGTTAAACCAGGAAAAGGTCAAGCCTTTAGCCGCGTTAAAATTCGTAAATTGATTTCTGGCAAAGTGCTTGAAAAAACGTTCAAATCAGGCGATACGGTTGAAGCTGCCGATGTTGTTGATGTTTCTTTAGATTATTTGTACAGTGACGGTGAATTTTTTCACTTCATGAATCCTGAATCTTTTGAGCAAATAGAAGCCGATGCGAAAGCGGTGGGCGACAGCTTAAAATGGCTCAAAGAAAACGACAGCTGCATTTTGACATTATGGAATGGCAACCCCATCGTGGTGACGCCACCCAATTTTGTTGAGCTTGAAGTGACAGAAACCGATCCTGGTTTAAAAGGGGATACGGCGGGTACAGGTGGAAAACCTGCAACCTTAATTTCTGGTGCAGTGGTTCGCGTTCCATTATTTATCCAAATTGGTGAAATCATCAAAGTCGATACTCGCTCTGGTGAATACGTCAGCCGTGTTAAATAAAGCAATTTGAACGCACAATAAAAAAGGCCGTTTCTGTAAAGAGAGACGGCCTTTTTTGTTTTAATACCCGCCGCCTTTGAAGGGGTTTGGGTGTTGGTTAGGCTCGTTTAGCCTAATCACAGAGTTCATCTATGCTCAGGGCCTTCACTTGTTTGCCGCCTACACGCATCTTCAAGTGTCTTGGGTATAGGGCTCTTTATTATTTTAAAAAACCTGCTGCGCGCATTCTTGTCTCTATGGTTATTTTTTGTTCGGCTGTTAACGCGCGAAGTGGAAGGCGAGGATCGCCAGCATCAATATCATGAAGCGCCATTGCGGCTTTTCCAGCGGCAACGCCACCAAATTCAACTAACACACGAATTAAATCAACAACGCTATCCATGCCTTTATAAACAGCGGCGTGGTTGCCTTGTTTGAAATCTTCAATCAATTGTAAAAAATGTTTTCCAGCATAGTTATAAGTGCTTCCTACCGCGCTGGTTGCGCCAACGGCCAAAGCTCCCGGTAAAAATTCATCGACACCGAAAGGAATATCAAACTTCCCGTCACACGCGCGCAAGCAGCGTTGGTATTCATACAAATCGCCGCTGTTGAATTTAAGCCCTGAAAGGTTAGGAATGCATTTGTCCGCTTTGATAAGAAATTGTTCCATATCTAAATTTACGCCAGACATTCCTGAGTGGTAGTAATAAAAACCTTTAGAGGGGGCCGCGCTTGCCACGGTTTGGCAATAAGAAACTAAATCGTCAATGTTTCCTGGTTTGAAAAAACAAGGACCAATAACCGATGTCGCTAATATATCAAGGGTTTCGGCATGACGTGTTAATTCAAGGGTGTCCACAATACTCAAAGCGCCTGTGTGAACAATCAAATCAAGTTTGCCTTTTGAAGCCTGCACCCAACGTTCTGCGATGGCTTTTCTTTCTTCGACAGAGCAATGAATTCCTTCTCCTGTTGTTCCACAGATATAAGCGCCTGTTACCCCTTCGTTGATGAGGTGATCTGCAATTTTATCAATGATGTCAAAATGAATACCGCCATTTTGAATAAATGGCGTGTGAGGTGCTGCGATAAGTCCTGTAAGTTTTTTCATTGTCTGATCACCGTGAAGTAAAACTTCATAACTGGAATGAAGGATTGGAGTTTCAATGTATATTATGGAGTTAAATTTCATAATTCAATCTTAAAACCCTTTATCTTGGGTTCCAATGTTGGATTTGTGATAGATCTAACAGGACGAAATTAAAATGCCGACCTAGCATATGACTTTGGTTTTTTGAAGGGCTCGATTGTCTCTATTTACTTATCAAAATGATTTACCCAACAGCATTGGAATTGCGCGCCTGCGCCCAGTAAAGCCCCTGAACATAGATCTTATCTGCTTGAGAAAAGGGAGCGCAGCCAACACCCTGCCAGCTGCAAAGATGGCGGGGATAACTCATCCTTTTTGAAGACGTGGGTTGTTGACGGTTTTAAGCATTTTATGGCAATTCCATTAAATATTTGATCATTTTTACTTTTTAAAATTACCGATAACATCGTTATGAATTTTTCAATTAGAATAATTAGTTATCGACAATTCAGCCTTTGTTTTCAGTGATTTTTCCGGCGCAATTTCTGACTAACGACTTAATGGCATCGGTATCATCAGAAAGTACATTGCCTTCAGGGATTTTCCATTTTTGGCGCCGCCTTGCATCTCCCATTATTTTGGGCCTAGATACCTGTCCTCATTATTTTCATCCCTCCTGTATTTTTGATGGGCGTCTATGAATTGGAGCTTTACTTCACAAGGGCATTTTAAAATGTAAAAATACTTCCATAATAAAAACTAATCGTTAAGGCCATGATTCATATTGGAGTTATTCATGTCAGATAAAAATTTGCCAATAAGAAATGGAAAAGTGCTTGATATGATGCGGAGCATGAAAGACAGCATGACCCCTTCTGCTCGGCGTATTTCTGATTATGTGAACGCGCATCCCGAGGAGGTGATACATTCGTCTATCTCAGAATTGTCTCTTTGTGTTAATGCGGGTGAAGCAACCATTATTCGCTTTTGTCGATCATTAAATTTTAAAGGTTTTCAGGATTTTAAAATGGGTTTGGCCATTGATCTTTCAAGCCAAATAACAAATGAAAAATCTATTTTAGAAACAAACATGCAAGAAGAAGACGGCGCGGCACTGCTTGGGCAAAAATTACAGAACGGGATTTTGCATGCTTTGTCTGAAACCTTGAACCTTCTTGATTTTGAGATGCTTGAAACGGTTGTTCAAGAGATCAAAAAAGCGAAAATGTTGTATTTATTTGGTGTGGGTTCATCAGGCATTACGGCGGAAGATGCAAAGAATAAATTTATGCGAATTGGTTTTTCTGTGGATGCTTTAACGAACAACCATTTCATGTACATGAAAGCTTCTTTACTTCAAAAAGGGGATTTGGCCATCGGGATCAGTCATTCAGGGAGCTCCATTGAGACCATTAAGTCCCTGAAATTAGCGAAAGAGGCGGGAGCCAAAACCCTTGCATTAACACATAATCCAAAGTCTGGAATTTGTGCGCATGCCGATTGGGTTTTGCTCAATGGGAATCACCAAGGACAAATGCAGGGGGATTCTATTGGTACAAAAATATCGCAACTTTTTGTGCTCGACATGCTTTATATTCTTCTCGTCAAAAATGATATTTCAGGCACCCTCAATAAAAAACAACGCACGACGCGCGCCTTAAATATTTAATTGTTTTTATCTTTGCCACATTTGAAATTGCGTGGGTGCTGCCTGCGCTCTCGAAGCCTAATCACATCGTCTTTCTATGCTCAGGGGCTTTACTCGCTTTTCGCAGGCGCGCATCTTCAATTACTTTGGGTATAAACCCTGATTTTTCCCCTGAGAGCGGTATTAAGGTACCCAACGCCTTTTTAAGATGGTTTCTTTTTCTAGCATGAAAAAGGTCCACTCCCTGCCTTTTTTCTTTTTCTCAAATACCCCGATTTCAACCAAACCATTTAATGCGGTTGAAGCTGTGTTGTAAGAGCAATCTAAATTTTCTTTCACATTCGCAGCGGTAAATGATTGGTTCGCTTTTCCTTTTGCGACTTGGAAAATAATGCGCTGTTTTTCAGAAAGTTTGCCATATAAACCCGACTCCCAAATCCATCGGTTAAAGGCTTCAACATCTTCGCATGTTTTTTGATAAGCCAATTTAAAATCATGGATAGTTCGAAGGATCACACTGCATTGATAATCAATAAAAAAGGTCAAGTCCATGTCGTCTGTTTCTGTGTACAAATAGGATTTACCGTATTTAATGGGGGCGCGCTTTAAGAGGGTGCTAATCGCGATGTATCGAAATGCAGCGTAATCATTTTTAAACATAAACCAGTAAAATAGAGTGCGGGCCACGCGGCCATTTCCGTCTCGAAAAGGGTGCTCAAAGCCGATGGCAAAGTGAAGGCAAATGGCTTTGATTAAAGGGTGAATATATTCACGGCTTTCTGTCACTTCATGGTAAGCATTCGCCCATTCGACAATTTTTTTTAATCTCTTTTTTATGTCTTTTGCTGTTGGTGGAACATAAACGGTCTCGCCGTCTGAATCGACGACAGCAACGTCATCGGTTTTACGAAAGACGCCGGGGGTGTATTTTTCGTTGTCGATGTCTTCTGTGCCAATTTTGTGCATTTCCAAAATGAGGTCGAGACTCAGGGGTTGATTTCGATTATTCCAAGCAAAGGTCATCATTTTTAAATTGCCCAAGATCATTTTTTCATCAGGGGTTCTGGGTTTTCTGTTTCTTTTGAGCATGTCTTTGGCAATAAGGGTTGTGGTGGCTGCCCCTTCTAATTGGCTGCTGCTGACGGCTTCATCTTCTATCAAATCTTTCAGTAAATATTTGAAATGATGCTCTTCACCGATTTTACTGCTCATCCATTCTAAAGCGCCCGTTGTTGTGTGCCTGTCTGTATGAGAAAGGGCTTTTTGGACGGTCGGCGTAAAAATAAAATGGCAAGGTTGGCTGGGTTCACCCAAATAGATTAAGGGGGAATATTGCATTATTCTTGAGAGTTTTGTGAGCGCCCATGCCAGTGTTGGATCAAGATGAGAAGGGACCCTATGACGAAATTCGTCATAGGGTAAATAGCGTCCTTTGTTATCGAGCGGTTTATAAAATTCAAAATACTCACTCAGTTTTTCAGGGTGCTTTTGGGTTATTTCACTAAAAATGACTTCAGGAAGGGTTTCAATACTGGGTGG
Source organism: uncultured Enterovibrio sp. (assembly GCA_947041315.1). GTDB lineage: Bacteria > Pseudomonadota > Gammaproteobacteria > Enterobacterales > Vibrionaceae > Enterovibrio. The sequence goes on from CAMRDW010000146.1 coordinate 9,027, forward strand.
CTTTTTGATCATAACTGTCTCAATATATCGATTTATTGAGCTAAATATACATCAGAATCACGTTTATATTGCAATTTATCCTATTTTTGAAATAAGAAATAAAGTGAAATGGCGGTCTTTTTCCAATAAAAGAGCCCATTCTTTTTCTTCCTTTCTTCCTTTCTTCCTTTCTTCCTTTC
>CAMRDW010000147.1 GCA_947041315.1 uncultured Enterovibrio sp.
ATAAAAAAAGCAGCCATTTGGCTGCTTTTTGTTTTCAACGCTCAAATTAGGTTCTGCTGTGCAGGCCTTTTTTCTCAAGTGAGCGATAAATAATGGTTTGTTGGAGCAGGGTGACGATGTTCGAAACCAACCAGTAAAGTACGAGACCGGATGGGAACCAAAGGAAGAAGACAGTGAACATGACAGGCATGATGTTCATGATTTTCTGTTGCATCGGATCTGTGACCGTGCTTGGGCTCATCTTTTGGATAAGGAACATGGACGCGCCCATTAACAGCGGCAAGACGTAGTAGGGATCGGGTGCTGATAAATCATGAATCCAAAGAACAAACGGAGCATGGCGAAGTTCAACTGATTCCATTAACGCCCAATACAATGCGATAAAAATAGGCATTTGCAAAATAAGCGGTAAGCAACCTCCCAAAGGATTTACTTTTTCGCGCTTATAAAGCTCCATCATTTCTTGGCTCATGCGTTGGCGGTCATCACCAATACGTTCACGCATTTCTTGCAGCTTAGGCTGCAACATGCGCATTTTCGCCATTGAGGTGTATTGCGCTTTCGTCAGTGGGTACATTACGCCACGAACGACAAACGTCAAGATGATGATGGCAAGACCCCAGTTTCCAACAAAGCCGAAAATGGTGGAAAGCAGCCAATGCAATGGGCTCGCGATGAACCATAACCAACCATAATCCACCGTCAGGTTTAAGTTGGGGGCGGTTTTTTCCATTTGATCTTGGAGTTTTGGACCTATCCACAAAGAAGCGTCAATCTGCTCAGTTTTTCCTGGTTCAATGGTGGTTGTTGGATAACGAACCCCAATAAAACCTAAGCTTTTACCTGTACGGGTGTAAAGATTGGCTTCGCCTTTGGCATTCGGGATCCAGGCTGCAACAAAGTAATGTTGCATCATGGCCGCCCAGCCTTGTTTGGCAAGGATCAGGTTAAGGTCCCTGTCCCTCATATCATCAAAGCTGTATTTCTCGTATGTGGCCTCATCTGCTGAATAAACTCCGCCACGGTATGTCGGCATAGTGAGGCTGCCGCCGTCATCAAGTAGATTCTGCTTAAGTTGCGCATACATTTGAACGGTTATCGGTTTTTTGCTCTTATTGTTAATGCTGTAATCGACATCAACCGCATAGTTATTCCGCTTAAGAATAAAGGTTTTTGTAAAGGTGACGCCGTCTTTTACCAAGGTAAGAGGGACATGCAATTCATTTTGTCCTTCTTTAAGCTCGAAGTCTGTTCCCTTGACAGTAAAATCTGCGCGAGTATTCAGGGTGTCGATGCCGTTGGTGCCAATGAGTCCACTTTGGGCAATAAAGGTATGATCAGGCGTGTTTTTGAGTAACAGATATTTCTCTTGTGAATTAAATTCAGCATTGTAATTGTTCAAAATGGCTCGAACAATATCACCGCCTTGTGTGTCAACGGTCAAAGTTAACACGTCATTTTTTAAGGTAATGAGTTTGCTGGAGACAGAATCCTGTGTCAGTGGTAGTGAAGAATCTGAACTGGCGGGTACATCACCACTGTATTTACTTTGTTGTGTTACGCCTTGACCCTTCGGTGTTGGGTCCATTGCTTCATTCCAGTTGAGGTACAACATGAATGATACAAACATAAGGGCAATCAACAGGATATTACGTTGAGAATCCATTATTAACTGTCTCTGTGGTTAGGGTTGTGTGGGGGCACAGGATCGTACCCTCCGTGATTAAGAGGATGGCATTTTAATAAACGTTTGCAGGTAAGCCAAAATCCTTTTACAACACCGTGACGGTTGACCGCTTCTAGCGCATATTGGGAGCAGGTTGGGGTAAAACGACAGCGCGGCCCGAGAAGTGGGCTTATAAAGAGTTGATAGCCACGAATGAACGCCGTGGCTATTTTTTTCGCTGAGGTTTGGACAAACGTCGCCATAAATCATCAAGCAGCTTAGTCAATTCTTGATTACTGAGCTCGTTGGCACTTCTTTTGGCAATTACGACATAATCTTTCGCGGGCAGGGTGTGTTGATGCTTTCTGAAATTTTCTCGAACAAGGCGTTTAAACCGATTTCGGTCAACGGCATGTTTGATTTGTTTCTTTGGCACCGCTTGTCCTAAACGAGGATGATCAAAGGCGTTATCACGGGCAAGAAGAGTCAAGTGTTGCGAGCCAGCGCGTTGAGGCTGCTGGAAGACATGGTTGAAATGCTCGGGAGTCAGCAGACGCAACTCCCGAGAATAAGCGAGCTTATTCATTAATTAATCGCAACGGATTATTTAGTAAGCTGCTTGCGGCCTTTCGCACGACGAGCTGCAATAATTTTACGGCCGTTCTTTGTCGCCATACGCGCACGGAAACCGTGAGAGCGTTTGCGCTTTAGAACAGAAGGTTGAAAAGTGCGTTTCATGGTTTCTACCTTAATTCACTGATTTTTAGGTTATTAAGCTGATAAAAAAGCTTTTTAACTTGACGTTGGAAATTATCCGACGCTTCTTAAAAAGGAGGGCGGATTGTAATCATTGGCTGACTTATAGTCAATCTTAAAACCTGAGTTGAACGATTAAACAACCAGCTAATATCGCGCGATTATACGCTCTTCCATGAATCGAGTGCAAGGATCCTTGATTGATCTCCTTTGTTCTTGTGTTAATGCGGCATTTTAAAAGAGAAATAAATAAAAAGAAGGAGGAAGAAATAATCAAGCGTTTAAGAGTGGCACTGCAAAGGCGAGAAGAGTAAAAATGAAAGAAAGTGAATTAAAGGTGGATCCTCTTCTCTTTCGGCATAAAAAGAAGGATCCTGTGAGTAACTTTGAGGGTATAATGCTTGATTGGTGAAAGATGTGTGCAATATTTGTGTATAAGTACGATCTTATTCACTGAAAAGGAGATCTTCGCTCTGGTGATCCTCTGTGTAGAGGTATAAAATTGCTTCCTTTTCCATTTATCCCGTTTGGAGTCCGACGTGTCATCTTCGCTTTGGTTGCAGTGTCTTCAACGCCTCCAGGAGGCTCTTCCTGCAACAGAATTTAGCATGTGGGTTCGTCCCCTTCAGGCTGAGTTATATGATGGAACCCTGACTTTATTTGCTCCAAATCGATTTGTTTTAGACTGGGTGCGTGATAAATACATTAATAGCATCAATCAGTTATTGAATGAGTTTTGCCCTAATGATATGCCCATGCTCCGTTTTGAGGTGGGAAGCAAACCAATTCAATCTTCTTTGCCTCCAACAGCACCGATTGTGGCGGTGGTGCCCGCTATCAAACCCATTGCGGGACGTGTTTGGGAACCCGCACCCTCACCGGTTCAGTCGGACATCAATCATCGTTCAAATGTGAATCCTAAAAATAAATTTACGAACTTTGTTGAAGGTAAGTCGAACCAACTTGCTTTGGCCGCAGCGCGTCAAGTTGCGGATAATCCGGGCGCGGCATATAACCCTTTATTTCTTTATGGTGGTACGGGTTTAGGCAAAACCCATCTGTTGCATGCTGTGGGTAATGCCATCAGTGATCGAAAAAAAGACGCACGTGTGGTGTATATGCATTCTGAACGTTTTGTTCAGGATATGGTAAAAGCATTACAAAACAATCAGATTGAAGATTTTAAGCGTTATTATCGTAGCGTGGATGCTTTGCTCATCGATGACATTCAATTTTTTGCGAATAAAGAGCGCACACAAGAAGAATTTTTCCATACCTTTAATGCCTTACTTGAAGGTAATCAACAAATTATTTTGACATCAGATCGCTATCCAAAAGAAATAAATGGGGTTGAAGACCGTTTAAAATCTCGATTTGGTTGGGGTTTGACGCTCGCGATTGAACCGCCTGAGCTTGAAACACGGGTGGCGATTTTAATGAAAAAAGCAGAAGCCCATTTGATTCGCTTGCCTGATGAAGTGGCTTTCTTTATTGCAAAACGCTTGCGTTCTAATGTACGAGAGCTTGAGGGCGCCCTTAATCGCGTGATAGCGAATGCTAACTTCACAGGGCGTTCAATCACGATCGATTTTGTTAGAGAAGCTTTACGCGATCTCCTTGCGCTTCAAGAAAAGCTGGTAACGATAGACAATATCCAAAAAACGGTAGCGGAATACTACAAAATCAAGATGTCAGACATGCTCTCTAAGCGTCGCAGTCGTTCCGTTGCGCGTCCTCGTCAAATGGCCATGGCTTTATCCAAGGAGCTGACCAATCATAGTTTGCCTGAAATTGGTGATGCTTTTGGTGGGCGTGATCATACTACGGTGCTTCATGCATGCCGTAAAATTGAACAGCTTCGAGAAGAAAGCCATGATATTAAAGAAGATTATTCAAACTTAATCCGGACTTTGTCGTCTTAATATGAAATTTACTCTTACGCGTGATCAATTTTTAAAATCCCTTCAGCAAGTTTCAGGTGCGCTAGGGGGGCGGCCCACGTTGCCTATTTTGGGTAACATTTTACTTCGAGTCGAATCGTCGCAATTGTCCATGACTTGTACCGATCTTGAAGTTGAACTTGTTGCCAACATTCCACTCGACAGCGAAGCGGAAGACGGATCAATAACGGTTCCTTCTCGTAAGTTTCTTGATATTTGTCGTAGTTTGCCGGAGAGGGTGCCCATTGTCTTTTCGGTTGAAGGGCACCGCGCTTTAATACGCTGTGGCCGAAGTCGTTTTACGCTTTCAACCTTGCCTGCAAATGATTTCCCAAATATTGAAGACTGGCAAAGCACGGTAGAATTCACTTTACCGCAATTACACCTTCGTCAACTCATTGAAAAAATAGCATTTTCAATGGCGAATCAAGATGTTCGTTATTTTCTAAATGGCATGCTGTTAGAAACCCAGGGCAAGACATTGCGCTCTGTTGCAACTGATGGACACCGCATGGCGGTCGGAACCTGCGAGCTTGAGGCGGAGGTTTTAGAGCAACAAATCATTGTCCCGCGTAAAGGGGTCACTGAATTAATGCGCCTTTTAGATAAACCCGATCAGCTTGTTACGATACAAATCGGTTCTGGAAATATAAGAGCAAAAGTAAATCAGTTTATTTTTACCTCGAAGTTAGTGGACGGTCGCTTTCCTGATTACAAGCGCGTTATGCCAGCCTCTTCTTCAAAGATCATGGAAGCAAACTGTGAGGCTTTGCGTCAGGCTTTTTCTCGTGCTGCGATTTTATCGAATGAAAAATTTCGAGGCGTTCGATTAAATCTAACCGCAGGGCAGTTGCGCATTTCAGCTCATAATCCTGAACAAGAAGAAGCTGAAGAATTTGTGGATGTGACGTATGACGGTGAAGATCTTGAGACTGGATTTAATGTTAATTATCTTTTGGATGTTCTCAACTCACTGAAATGCCAACAGGTTCGTTTTTCGATGAAAGATGCGATGACAAGTACCCTGATTGAAGACATAGATAATGATGATGCCATGTATGTGGTGATGCCCATTCGTTTATAGCATGACGCTTTCTCGACTCTCAATACATCACTTTAGAAATATTGATGCTTCTGATTTAACGTTTTCGTCTGGCTTTAACTTTCTAGTCGGTCCAAATGGAAGCGGAAAAACCAGTGTATTAGAAGCCATTTATTATTTGGGGCATGGACGCTCATTTAGAACGCATTTAATCAGCAGGCTAATTCAACATCAAGAGAATGCATTTATACTACATGCGCGCACACAAGTTTGTGAGCGCTCACTGCCTTTCGGGATTCAAAGAAACCGCGATGGGACAGGTGAGGTAAAAATAGGCAATGATACAGGACAAAAGTTGGTACAATTGGCGCAAATTCTGCCTATTCAGCTGATTACTCCTGAAGGCTTTGATTTGTTAATCGGTGGACCGAAATATCGCCGAGCATTTATTGATTGGGGGGTGTTTCATGTGGAACCTCAATTTTATTCTGTTTGGTCTCGTGTAAAAAGATTAACAAAGCAAAGAAATGCCTTAATGAAAACGGCACGAAGTTATAATGAGCTCCGTCATTGGGATGCAGAATTGGCACCTCTTGCGGATCAGATTGACCTTTGGCGTAAAAAATACATCGAAAATCTGACAGAAATAGCCTCTTCTATATGTGATGCATTTCTTCCTGAATATGAAATTCGATTTAGTTATAGCCGAGGGTGGGACAAAGATACGGATTACGCTCAGTTATTGGCGAATAATTTTTTACGAGATCAGCAATTAGGTTATACACACAGTGGTCCACATAAGTCAGATTTACGCCTTCGAATTGGAAATACCCCAGTAGAAGATGTTTTGTCTCGTGGACAATTAAAGTTGATGGTATGTGCTTTACGCTTAGCCCAAGGGCAGCAGTTAAGTGAAGAGAAAGGAAAGCAGTGTATCTATCTTATTGATGACTTTGCTTCAGAATTAGATTGTCAGCGACGCGCCATATTAGCGACTCAGTTAAAAATCACTGGAGCCCAAGTGTTTGTGAGTGCTATTAGTGCCGATCACATCGCTGAAATATGCGACGAAAAGAGTAAGATGTTTCATGTCGAAAACGGTAAAATAACCCCAGTCTAGATAAAGCGAGAGTAGCTTAATGTCCAACAATTATGATTCATCGAGTATTAAAGTACTTAAAGGTCTGGATGCAGTACGCAAGCGTCCGGGGATGTACATCGGTGATACCGACGATGGTTCCGGTTTACACCATATGGTCTTCGAAGTTGTTGATAATTCGATCGATGAAGCTCTCGCGGGTCACTGTAAAGAGATCGAGGTGAACATTCATGAAGATGGCTCTGTGTCTGTTAAAGATGACGGTCGTGGAATTCCGGTTGATATCCATGAAGAAGAAGGGATATCCGCTGCAGAAGTGATAATGACAGTGCTTCATGCCGGCGGGAAATTTGATGATAACTCTTATAAAGTCTCTGGCGGCCTGCATGGTGTTGGTGTATCGGTTGTTAATGCCTTGTCTGAAAAGCTTGAATTAACCATTTGGCGTCACGGAAAAGTATATCAACAAATGTACCATGGTGGTGTACCTGATGCTCCTTTATCTCCTGTTGGAGATACAACAGAAACCGGGACTCGGATCCGTTTTTGGCCAAGCTCGGAGACGTTTACCGACCTTCTTTATCACTATGACATTCTTGCTAAGCGTTTGCGTGAGCTTTCATTTTTGAATTCTGGTGTCTCTATACGTCTTAATGATGATCGTGAAGAAGACAAGAGTGACCACTTTACCTATGAAGGTGGGATCCAAGCTTTTGTTCAGCATCTTAACCGCAATAAAACCCCGATTCATCCCTCAGCATTTTATTTTGAACATGAGCGTGAAGACGGTGTGACTGTTGAAGTGGCGATGCAATGGAACGATGGCTTCCAAGAAAATATTTACTGCTACACGAACAACATTCCACAACGTGATGGCGGAACGCATCTTGCTGGATTTCGTTCAGCATTAACCCGTACTTTAAATAGCTACATGGAAAAAGAAGGCTATTCAAAAAAAGCCAACGCAGCAACATCGGGTGATGATGCCCGTGAGGGTTTAACGGCTGTTGTTTCTGTCAAAGTGCCTGATCCTAAATTTTCAAGTCAAACAAAAGACAAGCTGGTTTCTTCAGAGGTGAAGTCTGCTGTTGAGTCGACCATGAATGAAAAGTTAAGTGAATTTTTAATAGAAAATCCGCAAGACGCAAAAATTATTTGTGGGAAAATCATTGATGCCGCGCGCGCGCGTGAAGCTGCACGTAAAGCAAGAGAAATGACGCGTCGTAAAGGTGCTTTAGATTTAGCCGGTTTACCTGGAAAGCTAGCAGATTGCCAAGAAAAAGATCCTGCACTGTCTGAACTCTACATTGTGGAAGGGGATTCGGCAGGAGGGTCTGCGAAACAAGGCCGCAACCGTAAAAACCAAGCTATTTTACCTTTAAAAGGTAAAATTTTGAATGTTGAAAAAGCCCGTTTTGATAAGATGCTTTCTTCTCAAGAAGTCGCAACCCTTATTACTGCGCTAGGTTGTGGGATTGGTCGTGATGAATACAACCCGGACAAACTGCGTTACCACAACATTATTATCATGACGGATGCGGACGTCGATGGCTCGCATATTCGTACCTTGTTGCTTACTTTCTTTTATCGCCAAATGCCTGAGCTTATTGAGCGTGGTTATATTTATATTGCTCAGCCGCCACTTTACAAAGTGAAAAAAGGCAAACAAGAGCAATATATAAAAGACGATGAGGCGATGGATCAATACCAGGTTTCTTTAGCTTTAGATAACGCTGCATTGTTTGTTAATCCAGAAGCTCCGCCTTTGAACGGGCTGGCGTTAGAAAAATTAGTTAAAGAATACAATGCGGGTATGAAACTCATTAATCGCATGAGCCGACGTTATCCAGAAGCTTTACTTCATGAGCTTGTTTATCAACCTCGTTTAACTGTCGAAAGTCTAACTCAGGAAGATCTTGTTCTTGATTGGACTAAAAACGTGGTGGATGTTTTAAACAAAAACTCAACAGGAGAGAGCCAATACAGTCTTCAAATTCAGTTTGATGATGAGCGTCAAGTTTTCCAACCTGAAATTGTTGTGCGTACACACGGTGTTTTACATGAATATCTGCTGAGTTACGATCTTCTGAACTCAAAAGAATATGGAAAAATAGCGTCTCTTTCTGAATCCCTTGATGGTCTTTTGGAGGAAACGGCATTTATTCAACGTGGAGAGCGTAAACTTTCTGTAGATAGTTTTGCTGAAGCATTAGCATGGCTTATTAAAGAATCTAACCGTGGTTTAAGTCGTCAACGATATAAAGGTTTGGGAGAAATGAATCCGGATCAACTTTGGGAAACCACCATGGATCCTGATTCTCGTCGTATGTTGCGTGTGACCATTAATGATGCTGTTGCAGCAGATGAACTCTTCACCACCCTCATGGGAGATCAGGTTGAGCCTCGCCGTGCATTTATAGAAAATAATGCATTAAAAGTTGCGAACTTAGATATTTAAAGGCTCATCTTTATTCTGAAATGCCCATGATGCAATTTGAAACCTGAATATAAAAACGCCGCTTTTGCGGCGTTTTTTTATGTGTCAATTGACTTACAAATAGGAACCCATCAAACAGGCCCGATCATTTAATTTCGTGAAATAAAAGAAAGTAATACCCATTTCATTCAGTCGTTAGTCAGAAATTGCAC
>CAMRDW010000148.1 GCA_947041315.1 uncultured Enterovibrio sp.
CCCACACCCGACCAGCATGCATTAGGGGTTCAACTTAGATTGAAGCCATAATGAAAGATTTCCACATGCCAAAGTGGCAAAAGAGACTTGAGCTTGTATTTAGGCGCAAAGCAAGTAACCCCTCTGTGCATAAATGGACCCTGCGAAGGGGCTTCATGAATGCAAGCCCTCCACACAAGGTCAATCTGAAAAAAGAGAGTTATTTTTTATTCCGGTTAAATAAAACAATACATGGATAAAAAATAAAGTTATGCTGCTTTAGTAAAATCAATGTTATTTATTTGATGTGATTAATTTCAATTTAAAATAAATAACTTCTGGCTGGGTTGTTTTTAATAAGCAAAGGAGCGCATAGGTTTTCACGCTCAAATACAGTGTTGAACAAAAAAATCTTTATTCAACTGGTATTTTCTGAACATCTCCACCACGAATATAAAGCGAAGTGTGTTTGCAAATATTCCCTCTTCCCTAAGGACGCATTATGAAAATATACATCATCATGGCGGCATTATTACTCAACGCTTGTGCATCAAATCAGAAAGTACAAGTGTGGGCTTCAGACGCAGAAATCAATCAAGAAAAAGATAAAAAAATCCTTGAAAAAAAAGGGATATACACCCATCCTTGCGGCTATATAAAAGTCCTCTCTGTCTCAAGCCTTCCTGCCCCTAACACCCTCGAATATATTCAAGGCACCGAGCCTGTTTATGAATTTAACCCAAAGGGAAAAATACTCAATCAATGGTCCATGCCCGTAGATTCTTTTTTGAAAGGGGTCTTTGACACAAACATTCTCGTCTCTTTCGGACCTAAATCCTTAATGATTTCGAATAACGGCGCCCTTTCTCCTTATCATCAAGCAGTCCCAAGCTCAACATTAACCGAATGCCCATCGTCAATAAAAGAACTCTTCAAGGGCTCGGATTACCTTCGTTGCACTAAAAATATTGACTTAAAAACCAAAAAAATTCGTTATTTTGCACATGAAAGTGTCTGTACTTAAAAGCCCCCCCCACCCTCTTTGTTATCAAGGCAAGGACGCCTTCACCTTTTTTTATTTTCTTTTTCTCCTCTTCTTTTTTCTTCTTGATTAAAAAATACACACACAAGCTGTGATCGCCTTAACAAAGTATTTTAAAAATATTCGCCTTCTTTATTTCAAAGGAGAATACTCAAATACACATAGAGACCCAAAATAATTGAAGATGCGCTCTCAACACCCACGCAACTTCAAAGGCGACGGGCATACATCACAGGAAAATAAGACCAATGAAAAAAGACAGTATTGAAACGCTCTCCTCTTTAACCCGCACTTTACACTGGTTTGTCGCCATCGGTATTTTTGCGCTTCTGGGCGTTGGGCTTTATATGACAGATCAAAAAGACTACTCTCTTTATCCCATTCATAAGTCGGTCGGCTTTCTCTTTTTTGGGTTGATTTTGCTGCGTGTTTTTTGGCGAATGGTCAATGGCTGGCCTCGCCCTACGCTCGACTCCCACACGTCTAAAAAAGAACATACGCTTTCTGTTATCGTCCATTGGACACTGCTTTTATCCACGATCCTCATGCCCGTATCAGGACTCATCATGTCTGCTATGGGAGGACATGGTATTTATGTTTTTGGACTTGAAATTTTTCCCAATAATCCAGACCCAAGCAACCTGCAAAAAGTGATCCCTTTAAATAGCCTGCTTGCTGGAATGGGTAAAAACATGCATGACTGGGTCAGCTCTATTTTAATGGCCGCCATTGCATTGCATATTGCAGGGGCCTTAAAACATCACATAATGGACAAAGACAGCACCTTAAAGCGCATGATGGGGATCCCTTCAAAATAAACCAAGCTGATATATAAAAAAATCCCCCGCATCACGGGGGATTTTTATTTTCACCGTATTTTAAGGCGCCCCAAAAAGGCGAGATTTTCAAATATAAAAACCTCCTCGCCCCTCACCCAAAGTGAAAGGCGCAAAGCCCCCTCTTCCAGTGAAACCGCTTTAATAACTGCCTGCCAAATGGTACAAGGTTAAACCAAAACGCAAATCTTCCAAAGTGCCGGGACCTGTGTATTCCAAGGTGACAGGGGAAAAAGGCAGCAAAGTAAAACTTCCCTCATCAAAGCGCCCTTCTCCTGAAAATTCAGGATGCACATAAAAGGCCGGTTTATCGGTTGAAAGGGACACAAAAAGACCGCCGTTTTCTTCGAAGACCCTTGCGTGTATTTGCGCTTTCGGCAAAGGCAAGCGTTTATAGACATCATCAAACCAGGTATTGCTCAAGGTTTTCCCGTCGCATTCCATCACCACATGAAAAAAGCCTTGGTGTTGACGCTCTGCTATCAAGGCCCGGTCAAATTCCCAGACCTTTTGATTTCCATCGGCCTGCAGGCGAGCATACAAAGGCCAGGTTTCAATAACTTCGCCGTTCCAATCAAACCAAGTCACTTGGCCTTTTGCTTCTATTTCTCTGTGTTCATCGTTAATCAGGTTTAAAGCTAATGTCTTTTTATCCTCCATGAAAACGGGCAATTGAGGGGCAAAAAAGCGCTTCGCATGGTAATGCAATTGCTTCCAACGCCCATTGTATTCAATACTCGACCAAGAGCTAACCGGCCAGCAATCATTTAATTGCCAATATAAAATGCCTCGACAAATGGGTTTGTTGGCACGCCAATATTCGCTGGCGGTTTTAATGGCCAAAGCTTGCTGAACTTGGCTGAGATACAGCATTTGAGCAAAATCAGCAGGAAAACGAAAATAACGGGTAAACATTTCCGTCATAATGCTGTTTCCTTTCCCATTTTTTTGGTGTTGCTCAAAGGTTGGAGAGGTGACGTTCCAATCTTCTTCTGGGGCAAAGGTTTTTACTGTGGGCAAAGAAGGCCAGGACTGATAACCAAATTCACTGCAAAAACGCGGCTTAATGCCTTGATAAGCATCAAACGACTTCCCTGAATGCCAAACATCCCAAAAATGCATGTCTCCTTTATTGTCATCATGCCATGCATCCCCGAAATCCAATTCCCCATTGCAAGGCGAGCTTGCCCAAAAACGTCGGCTTGGATCTTGACGCGTCACCACCTCTTCTAAAGCGCGGTTTAAACGATCGTAATTGACCACGTATTTTTCACGGTTTTTTCGAGACTCAGGATACCAACCGATGGCCCCTATCACTTCATTGTCCCCACACCAAAGGGCAATACAAGGATGGGCCCGCAGACGACAGACTTGCTCTGTAATTTCTTGTTTTACATCTTCAATAAATTCAGGAGTCGAAGGATACAAAGCACAAGAAAACATCAAATCTTGCCAAACCAACAAACCCAGTTCATCGCACAAATCGTAAAAGGTATCCCGTTCATACATGCCCCCGCCCCACACACGGATCATGTTCATGTTGGCCGCTTTGGCATCATGAAGTAAACGGCGATATTGCTCATACGTTTGCTTGCCCGGCATCGCATCAGAGGGGATCCAATTCGCACCTTTGGCCATGATGGCCTTGCCATTGACCACAAAAGTCATGGCCGAGCCGTGTTCATCTGCTTGGGTGTCAACGTGCAGCTCTCGAAGCCCAATGCGTTTTTCGATGTGCTGGCCGTCGAGTGAGAATGTGAAGGTGTAAAGAGGTTGCTCTCCATACCCAGCAGGCCACCAGCGCTCTGGATTTTCAATCAAGACAGTGTAATCTGTCTTCTCCCCTGTCATCGCTAAAGAGACGCTGCGTCTTGTGCCATCGGGAAACACAAGGGAGACTTCCATGACAAGAGGCACATCTGAACGCAGAATTTGCGCTTCAATGTGTGCGCTGATTTTACACGCGCCGCTTTCTTGCCACTCTTGAGTAATGTGAACGTCTTTAAGGCGCGCAAGATCCATCGCTTGTAAACGTATGCTGTTATAAATGCCGCTCACCATCAAACAAATCCCCCAATCCCAACCAGAGTGACACTGGGTTTTTCGCAGGGTATTCATGTGAGGGATTTGGTTGTTTCCCTCTGCCCAAGGAATGGGGAAAGGCAGGGTTTGTGCCCGTCTTTTGGCTTCTAAATCGGCGCGCTTTAATCGAATTCGAACGCTGTTTTCCCCTTCGATAAGAAAGGGTTTAATGTCTTTTCGGTAATAGCGAAACATGTTACTGCAGTGCTGCACGAGGGTGTTGTTGATTTCAATTTCAGCCAAGGTATCAACCATGGAAAGGAGCAGGTCAATTTCTTTGGCTTTTAAAAAATCAGCCGTGGCTAAAAAGGTTCTTTCCAGAAACCATTCTTCTTCTCCCACCCATTGCACCAAGGATTCATTGCAGGCCACATAAGGGTCAGGAATAATATTTGCGTTGAGTAAAGCCGAATGCACATCGCCCGGAAGGACTATCGGAACGCACAAAGAAGGATCTGTCACAGAAGACAAGGACCATGTTCCATCCAATATCATTTGATTCATGCGCCCACCTCAAAGCAAGATCCCTTACACAAAAATAAAAAGGGTGCCTTTATAAAAAATAACCCTGAATTCAAGCTCAATCGACTCACAACTCACTCCAACCACAATAAATTACGACAAGATCACCACAGAATTCAGGGTGGCGTCGAGTCGCTTTTCGTTTCGCTAGCACTAAATTGTTGAAAAGCAAACACGAGTCAAAATTATAGGATTTTTAGATCTTAGGCCGCTCACAAACTTGAAAAAGAAATTCGACCGAATCCCCCTTCCCATGAGATCAAATGTTTAATGCAATGGGGATACAGATTTAATCTCAAGCAGAAAAGCCAAAGAAAAAAGCAAAAAGAGACAAAAAAAAAGAGCTTGAAAAATCAAGCTCTTTATTTATTGCGTCTCGTTAATACATCAGCGCAAGGCCTCTAACACCCCAACAGACGGGGCAAAGAAAAAGGCTCCCGTGACCGGGTGTGTAAATTGAAGCAAGTGGTCTTTTTTCCCATCACGCTCACCGTACATGCTTTTCAAAAGGGTATGAAATTCATATTGGCGGTGGCAATAAGCAATAAAAAGCAAACCATGATCGTTTGAAACAGAGCCGTAAGGCATGCTGTGACGCAGAATTTTTAAGCCTTCCCCGTTTTCTTTTAGGTCAACACGACCCAAATGTGACGTCGGGGCGTTTTCTTCTCGCTCTATCGAGTCCGGTTTCGTCCGACCAATGACTTCTTCTTGTTTCGATACACTCATGGCTTCCCAAGAGGCCAATTTATGCACATAGCGCTGAAGCAAAACAAAACTGCCACCCGCCGCGGGGCCATCAGGTACCAAGGCGACATGACGACGGGCTTCGTCCCCTTGGGGATTTTCAGTGCCATCGATGAAACCTGTCATGTCCCGCGAGTCAAAAAAACGATACCCATAGGTTTCATCCAGAATATTCAGCTCCATCGCAATCGGGGAAATCCATTTTCGAAGCAAATAAAAATTCAAATCCACACGGTTTGAATGAAGGTGTAAAAAGAAGTCACACTGAGTGGCGGGAGCATGGGTATCCCCCTCACCTAAAGCCTGAAAATCAACAAAATCTGTTGGCGTTTCTATCTTCATTTTTTGACAAAAAGAAGGAGAAAAAGAAAGGGCCGCCTTTATATTTGCTCCCGGTTGATTTTCATTCACCTCCTTCACTAAGGCATGAAGTAAACTGCATTGCCGCGCAACGGCAGAGTAAGATCCTGTCACATTAAAAAGGACAAACAACGCAAAAGGTGAAGGATCGGCAACAATGGCAGATTGAGAAAGCAGCATAGAACTCTCCGAATGTGAAAACAGGCTGTATACCCAAACGAGCGGTTAAAGAAAACAAAAAAGGTGACATTTCACCTTTATTATCAAAAAAACGTCAACGAAAGCGTTTTCGTTTTTTTACCAAATAGGATGTCATTCTATTTCGTAAACAAGAAATTAAACAATCACCGCCAAAAAAATACGTTCAAACCCCTTGGGTATACCGTCTATTCATAAAAAAATAGAAACAGGATACAGACTATACAGAAAAAATTTCCACTTTTAATGAAACAAATTCATCAAATTGCTCATTAAATAAATTCACAGTGGTGGGCATATTCAAATTAGCATGGACCACAGAGGACATAATGGTTCTGCATGCACCATCATGGCAACGCTCTTGAACAAGAAGAAGAATACTCACTTCATCCACACTCACATCGAGCAGCTCTGCTTTCCCAGTTAGGGTTCCATAATGGGTATGATTATCAAATAAAATGGTTTCTTCGCTTATCACCAAAGAAACCGAACTTTGAGCACCGTGTCTTTTGCCATCTCGGTCGATTTCAAAATGGACATGCGCTTGCCAATCAGAAATCAGCAAGGGGCTTAACATGGAACTGAACAAGATAGGATTTTTTTTCAACGCGTTCATTTGAATTCTCTGCTAATTGGTGTCCCAAAGAGAAATTGAATGCGTCGGCTTTTAAAACAGTAAATTACCATCCAAAGCGCAATCAATAACATCGATGCACGACTCCAATGAAAGCGCCAATCTACAATGATCAAATGATCCATTTGTACGATCAGATCAGCGCAAAAAGCAAGAATAAGAATGCCTCGTCCCCTTCGCCAAATCTGCTCAAATAAAACAGGATAACAATGAATATTTCCAGCAAGAAGCATAAAAACAACCGCAGGAAAACCTATCGCAAACCCGATATAAAGCGTTTCGCTATCTGGATAAAACAAGGAGAGTAATTTCTGACTTTGCTCTCCACTTACACCCGCAATGACAAAGACAATCCACGCCCTTGCTAAAAAAATACAACTTAACCAAAAAAGAAAATGCGGTTTTGCGTTACCGTGTTTGTCAAAAAAATAAGGAGATTGATACAACATTGTTTTCATCACGTTATCTATCTCTATCAAAAAAACGATGTAAACGGACACCCCACTTTTTTGATAGATTAATTTGTCAGTAAATCTGTAAAGGCCAAAGCCTTAACATCGAAAAGTGTGGCTTCGATCTAAATCCACTCACCAGCAGGGCGCCAAAGTATTAAACAGATCGCACATTCAATTATCACATCCTCAAAAAAAACCGCTTTCTCTCATCTCGATCCTTTTTAATTCGGCCCCCTCTATTTTCAATTTCCTCTCTTCTTTTCGACATGCATTTTCTTTTGGAGTTTCTGCTTTTGGTTCACCTAAAAGCGTCCATGATAAATTATGTGAAGCAAGTCGACTTTCTCTTCTTGTGGAGGATTTGATGCGAAGCACCCACAAAAACCAAAGCCCTCTTTTCTCGCATCTCGCATGGCGAGGGGTATAATGCAAAAAAAACAGATGGTTAAATTGATGACTCAACATAACATATCACCCAAAACACAAAAAGAAGCCTTGTCTATCAGCAAAGGAATTCAAAAACCGGGGCAAACAAAAGAACAAACAAAATTGATAGCGCAAGGCATCGAAAAAGGGATCGCACTTTACAAAAAGCAACAAAATATTCTTCATCGACAAGAAGACAAAAAGCGTAAAAAACAAGATAAAAGAAAACAGACACAAAAAGAGATCCAAGATTTTTCAGATCCTTCAACAAAAACCAACATACAGCCCACAAGGTCACGTTTCGCTTTTCTTCCTTGGGGCTTGCTTTTTATAAGCTGGATTGGCTTTTGCGTTTACCTTTACGCAGCCCGCCTTTAAGCCGCCGAAAGGGGTTAGGTCCGGCTTTCGTTCAATTATTCATTCAATCTATAAATTAAAGATGCACCGAGAAGCTAAAACGAAAAGCCCTTAGGCCAGAACCCCCGAGGCACAGATAAAGCATTCAATGGATTGCTTAAAGACCTCAACCTCCAGTCCCTTCAAGGACGAGGCGATAACACTCTTTAATCTGCGTTATTATTTGGAGACTTATGCAGAAAATACACAATAAAAAACACACTTTCTTTTTCCTGTTTTTTTTTATGACAGGATGCGTTCAAGGAGTCACTGCAATGCAAAATGAATCCCCTTTACTCTGTAACGAAAAGCCCAATTGCGTCTCGACTCAAGAAGCACGCCCTGATTTTCACATTCCCCCTTTTGAACTTGTTTCTAAAGAGATCAGTGTGTCTCAAATCATCCATGTTGCCTTGTCTTTACCGCGTGCCACACTCACGAAAGAAAGCCCGACAAGCGCACACATCGAATATACAAGCCGTGTTTTTCGCTTTGTGGATGATCTTGAATTAGAAATAAAAGAAACAAATTTGAGCCTACGTTTCCGCTCTCGTGTTGGATATTCTGATTTTGGCGTTAATCGTAAAAGAGCAGAAAAATTACGGGGTTTATTAAAAGAAAAAGGCCTTATAAAATAAGCCCCGTTTTTGCAATCACTCACCCCAACAGCAAGACGTTAGACTCTTTTAAAAACGCCTCACACTGAGCGAGAAGGCGTATTTCAATCAAAATTGAATTGCACGTTCAAGGCAAGCCAAAATGATCAAAAAATGCTTTCCCCTTGCAAACCGTTTTTAAACCCGCTCTAAAACAGAAGGAAAAACAATCCGAAACATTGAACAAAGAAACCTTGCAAAAAGAAATTCAGTCATTCTCACGCTTTACTGAAGCCCAAATCTCTTCTTTATGGGCTTCAATCCATTCTCGATTCAAAGGACCCCAACTTTTAAGGCAATAATACCCGTCATTGTGGCGACATCCCTCTTGCACAAAAACAAGTTCCACCCCGAGACCACTAAGGGACTTGATCACATCTTGAAGGGTGCGACGAGGCCAGCCCGTCATCTTGATCAAACGTGGCACGTTTGGACGGACACTCTCTTCAAGCAACAAAGTGAGGTAAAGGCGCCTTGCAAAAACCGAACTCAATTCCATTTTCGTTCCCATATATGCATCCACACTCATTATTCAATGAATAAAAAACAAGATATTGCGCTCGATCAACTCGAATGCATTCATCCTTTTCATCGCGCTGAGTTTGAGAATATTTATCGAGACAAGCGGGATTAATTTGTTTTCGGTTTAGCGGTGCCCCCTGTATTTATCTCGCGGTATTTATCTGGACACCCAAGATCAATTTGCTTTGGCTGATACCTTAACCTCTTAAGATCGCGGGGTTTCA
>CAMRDW010000149.1 GCA_947041315.1 uncultured Enterovibrio sp.
TTCACTTGCTTGCCGCCTACACGCATCTTTAAGTGTCTTGGGCATAGCTTCTTTAATTTCGAGAGTGAACGGCTACCCATCCCTCTCTTCAATGAGCACAATCTTGCTTTCTTAAGATACTCATTACTCAAGGCTTGCTGTATTCCCGGTGTTTTCGAACTTCCTTTTTTAAAGCTCACAACGGGCCTTTTCTTGTAATACCAGAAGCTTCGGCTGATTGGATCCATCACTGGGAGCAATCAAAGTAGAAGCAGCAGGGGAAACATATCGGCTTGATTTCAAGGATCTTGGAAATTATTAATTCTCTTTTAAATTCAATTAATTAATAGTTACCCCTGTTTGATGGGTTCCGATAATGATGTGCCCGTTTATGGCAAGGGAGATTGCCCTGAATGTTCTGGAACTGAAAATTTCATATGACTGCTCCTGTTTGTTCCTCTGCTCGCCCTCTTTTTAATCAAAGGGTGAGCGGCTTCCTTCTGACTGTTTCTTTCGGAAAAGCCCTTGCCATTTGTGAATATTTAACATTTAATATCAACAAGTTGATGAATAAATGGTGATTTTTCTACAGAGGATTCTTACCTCATTATACCCGTCGCTTTTGAAGCTGCGTGGGTGTTGGCTACGCTCATTCAGCCCAATCACATAGTAGATCTATGCTCAGGGGCTTCATTTGCTTGCCGCAGGCGCGCATCTTCAATTCCTTTGGGTATACCATGCTGGGCGTATACAAGGCGCTAAAAGGACAAAAAACACTTGTTTTTGCTCCTTCGTCGCTTATTTTAACCAACTATTTTTTGCCTCTTAGCGAGGCGTTATGTCACTAAGGAGCCCCATTCGATGTTAGATATTGTATTTTCAGAATGGTTTCATTTTAAGGACTTTGAAAGCAAAGATAAAATTGAACAGCAAGGCACCTATATTATTGGTAAATTTGCGATCAAACCTAGTCGAAGCGTTAATTTTACTGATCAAAATATAATTTATGTTGGTGAAACAACACTGAAATTAAAAATAAGATTAAGGGCATTTTCTAAATCTGCATTTCAACGGAAAAATGGTCATAGTGGTGGTTGGACGTTTTCATCACGATATTTGGATGATATCTCTATTAATGAAATTCCTTCTGATTTGTACCTTTCAATATATTGCCCAGAAGGAAACCCAGCACAAAAAAAAGCATTAGCCAAATTTGCAGAGCGCAAGGTTATCTTATCGTATTGCCTTGCTCATGGTAAATATCCAAGTTGCAACAAGACATAAAAAATTGCTGCATACGGACAAATTACGCGCTGCGGTCCTTATTTTTTGGTGAGCAAGGTGTTATATTCTTTTAGAGGGTCAAGATGAATCCAATATTTGTTTTAATTATTTCTGTTTTGTTGGCGCTATTTTTCGTCTTCGCGGGTTCCATTAAAATTTTTGGTTGGCAAAGGTTTATATTTGAAACGCAATTGGCTTTTTTTAATAAATACGGTCTAAATAGAACAATCATGGCTCTAATTGGTTTAATTGAATTATTTGGTGCGATTTTTCTGTGGCTTCCTGGTTATCTCGGTATTGCTGGTAGCCTTGCTTTATTGGGTACATCAGCGGGTGCAATTTGTTTCCATTTTTATTTTGATACCTGGAAGGATGCAATTCCGGCGATAATTACAATGTCTTTTTCAGGTATTTTAGTTTATGCCCAAGTGGGTGCACTAGCTATATAAAAAATAAGAAGAAGGGCTGCGTTGCCGACCATTTTTTCGAGCATTGAACAAGCCCGAACTTCTTTATATATACCCAAGACACTTGAAGATGCGCGCCTGCGGTAAAGGAGTGAAAATGCTGAGCATCGATTTACTCTGTGATTGGCCTGAGCGAGAGCACCCAACACCCAGGCAGGTTGGCACATAGGGAAAGGCGAGGGGTATACAAGAATGCGACAGAAAGGAATTAAATCCTGTATTACAAAGAGGGGGGCTAAACTTGAGAATGATACCCACGAGACTTGAAGATGCGCGCCTGCGGTAAACGAGTGAAGCTCCTGAGCATAGAGAGACGATGTGATTGAGCTGAACGAGCCTAGCCAACACCCACGCAGCTTCAAAGGCGAGGGGTATATTATTCAAAATATTTAAAGATGTCGCTTGGTGGGGTGGTTTTATGACGCGGATCCCATCTCATCGAATTCAATGCTTGGCGAAAAGCGAACCGATTTTATAGGGCCTTCAAGTCTGTCGGGCGCCACTTATTTTGACTTACTTTAAAAAGAGAAGATATTAGATGTCGAGAGGCGGTCTGTTTTTGTTTTTCTTTTTTTTACCCTTTATGGTTCGGGCGCTTGAGTTTCCTTTTCCTGAAAAGGGAACCCGTTTGTTGGGTGAACGAAAAGTGCATTTCGTACAAAAGGGAGAGCATTTAGAATTAATAGCAAAAAAATACAATGTGCCTTTTTTATCTTTATTGTCGATAAACCCTGAGGTTGATCCTTATTTACCCGATATCGATACCTTTTTGACCATTCCCCATCAGCTTATTTTGCCTTCGGTTCCTTATGTCGGGATCCTCATTAATCTCGCGGAGCTTCGACTTTATTATTTTGATACCCGATCTCAAAAAGTACATATTTTTCCTATCGGTATAGGGAGAATTGGACGCGATACTCCCATTATGCTCAGCAAAATAACAGAAAAAAATGAAAATCCAATTTGGTACCCTACGCCCACGATTCGAAAAGAATACGAAGTAGAAAAAGGCATTATTTTACCTAAAACGGTACCGCCAGGCCCAGATAACCCACTCGGAGCACATTCGCTTCGTCTTGATTATGGCGCCGGAGACTATTTGATCCATGGTACGAATAAAGATTTTGGCGTAGGACTGAGGGTCAGTGCGGGTTGTATCAGAATGCGTCCTGAAGACATTGCTTGGCTTTATGGACGGGTTAAATTGAATGAAAAAGTTCGGGTGATCAATCAGCCAGTGAAAATAAGCGTAGAGCCTGATGGGGCGGTGTATGTCGAAGTGCATCGTCCTTTATCGCGTGATCAAGATGAAACGGTGAAGCGTATCATGACACTGCCAGATCCAAAGGTCTCTGATTGGTTGTATCAAAATGGAATGAAAGTAAATCGCTACAGGGCGGCATTGGCTGTTCAATCAGGTCTCCCTACAGAGATTGGCAAGGCGAAGTTCATTAAAAAAGATCAGGATCCTCAATTTAAACAATAAGAGACACCCGCGTACCTTTTTTATTTAAAGGGATTCTGAGTCGCTGAGGAAATGAGGGCGCTGATCTGCCTCGGCGCGGTATTTCGAAACTGAAAATCAGAATGGGTTCTGAAACAAGGATACGTCCGCCGTTTCGTACTGCACCTCGATTTTTAAAATTTGACGTAGAAATTATATTTTTTCACATACCTCACGAACCTATCTGTATTTATAGGCCATTTTTATCCTCCGATACTTGTCGCTTTTGAAGCCAAGAAGGGCGAAGTTCGTTCAGTTTAATCACTGCCTTTATTCATTTTCAGGGGTTTCTAAATGCGCGGATCTTCCATTACCTTGGGTATCATTGAAGAGTCAATATAATTATTTTAATGTGAGGAATGTTGGCTATAAAATAAAAATGCCGCATTATTTGCGGCATTTTACAGTGAATGTTTTACTTTCCGTGTTTAACGGCATTTAGTACATATAAACAATGCCCGCTGAATTTTTATAACCTGAAAGCAATAGGGCTTCTCCATCAACGTTGATGGCTAAATTGCGGCCAAAATCTTTGGCTCCCGCTTGTGTCGGGGCTTTCAAATAACTTTTTTGTGTCCAGATTTCATTTTCTAACTTGAATTTATAAACCGCACCAGCTCTTGATAAGTCGTTATTGTTTTGAGTATCGCTGTTGATGCCGGTGCCATTCGAGTCTTCTTTAAGGGCACCAATAATCAAGGTTTCACCATCGCCACTTATTTTTGCGGACCAACCGAAATGATCATTCATTTGTGCGTTTGATGCTTTTAAAAATGCAGTTTGGTCCCAAGAACTACCAACTAAATCAAAAACATATGCAGCACCCGCTTCATTATATTGGTTTGGGTCTTGAACGCCATTGGGGTCCGATGCTTCAGTAAATGCCCCTACCAAAATGCGATTTCCTGCATCATTTATTGAGACTGCATTACCAAATTGAGCGGCTATATCTAAATTATCTGCTTTTAATAATTTATCTTCACGCCAACCCGATGGGGTTTTAGTGAGAATATAAGCCGCGCCTGAGGCGGGTAAATTATTATTGCCTAGGCCATCTGATGTTTCTTGAAGGGCTCCAACAACCAATACCTTGCCATTTTGATTTAAATCAATATCTGAACCAAATTGAGCCATTTCAAATGGATTAGATGCCTTAATATAATTTGTTTGAGCCCAGTTACTTTCTTTTTCGAAAATGTAGATTGCGCCAGATGCCGGAAGTGAAATATCTTCGGGTGTATCTACCGATGCTGCGCTTTCACTTGGAGCAGAAACCGCCACTGTCGCGCCATCGCCACTTACCGTTAGGTTCTGACCGAATCTATCCCCGGCTTTCCCATTCGTTGCCACTAAGATGCTTTGTTGAACCCAATCATTATTTGTTCTTGTAAACAGATAGGCGGCGCCTTTTTTTGCTTCTTTAGATCGGGAAGACACTACCAAGGTACTTCCATCATCACTCAATGAGAGTGCATAGCCAAATTCATCACCGTTTTCTCCATCTGTTGCCTTTACGATAGCGGTTTGTTGCCAGCCATTTTGTTTGTTGAACGTATACAAATAAACTGCACCGGGACCTGGTTGGTCTTGCGGTCCACCCACATCAGATGCTCCGATAGCAATGACCTGCCCATTACCACTCATCGCGGCGAATCCAAAATAGTCTTTTGGGAGAAGATCTGCGGGTAAAAATTCAATAATGGATGCCGTTACCTCTTCTGAGGATGCATGCACTGTTTTGCTCGACACGGTTTTTTGACCTTCTCGACTCGCTAAAACAAAATAGCCCTCATTTTCCGCTACGGTCAAAGGAGAAATAGCGAGATCAATGTGGTTGCTATTACTGATGCTGGAGATAACATCACACTGATCTTCTAAGCTTTTATTTATTTGGCAAACAGTATAAGTATTTCCAATTGGTGAACCTTCCCATGAAAAACGCCACATGTAGTGAAGTGGTGTTGATTCTGGTGATTTTTCCATACCGATAAATTTAAAACCTTCAAGTCCCTGATCTTGAACTAAAACCAAAGAGGGTGATTGATCTAATTGGCACCCAACCAGAGTAAGAGAAACGAGGGAGCAAAATAGTGCGAGTTTTGTTTTTTTTATCATTATGTTTACCTTTTTGGTCATACTCGATACAAGCGTCATTCGCGAAACTCACCATAACCATCCAATTTCAAAATGTGCAGGTAGAATCAATCTGATGTTTTTTTAATTTCCGGTTTTATTGGGTACAAAAAGCGGATTATATTTAAATGTGTATAAATAAATTAAAATGCAGCCACATTGTTTTAATAACCATTAAATTTTGCTGGGTTGTGAGTGAGGGCGAGTTTATCGTAAAAAACAGGTTAAGCAACCGTTAATTACTGATTTGTTACAGTTTTAACAGCGATCATTTATCTTGAGAGCCTATTTCGAATTAAAAACCCATCAAATGAAACTTTGTTTATGTTTCTTTTTTTCTTTAATTGACTTCTTAATCCGTCATCTTGAACCTAACCTCGATATTTTAAAATCTGATATTGAAATTAAAATTGAAAGAAACATCTTTCACCTATGCCTGTATTTATGCATGTATTTGTAGGCACCTAAGTTTTAGGTTGCCTAGAAATTGATCTTTTTTCATCTGAGGAATGACGGATTAACTCACAAAAAAAGCAATAACAATTGAGGAAATATGCTTCACCTCTTTGCTTGGTTATTTTTTATCCGAGATTCTGAACACGAAACATTATTATTGTTTTTGTAGGAATGTATGAAATTAGGCCTATTAATCCCTATACACAGGCGACATTATACCCGTCGCCTTTGATGTTGCGTGGGTGTTGGCGATGCTTCTTCTGCCCAATCACAGAGTCAATTGATGCTCAGGGGGTTCACTCGCTTGGTGCTGGTAGGTATTTTAAATGGCTTTAGGTATAACCCTTAATCAAATTTCCCTCCCATTCCTGGCAAGACTTCAGCCATTGCATTAAATGATTTACTCATGCCATTTAAGCGCTTTGGTATCAAGTCGTTCTGTTCAGTTAGCAGTTTGTAATGTGATTGCTTCTATAAACGCCTGCCTGCACTTTCCGCTTTATTGGGTCGCACTACCGCGCTTTTTTAAGCGCGTTCTTCCTGTTTTTTGATCCTGCCAGCATGTTTTGATGATTTTTATTACGCATGCCAATCTATTGATATTTCGTACTTTCTTTCTCTATTTATTTCTTGTAATTTATTTTCGCTTGAAAATGAAAAGCGAACAGTTTTGTTCTTTTTTCTGATGTAGCGATGTTTCATCTCCTTCAGTGAGTTTGCTTGCGTTGGACAAGATTTAAGGAGAAGGTTTTGTGTCACAAATGACTGAGCGTGTACAGGTTGAGCGGTCACGATTGATAAGCCTTGCAGGACAAATGCTATTGCAACATGGCGCGGAAAGTAAATTGGTCTCTGATATTTGCTGTCGTCTCGGGACTTGCTTTGAATTTGAGCGGGTAGAAATTTCACTTTCTGCAAGTTCAATGGTGATCTCTACGATAACGAAAGCCCGTTGTATCACCAGTGTACGCCGTTGCCCTGACAGGGGGATCAATATGCAGGTGATAACCCAAATTCAGCGGATGTTGATCATGGCGGAAAGAGGCTATTTAAACTGCCAAGACATTAAAATACGTTTAAATGAGATCACCCCAGAGCGTTATAACCGATGGCTTGTGGCTGGCATGGTGGGTCTTTCTTGTGCTTGTTTCAGTCGCCTTTCTGGTGGGGATGCGGCGGTGTTTTTCGTCACCTTCATTGCTTCTTTTGTGGGGATGTGCGTTCGACAAGAATTGGCGGTTCGTCAGTTTAATCCTTTTTTAAATTTTAGTGTCACGGCCTTTGTGACGACCATCATTTCAAGCATTGCTGACTTGAGCCAGGTTGGAAATATTCCTTTTTTGGCGATGGCTTCTTCTGTTTTGATGTTGGTGCCTGGGGTGCCTTTGATCAATGCGGTGTCAGACATGCTAAAAGGGTATGTCAATATGGGAATGGCGCGTTGGATGATGGCGAGTCTGCTCACTTTAGCTACCAGCCTTGGGATTGTCGCTGCGATGAGTTTGACCGGTGTATGGGGGTGGGAATGAGTTTTTTTCTTCTTTTATTGCACAACATGGTTTTTTCTGCGATTCCGGCGGTTGGGTTTGGGCTCGTGTTTAATGTTCCTGCGAATGCATTGAAATATTGCGCTTTGTGTGGCGCGATGGGGTACACCATTCGCACTGTGCTGATGCATTTTGGGTTTTCCATTGAATTGGCGTCGTTTTTAGCTGCAACCGGGGTTGGGATGCTTGGGATTTATTGGTCTCAGCGTTTGTTGGCACACCCTAAAGTCTTTACCGTGGCGGCCATTATTCCCATGATCCCCGGCGTGTTTGCGTTTAAGGCGATGATTGCTTTGGTTGAAATAAACCGATGGGGATACAGTGAAGTGTTGTGGGAAAGCTTGATGAGCAATGGCATAACATCCCTTTTTGTTCTGGGCGCGCTTGCCATCGGTCTTTCTATGCCGGGCTTGTTATTTTATCGTAGAAAACCCGTTGTTTAGTTTTTGAATCACTCAAACAGTCTGGGGATCTTACTTTATTACTTTAAACTTAATTAGGTATATACCCGTCGCCTTTGACGTTGGGTGCTTGTTAGATGCACTCGCTCAGCTCAATCACATAGAACAGCTGGCTCAGGGGCTTTTCGTTTTTGCCTTCAATCTGAAACGTCAAAGAGCTTGGGTATATCCTTTTTTAGCTGCGAGCAGTGACTTCTAACAGATGGTATCCAAATTGCGTTTTTACAGGGCCTTGAACTTCGTTTAAAGGTGCTGAAAAGACCACTTTATCAAACTCAGGTACCATTTGACCTGGGCTAAAACTCCCCAGATCCCCGCCTTGAGAATGTGATGGGCATGTTGAATGTGCTTTAGCCACTTCTGCAAAATCTTTTCCCGCTTCAATTTCTGCTTTTAGGAGTAAACATTGTGCTTCGGTTTCAACCAAAAGATGACGTGCGCTTGCTTTAGACATATGGACTTCCTATGCGTTAATTTATTGAATGTTAATGTATATTATTTAAGAACCATTTTTAATGATTTTTAATGATTTTTAATGATTTTTAATGATTTTTAATGATTTTTAATGTGCCTTTGATGAATGAAGATATGCAATTGCCTCTTTGTCTTCGTTCTCTTTGACGCTTCAAGGGGTTGGTTTCGTTTTCTTCAAATATTTTGTGTTATACCCAAAGTAATTGAAGAGGCGTGTTAGACGAAAAGCGAGTGAAGCCCCTGACCATAGAGAGAGATTATGTGATTGGGCTGAACGCGCTGCGCCCAATCAGAGTCTCTATTTAGGTGAAGAAGTTTCACTCGATTGCTGCAGACGCGCAATTTCACGTGTCTTGGGTCAATAGAATAAAAAACAGCATTGGATTCTTGGATCCCACATTGAAGTAAAATATTTCATTTTATATCATGGGATTACTTGTGTGCATTGCAGTTATGCACATATGAATTTAAGCCTTGTTTAAGGTGCATCTTATGCCCTTCTGTTGTGTGAAAAGCTGTCTTTCGTCTTCTGGGTCTTTGAGTTCACTTAACGGTGTTGATCAAAGAAATGCACCCAGTACCTCTAATGCATCCCGTGCTTCTAATGCTTCTAATGCTTCTAATGCTTCTAATGCTTCTAATGCTTCTAATGCTTCTAAT
>CAMRDW010000150.1 GCA_947041315.1 uncultured Enterovibrio sp.
GTGTAGACAGCAAACGAGTGAAGACCCAGAGCATAGATCTACTCTGTGATTGGCCTAAGCGAGACCAGCCAACACCCACGCAGTTTCAAAGGCGATGGGAGACCTCAAAGGCAAAGGAGATAAGCATTCAAACTGTATTTTCCTTACTCAAACCAAAAACCAAACACACTTTCAATCCACCCATTTCATTCAGTGATGCTTCTACATAACCATTGTGTTGACGCATCGCACTGTCAGTAATAGCAAGTCCAAGCCCCGTACTCCCCGTTTCACGTTCGCGTGCTGTCGAAACGCGATAAAACGGCCGAAAAATATCTTTCAACATCGAGACAGGGATCCCTTCACCGTCATCGTTCACCTCAACAATTAAATTATTTTCTTTTTGTATAAAGCTCACTTCTATGTCTGTTTTGGCATATTTAATCGCATTACGAACCACATTTTCCAAAGCACTGCACAATAAAGAACCATTGCCTTCTATTTTTAGGCTCGGCATTTTATGTACGCGAAAACACTTTCCTAATTGTGTGGCTTCAAATTCAGCATCTTCAAGAAGAATCTCCCATAGATCTTCAAGCGTGTAGATCTCTCGCTCTCTATGGCTATTAAGCTGACTGCGGGACAAAGAGAGTAAATCGGCAATCATTTTTTCCATACGTTCCGCTTCTGTGTCTATCCGTATCAATTCTGAACTTTCTCCTTGTTTACGGATAGCAAGTGCATTCGCCATACGAAGACGCGTTAAAGGAGAGCGCAATTCATGTGATATATCAGAAAGAAGACGCTGCTGACCTTGGATCATTTGATTTAAACCAGTGACCATTTGATTAAAACTCGCGCCAGCCAGACGAAATTCATTAGGGCCTTTTTCAAGCGCGGGATCGGTTTCAAATCGTCCATCTGCAACCCGCTCAGCTGCTATTTGAAGACGCCTTGCAGGACGCGTTACAGCCCAAGCTAACCAAAGCAATAAAGGAGTACTCACAGCCATTGTGACCAATAACAACTCAAATGGGCTATCCAAAAGTTGAACATAAAATGGACGGGCTTCACGCCAACGCTGAGAAACAAACATAAGAGCCTGATTTTCATTATCAATAATCAAAAATGGCCCTGTCAGCATCCATCGCCCATATAAACGCTGCATTGGGATTTCAGGGTTATCTGCAAGAGTGATAAAATTTTTCAACGCGCGTCCCATGCTATAGGGTTTTTGGTAGATTTCTCCTTGCAGGTTCGTAAAGAAAAACTTCACTCTTTCTTTTTTTATGCCTTGCTCTTGGATTTTGATGAGCTTTTTCTCAAAAATACCTGACATTGCATTTATTTTTTTCGATATGTGGGCGGCTCGGTGTTTAAAATCAACACTCGAATGCATAGACAGTTTATGAAGATGACGAGGATCACTGTGTTGCACCGCCAAAACACCAACAAGAACCAAAAAAAGAGTAAGCCAAAAAACGGCAAAAATTCGCCAATAAAGGCTATTTAAACGAGGCATTATCATTATATTTCCACTAAAAAATAGCCTCTGGAACGCAAGGTTTTAATGCGCGCTTTTCCATCAAGTCTGTCTGGCAATTTCTTACGAATATTGGAAATATGCATATCAATCGCACGTTCAAAAGGAGCCAAGCGTTTACCTAATACATCGAGACTGATATTTTTTTTAGAAACGATCTGTCCTGGAAATTTAAACAAATACATTAAAAGAGCGATTTCTGTTCCTGTTAAATTCACCAGTTCATCCTGACAGTAGACCTCCATTCGTCCAGGATAAATAAGAATGTCTTGATATTTAATCTGTTCCGAAGACTCTCCTGCACCTCGTTTTTCATCGCTTTGTTTTATCATCCGTCTTAAAATGGCACGCATACGGGCCAAGAGCTCACGATCGCTAAAAGGTTTCGGTAAATAGTCGTCTGCTCCAAGCTCTAAGCCCATGACACGATCAATTTCTTCCCCTTTGGCAGTCAACATCAAAACAGGGGTTTCCCAAACCTCACGAAGACGGCGTAAAGTTTCCATCCCATTAAGCTCAGGCATCATCACATCGAGTAAAATTAAATCGATACTTTCATTTATCTTTTCAAGCCCTTCTTTCCCATTATTTGCCGTTTCAACTTGATATCCTTCAAGCTCAAGCAAATCACGTAAAAGGGCCGTTAATTCAGTGTCATCATCAATAAGAAGAATCATGGACATTTTAAATCTCGCATTTCAAAGATAAAAATTAACGCTAGTATTAATCAATCGTCTTATACGCGCTATCTAACTTGCTTCGCTTTACCTCTCTTTACATTGTTTTACTTTATCCTTGTTTTTTTTTACATTCAGACGAGTAAAGTAAAGGACATCAAACAAAAATGGAGTGTGAATAATGAAAATCTACAAACGCCTTACTGTTGCAATCTTGAGCTTACCTCTCATCATGGGAACCATGCCTGCATTTGCAGAAGGGAAAAATCAGAATAGATGCATTGGAAAAGTGAAACCTAAACACCTTTTACGCAACATCGAGCTTACCAATGCACAAGAAGAACAACTCAAAGCTTTAAATAAGAAAAACCGCGAAGAATTCATGGCAAACCAAAAAAATAAAGCGGACAAAACAAAAGAAAATCTAAACCTACACAATCAAATGCAAGATTACCTGCTCACGGATACCTTCGATGAGAAAAAAGTCCGCGAATTGGCTGAGAAAATGGCAGAAGATCACGTAAATAGAAGGCTCAATAGAATACAGAAACAGCACGCCATACTTAAAATATTAACGCCGGAACAAAAAAAGCAGGTAAAAATAAATATGGAAAAAATGGCAGAAAACTGCATGCATTCAGGCAAACAAGAGCACAAAAATTTACACCCAACAAAGTAAGGTCAATCCCATCACGCAAAAACAAGCATGATGGGCTTTTTTTTAGCGCTCAAATCCCCTTCAAAACACGTTATACTCTCGCGAATTGCCCTCACTGTGCTCAAATATGACCAAAAAATATGCTCAACTCGTCCAAGCTGCTGCATGGGCGGCCACATTTACTGCCATATTTCTCTTTCTCATGAAACTGGTCACTTGGTGGTATACCGGCTCTGTCAGTTTACTGGCCTCTTTGGTTGACTCCTTGATTGACTTGCTTGCCTCCATCAGCAATTTAATTATTCTTCGATATTCTTTACAGCCAGCAGACAAAGAGCATCCATTTGGCCACGGAAAAGCAGAATCCTTAGCGGCATTAGCCCAAGCCGCATTTATTGCAGGTTCTGCCTGTTTTCTCGTATTAAATGGTGTTGAGCGTTTAATCAAACCCTCTGAATTATTTCATCCTGAAGTCGGTGTTTTTGTCAGTGCTATCGCCACCGTTATCACAGGGATCTTAGTGACATTTCAGAAATGGGTCGTTCGAAAAACGGCCAGCCAAGCCATCGCAGCGGACTCTCTACATTACCAAACAGACTTGCTCATGAACTTGGCTATTATGCTTGCGCTCGGATTAACAAGTTATGGTTTTGGCATGGCTGATGCCATCTTTGCGCTTTTAATTGGTGTTTTCATCTTTATTAGTGCCTTTAAAATGGCCAATGCAGCAGTTCAATCCTTGCTTGACTCTCACCTACCTCAAGAAGAACAAGAAAAAATAATGATCCTCACATTGAGTGTGCCTGGCATAGAAGGGGCCCATGATCTAAGAACCCGTCAAGCCGGTGCGACTCGCTTCATTCAGCTTCACATTGAACTCGATGACAACCTCAAATTAATTGACGCACATCTTATTGCTGATGAAGTCGAAGATCGTCTGCAAATTGCGTTTCCAGGCGCGGATATATTGATTCATCAAGATCCTGTATCTCTTGTTGGAAAAATAAAAAGAGAATCAAATCAATCTTCTTCCTTAGCAAATAACTCAACCTGCACCTGAAATTTATCAAAAAAGATAAATCAAAATCACAATAACAATTCACCGTAAGGCAAATTACAGTTTCAAACATCTTGTTAGCAGGATAAACTGGCACCCAATCGCGTGAACGATGATATCGAATCGATCGCTAAAAATAAAAAGCCCACAAAAAAAGGCTTGATATTCCCTATATGATCATTGAATTTGAATTGACAACGAAGTCAGAGGATTACCATGGTTAAGAAAATTGGTGTTTTGACCAGCGGCGGTGACGCTCCAGGTATGAACGCAGCAATTCGTGGCGTTACACGCGCTGCATTAAGTGAAGGTTTGGAAGTTTACGGTATTTTCGATGGCTTTCTTGGGCTGCATCAAAACCGGATTGAAAAACTGAATCGTACTAGCGTATCAGATATCATCAACAAAGGCGGCACCTTTCTAGGCTCAGCACGATTTCCTGAATTCAGAGACGAAAAAATCCGTGAACAAGCCATCCAAAATTTAAAAATGCACAACATTGATGCCTTAGTCGTTATTGGCGGTGATGGCTCCTATATGGGTGCAAAAAAATTAACTGAAATGGGTTTCCCCTGTATCGGTCTTCCAGGCACCATAGACAACGATGTCCCAGGAACAGATTATACCATTGGTTATTTAACAGCATTAAACACCGTTGTCGAAGCCATTGACCGTTTACGTGATACCTCTTCATCCCATCAGCGTATTTCTATTGTTGAAGTGATGGGTCGCCATTGTGGAGATCTGACGCTTTCAGCTTCAATTGCAGGTGGCTGTGAGTATTTTATTACGCCTGAAATCGGTCTAGACAAAGATCAATTACTCGCAAAAATAAAAGAAGGCATTTATAACGGCAAAAAACACGCCTTGATTGCTATTACTGAACTCATGACAGACGTCAATGAACTCGCAAAATACATCGAAGCAGAAACGGGGCGTGAAACGCGAGCGACCATTTTAGGTCACATCCAACGTGGTGGGCAACCTGGTGCATTTGATCGCATTCTTGCATCTCGGATGGGTGCATACGCTGTTGAATTGCTTTTAGCTGGCAATGGCGGTCGTTGTGTCGGTATCCAACGAGAAGAGCTGGTTCATCACGATATCATTGATGCCATTGAAAATATGCGCCGTCCATTTCGAAAAGATTTATACGACGTCGCTGAAAAACTGTTTTAATTTTATACCCGTCCTCTTTAAAGCTGCAGACTTATTGCTTCGCTCAGGGGGCGCCTACGTCAAAAGTAATTGAAGATGCCTCTAGGCGACAAGCGAGTGAAGCCCCTGAGCATCATTGACTCTGTGATTGCACTGAACGAGCCTCACCCATCCCCAGGTCGCTTCAAAGGCAACAGGTATATCTGCATCTTCAAAAATCTTGGGTATAACCATAAAAAAAGGGCGTCTTTATGACCCCCTTTTTTTATAAAACTGTACTGAATTTCAAATGCCCTCACCGTAAAAAAATTTTTCACAGGCATTAAACTGTTGATCCATATCTAATGAGGGCTTTTTCTTCCCATTTCGCCCCACTATTTTTGCAGGAACTCCCGCCACCGTCGTATGAGATGGCACAGGATTTAATACGACCGAACCAGCGGCTATCTTTGCACCAACGCCAATTTCGATGTTCCCCAGTATTTTTGCTCCAGCGCCGATGAGAACACCGGTTCGAACTATTGGATGACGCTTTCCTGATTCTTTTCCTGTCCCACCCAAAGTCACATTCTGCAAAATAGAAACATCGTCTTCGATGATGGCCGTTTCTCCAATCACAATCCCCGTAGCATGATCAAACATAATACCTGAACCGATATTCGCCGCCGGGTGCACATCAACTTGATAAACAAGGGACATCTGATTTTGTAAATAAATCGCAAGCTCACGTCGGCCCTTATTCCATAAATGATGCGCGATACGAAAGCTTTGTAAGGCGTGAAAACCTTTTAAATACAAAAGAGGGGTGGAATAAAGATCAACGGCAGGATCTCTGTCAACAATGGCCGCAATATCACAGGCTGCAGCTTCAACAATGCTTGAATCCTCAAGATAAACATCGTTAATCATCTCGCTTAAATTCGCTTCTGAAACCAAAACGGTTCCAAGTTTATTGGCCAAAATAAAACTCAATGCCCCAGATAAAGAATCATGATCAATTATGGTTGAACGAAAAAATCCATTTAAAATCGGCTCACGCTTAAGTAAAAGGTGCGCTTCATTTTTAATCAAACTCCAAACTTTATCCTTTCGAGGAGATTTATTCTGCTTTTCACTCGAGATCCGCCCCATCTTCATACCTATTGTTTGTCTTAAGAACAAATCGAAATATTTCGATTCAATTTAAATGTCATTTATTATTATTTTGATGCTCATTGTATACCCAAAGAAATGAAGATGCGTGCAGGCAACAAGCGAATGAAGCCCCTAAGCATAGATGACACTGTGTGATTGAGCTGAACGAGTGCGGCTAACACCCCACGCAGCTTCAAAGGCGACAGGTATAAAATGAGTAAACATGTATGCTCCTCACCTTTGAAAGGAGAGGATTGTTGGCCGCGTTTTCAAAAACAAATGAAATAATGTATCTCTATTCAGTGTTTTTTCATCCTTGGCGCCCAAGGGTATCTTCAAACATCTTGGATATCTATTTATTCTTTTCAAAATATCATGTTGGCGAAATAAATGCTTCAATCGGAAAGCGTATTAATGTCAAAATAAAAACGCGAGATAAAATCTCGCGTTTTTAGTTTAGCAAGAAGAGGTGATTATTCAGTGGTTCTTTCTCTCGACAGTAAATCTTGGGCTGCGAGACGCACATCTTTACCTTTATAAAGCACTTGATAAATTTGATCCACAATGGGCATTTCAACACCCTTTGTTTTCGCAAGCAAACGCACTTCTTTCGCGTTTAAATAGCCTTCAACCACTTGACCAATCTCTGCTTGTGCCATTAATAAATCCTTTTTTTGGCCTAAAGCAAGACCAAATCGACGATTTCGAGACAAATTATCAGTACAGGTTAATACAAGATCTCCAAGACCCGCCATACCCATAAAGGTTTCGCGCTCAGCACCAAGGGCAATGCCTAAACGTGTCATTTCAGCTAAGCCTCGTGTGATAAGCGCAGTACGCGCATTCGCACCAAAACCAATACCATCAGACATGCCAGCACCAATCGCAATTACATTTTTAACGGCACCACCAAGCTGCAATCCGATAAAGTCATTGTTTGCGTAGACACGAAATGTACGACTGCAATGAATTTTTTCTTGAAGATCGACTAAAAAACGCGGATCAGAAGAAGCCAAAGAAATTGCTGTAGGCATGCCAGCAGCAAGTTCTTTCGCAAATGTTGGCCCAGAAATCACAGCAAGGGGAATATCAGGACCCAGCTCTTCACGCGCGACATCTTGTAACAATCGACCCGTTCCGGACTCTAAACCTTTTGTCGCCCAACACACGCGAGAATCTTTTCGAAGAAAAGGCTTTATCTGCGAAAGAAGCGAAGCGAAAACATAGCTTGGAACGACCACTAAAATATCACGACTCACCGAAATAGCTTCTTCAAGCGAACTCGTAAGGCTTAATGATTCAGGAAAAACGACACCAGGTAAAAAAACTTCATTGGAGCGTTCAGCCTCAAGTCGCTTTATTTTTTCCGGGTCGTGCCCCCAAAGCTGGACATGCGCTCCATTTCTCGCCAAAGAAATAGCGAGAGACGTTCCGTATGACCCAGCACCAAGCACTGTCATCACAACATTTTTATTAACGTCGGTTCTCATCCATCACGCCTTGTTTTTTCGCGATTTACGCGTCAGTCTTGTCTGCAACCTGCGCTTTATTTTGGCTTTCTAAATAATTCATAAATAAGGCGTCAAAATTAACAGGAGCCAAATTTAATTGTGGGAAAGTGCCTTTCACAACCAAGCTAGAAACGGTTTCACGCGCATAAGGAAACAGAATGTTTGGACAAAATGCACCTAAGCAATGTGCCAATTGTGACGCTTCCATACCAGATACAGTGAAAATACCACCTTGTTGTACTTCACAAAGGAAAGCATTTTCTTCCGCATTTTTAACTGTCACGGTCAAACGCAAAACAACTTCATAAATGCCTTCTGCTAACTCACGACTTTGAGAATCTAAATCCAAGTTAACATCAGGATTCCATTCTTGCTGAAAAATAGTCGGTGAATTTGGCGCTTCAAAAGAAACGTCTTTTAAGAAAACGCGTTGAATAGCAAAATTTTGCTGGGCTTGTTGGTTACTTTCTGCTTCAGCCATGGTATTACCCTTCTTATTATTTGATGCCATAAAAATAAATGAAGCAG
Source organism: uncultured Enterovibrio sp. (assembly GCA_947041315.1). GTDB lineage: Bacteria > Pseudomonadota > Gammaproteobacteria > Enterobacterales > Vibrionaceae > Enterovibrio. Next base: position 8,246 of record CAMRDW010000150.1, read on the forward strand.
CGTTATTATTTGCTGCTCGTTAAATAACTTTCCACAAAAAAATCATTTTTTCTTTTTGCTACGGATAAGTGGCAAGTTTGCTTCATTCCAGGAAATCAGACCATCTTTAAGCAGATTGAGGTTTTCAAATCCTTGAGTTGCTAGCACTTTGGATATTTCAACTGCACTTTGCCCCGTCTTACACACTAAAATAATGGGGGCAGACTTATATTTTTCAATCTCACCCAAAGCATTTGCTTTAATATCTTTTCCTAAAACATTCAGTGAACCTGCGATATGCCCTGCACGGTATTCATCACGAGTACGAATATCAACAAACACCGCGTTTTCTCTATTCACTAGCAAAGTGGCATCGCTTGGAGAAAGTATCTTATAGCGCGCCATTTTTTGTTTAATTGCAGAGATGATAAGAGCCAGAAGCAAACCCGCCCATACCAAGGATAAAACTAAATTACTTTGAATAAACCCAATAAATTGTTGCATAGATCCTTTCTACATCCATCTTGTTGAGGTTGAGGCAAAAACGCTCCGAGTATAACCTTCCAAACACGCAAGTACAGCATCCGCGTAGATTTCCATGTCTTTGCTCACGCCTTGAAATTGACATAAAAAAACCTTCAGTGCATCCACTCTTGTGTCTTTATTCAATTTACACGTCAATAACGAAATTTTTTCGTTCTTTGACATGGCGATAATTTTTTGATTTTTTCGACAAAATG
>CAMRDW010000151.1 GCA_947041315.1 uncultured Enterovibrio sp.
TCTCATGTTTTTTTTAAAATCTCCACTTGGGATGGTGGGCGGGGATCTTAGCTTTGTTCCTTTGCGTGACCAAATTAAACGGGCGTACCTTTACGCTTATAATGCTGAAGGATATGGCAATGAACATGAGCACCCGGTGCGCGCGCTGGAGAAAATAGAGAATCAACAGATTGGCAAGTAATTAAGGTACTGCACGTACTCGATACCCTGCAAACTTTCGGACAAGGTAACTCAGAGCTCATTTGATAATTCCGACACTGTATAGATTCTAATAAATATCCACCACGGACAAAATCAGCATGCGAGGAAAATAACATAAAACACTCCAATACAACTCTAGACAGCAAAGTAATACCACACTTTCACAGCACAAAGAATACAGAGCTTAAATATTTATCCTTTCAACCCCAACCCAAAAACTACCGGATTTAAGGATGGTTAGACCCGCGATTTTCAAAGCCTCGTAACTCTATCAAATTCGCTAAATATTAACGGATAAATATTAAATTCGGACAAACCGCGATTTCGGACGATGTAAGACGAAAAGCGCACGAAAAAGCCAAAGTGGGCGAGAGATGCATAGAAACAGCGCATTGATGAAGGCAGGCGAGGCGGGTCTTCTCTTTCAATCACTTCTCAGTGATTGAAATCCCTTTTTTAAAGGCCTTCTCAGGGCTTTAAAATCCCCTATTTTTTTGGCCTTCTCAGGCCATAGAAAAAAATTCTGTGTTGGCTGTGGGGGTGGGAGCCTGCCTTCATCAATGCGCTGTTTCTATGTCCGCGCGTAAACTAATCAAAAACAAGCGCATTAGGTTCAAAGCTTACAAGCGTGTCCACTCGCAAATGATGCTCAGTTTCATCCACAAAAACCGTGGATCAGAAAGGTCAGTTAAAGTTCTGTGGATGATGGTAAGTTATTCACAGCTCGTGACGGTGTAACGCAAAATAACCACTGACAATTATTTAACACTTAATACTGAGTTATAGGGTTAACATTTTTGCACTGGATAATAAATGTTTAAACGTATCATCTTTAACTGAAGATGCTTTAGCATGAGCATTTATTACGGATAAAACATCATTAATATTGATATTAAGAGCGCAAGATAAAACAGAAATAAAGTGATCAATAACATTTACGAAGTACAAATTCATTCCATTATTACGCCAATAATCACTTAATTCAATATAAGAACTCTCTTGTAATTTTCCTCGTGGTCCAACGGCAAAAACAAGAGATTTACTTCCAGCTTGATGCGCTTTATTCACTGCATGTTGAACATCTTCTGTTGTAAAACACTTATCTTTTACTTCAATCGTGTAAATTAAACACCTCTTAAAATACACATCAACATCTAAAACTTCGTTTGATGAAGTCCCCGCCTGATTGACCTTATGCACTTGTACATGAAAATCTTTGGATTGATCAAATCCAAGGATGGAGTACGTTAAACCAACCAAAAGAGCACAAGTTTCACCCTCGAAAGATTGACTAATTAAGTGTTGAGCAAAATTAATCAATGAACTTTGTTGTCGCTGCGAACCGACAGAAGAAACATGATCAAATAAATCACGCGATTCACGTTTGAAAATATAATAAATACAGTCACACAGGCATTCAAATGAAACAAAAGAAGATCTAATTTCAGTGAGGATAACTATCATATTCTCCAATAAATGCTCATCATTTCCTCTTCTAACCGCATTGGTGAAAGAAAGCTCTTTGTAACGAGCAGGTTTGTTTAAAAATGGTTCATTAGAGTTTCCTAAACGACCACCAAGCAAACTGCGCTCTAATGGAACTAAAACTTTATGACAAAGTGAACGAGCATCATACGCTCCCTTTAAATCAGAACCGGCTTGTAATGTAAGGGGATTACACTGTTCATTGGTCGATTTTGATAAAAGAGCGGTTGTTAATATATAACGATAAGTAAGATGTGTACCAAGAATCACATTCTCAATTTCATTAGAAAAAGTGCTACTTGGAAACCAATTTTTTTTAGATACTTCTTCTATCGCTTTTTTTAAGATCTTCTTAGCTTGCTCATGATCGACGACGACACTCATTTATTTCTATCCATATGTGGTTAAAAAAGTCACGATCACCATCAGAAATTGCCTCAAGAAAATCTAAAAACTCTATAATATCTAGCCTCCGCTCTAATCTTTCTATTTTTGAAATATCAGGCTGTGTAAAGCCTAATCTTTTAGCAACATCAGCTTGTGAAATCCCTTTAGTTTTTCGAGCATTTATTAGGATTTCAATAATGTGTTTATACCTGGAATCATGGATGGAAGATATTCTATAAGGCTGCATTTATGTGTATATCGAAAGTGATGAAATGTTTAAAGATTTAAGGATTTGACACGAAAAACAAAAACATGCCAAAATCGCATATTCTAAATGGAAAAATTGGCATCTAAATATGAAGAAAGATAAAAAAACAGCAATCTCTTTATTTTGCGGTGCAGGTGGAATGGATGTAGGATTTCACACAGCAGGTTTCAATGTTTGCTGGGCTAATGATATGGACAAAGATGCCTGCAACACTTACCAAGCAAACTTTGGAGATCATGTTGTCCATGGTGATATAACAAAATTACTTCCTGAATTAAACGCACATAAAAATGTAGATTGTTTATTTGGTGGACCACCATGCCAAGGTTTTTCTGTGGCTGGAAATATGGACCCTAATGATGAGCGTAGTAAATTAGTTATGAGTTATATGGATGCCGTAAAAATAGTAAAACCTAAACTCTTCGTTATGGAGAATGTAAAAAGTTTAGGAACATTATCCAAATTTCAAATCGTCCGTGATGAGCTATATAAACGAGCACATGAAATGGGGTATAAAACTGAATTACTAATACTCAATGCAAAAGATTATGGTGTACCACAATCTAGAGAAAGAATGTTTCTAATCGGTTTTAAAGAAAAAACATTTTCAGGTGACCTGAAAAAATATCTTCATCATTTTCAAAGTAACAGTAAAACGGTTAGAGAAATCATCACGCCTCTCGGTCCAGCTGGAAATCCAAAAAACAATAAAATAGTTAATGCCAAAATAACCATAGCAAAATCACCCGTATTACGAAAATCCGCATATGCTGGAATGTTGTTTAATGGTCAAGGAAGACCAGTAAATCCCGATACATTCGCCAGCACATTGCATGCAAGTATGGGAGGAAACAGAACACCGATAATTGATGAAGAACAGTTATATAAGAACGCGGATGCATGGATAGAAAAATATCATAAACATTTAATGTTAAATGGTAAGCCTTATGATCAAGATGCAGTCCCTTCAAGACTGCGAAGAATGACAATAGACGAAGCTCATTTACTGCAAACATTTCCTGAAAATTTTATATTTACAGGAAAACAAAGCTCCGTTTTTAAACAAATAGGCAATGCAGTACCATGTAAATTAGCAGAAGCAATTGCTACTATAGCTAATGCTATCCTCGATGGGACGATAAAAAACATTAAACCAAACTCTGAAATGGTTTAATTAATTGAAATATTTTTCCTAAATTTAAATATATGAATATTAAAAGAAGAGTAAATATGAAGCCACTAAATCATTTTAAAAAAATGAGAAAATCCATTTTAATCTGTATTGAGCCTCATCAGAAAATAGATCTTATTTTATAATTAATAATCCAGAAGTAATTAACAAGCCTCCAGAAAAAACTGAAGGCTTTAATATTTATCCAACATTCCGCACCTATAAAAAATAATATCGCTTTCCAGACAATCTTACAAAACACGGCCCATAAACCTGGACTTAAAGGTAAGGCTACTTGAAAAATTTGTCTTTCAATTTTAATTTCAACATCAAATTTTAAAATACCGAGGTTAGGTGTGGAATGAAAAACCTACCTCAACCCACACCTATTGATATAATCATTCACCGTGGATCTCGGCTCTTCAACCAACTTCGCAATGGCACTCAAAGATAACCCCATTCCTAAATACTTCTTGATGTCTGCTTTGTGCTTATCCAAGGCATAACTTTTATTCACTGCTCCATCGGGCCGCCCCAGCGGCAAACCTTTGGCCTTTCTTGCCGCCAGGGCTTCTTTTGTACGCTGGCTGATGAATTCACGTTCAATCTCTGCCGCCAAACCTAAAACAGTGGCGGTGATTTTTGCTTGCATGGATCCATCTAAAATCATTTGCTGCTTTGCCACATACACATTCACTTCTTTCTCAGCGCAGGCGCTTAAAATCTCAAGAACTTGAAGGGTTGAACGTGCCATGCGTGAAACCTCTGCAAAAATCAGATTATCACCTGCGTTCATTTCTAAAATCGCCGCACCTAATTTGCGCTCACGCCAAGGCGTTTTACCGCTTGCCGAATCAATAATAAATTCGATATTTGAAAGCCCTTTTTGATTGCAATATTCAAGCAATCCGTGTTTCTGATTGTTCACATCTTGCTCGTCTGTTGATACACGTAAGTAAGCAAAATTTGACATATTTTTTCACCTCTATGACACCTTGAAATATCACGAATTAAAGGAACCTTTTATCCGAACACCTCAAGTATATATTCACAAGGAAAATACACCAATTTTTATACCCCCTAATGCTCTGCATTTTTTGGGTGAAATTTCCGAATTTAAGCATCAATGAGACAAACGAAGAAAATCCAGCAACCAAAATTTAAAAAGCCAAAAAAAACAATGTGGTAAGAATGAGATTTTTAAGACTAAAAAGAACGGCCTTGAGAGCCGACGGCAGCGCGAACAAATCAGCCTTGATTGTCGATTCACCAAGACGCTTTGCGCCCGATTCTGCACGTAGAACAAAAGCGATGAGCAAGAAGAAATGCCAGCTCATTACCGGCGCACACGACAGCGGAAAAAGCCGGTGGTTAAGCAGGCTTCAAGATGCGCATTTTGAATTGTTTGGCAGTAAAGCCGGCGAGCCTGTTTTCTTGAGTGCCCTACAGCCATTATCAAGCTGGACTGATTGCGAGCATGTGCAGCAGTGGCATGATAACTTGATAAAAGAAGGTGACAGTGTAACGCCAAGGGACCAAAAAAAACACACGCCCTGGCGCAGCTTAAACCAGCATCAACGTGCTGAACGCATTAGCGATTATCTTGCAGATACCAAGGCAGTTTTGTACATCGATGACGCACATAAGCTCACGGGCCGCAAGTGCCAAATCGCCCGCCAATGCCTTCTTAGTACCCAGATCTGGATCATGGCCACAAGTGATGAAAACCGCCTTCCGCCGAACATAAGAACCATTGTTGAAAGAAGAGAGCCACAAAGAACGAGACTTGAATCACAAGCCAGCTATGATTCAACAGTGGTTTTTATGTGGGTATTAGCCGCGATATTGGCAATGGCTGGGGCGTGGGAAGTAGCTGCCGTCATTGCTAGCCTTAATGTATTAGGAAGCGGAAGACGGAGCGCAAGAGCTGATTAAATCAATGGAGCAAAAACGCGCAAGGACAGCGCCTAAAAACAAAAACCATTCTTTAAAAACCTTTCTATACGCAACAGGATTCATAATTGAGTCTTTTCTTTTTGCGGGTTTTCTTGTGTTGTTTACGGCCCTTTTCATGATTGCTCACGCTGAAACACTCACCGAAGAAGCGTTAAAAAAATGGGATGAGATCAGCCCTTTTAATGAACAAGAAAAAGCACCACCGCCACCAGAACAAAAGCCTTTTGAGCTTCCGCGCCTTTATTCCGATAAACAACACTACAACAGCCCAACCGATCCCCTTAAAAAAGCCCCCAAAATCGACCCTGACGCGATTTTTCTCACTGTGATGCAGTGCTTCCCCGCTAAAAGCACTTTTAACGCTGAAGTAAGCCTTGTGGCGGGATTTAAGCAAGGCTTAGACACATGGGACGAGGATTATCCTGATATTGCCGATCATTACGTGGGTTTGGTGGGGAAAATTCCTTTGTATTCAAGCAATGAACAATCACGCCAACGAGAACGGGAATACCAAAGAAGAACGGACACAGCAAAACAAGTGGCGGGGTTTGTTGGAGCCATTGCAGCGCGTAACCAGGCTTACCGAGAAATGGGACTTTATCGCGCACTTGAAGCGCGAGCACAAGCAAGAGTAAAAAACGGCATTGCTGAAACCAATGAACAAATTCAAATGCTAAAAAAATTGGCGATGGTGCATTCAGATGTGATCACGCAAGAATCAAACGTGATAGAGCACAGGCTGGCGCTGTCTGGACTTTGTGAAAACGCAAAGCGAGAACAAATCAATGATTGGTTAAAAAAATTGGCAAAATTATGATTGAAATAAAACCAAAAAATTCAGTTAAAAAAGAGGATCTTGATAAGCAAATTAAAACGCTGATTAAGAAAAAGGAGATTATAGAAATCAACGTAAATGTAGAATTTGAAATACACATTGATGACATTGATTTGTTCAGTGATGAATTACAACAACTCGTAGAAAAATTTAAAAAAAAGTAAATGAAGTGGCTTAATCACACGTTAATCGCAGGCTCTCTTTGCGCCGTAGTTGCGCCGCCGTTAGTTGCGCCCTGTGTACTTGGGGCGACAGCGCCCGACTGGCTAGAATGGATTTTTAAAGCCATTGGCAAACCTATCAAGCACCGCACTACGACCCACATCCTTACGCATTGGCTCACCTTCGCTTTGTTCGCGACCTTCGTTTTTGATTTGCATGGCATCTTGGCGGCGTTCGCGTGGGGCGGGGTTTCTCATATTTTGACAGATGCAATGACGGTTAGCGGTGTGCCGTTCTCGCCTTACAGTGACCGCCGTTTTCATTTGTTTGGTGGGCGATTTCGAACAGGCGACCCTGTGGAATACGCGATAAGTGCGGGAGTGGTTATTTGTTCAATGGGCATTGTGGCCATCATCGGAACGGGCGGGGACTTTATCCCTTTCTTCCCTGATTGGGCGGCGCGTTATGACGTTGGATTGGCTGATGCCAAAGAATGGAAAGACAACCGTTGGCGGTTTTTTTAAAGGGGTAAATGGAAGAAAAAACAAAATGCGGATTTGACGCGCAAATGACCCTTGTTTTTACTGGGGTTAGAAAAATCAAGAGCCCCCTTAAAAAGGGCTGTTATCTGATAAGGCTGCTTTGTTTTGGATCACTTTTGGATCAGAAAAAGATCTAAGCCAGCGGCTAATAGTTGCTGCACCTAAATTCAACTCTTTGCCTATTTCGCGATTACTTTGGCCCTTTGATTTCAGAGCCAACACTTGAGGCAATAAAGCTTTTTTACTTGGTCTACCACCACCTTTAGATATAACACCACCAATAGAACCACCTGCCCCCCCCGCTTTTGCCTTATCTTCACGCGACCCCTTCGCCCCTTTCTTTGCCTGACTCTTACGAAATGCATCAGGCGTAAAATGCTTATACGTCCAGCGCGCAATCGACTTAGCGATGGATCTTGTCTCCGAATAAGGCAAAGGCTCAATAAATTGGCCGTTTAAAGCCTCTACACGCTCCAAAACCGCGTTATTCCAAGCATCCATGTAATTAGGTTGCCAGTATTCTCTGATTGCCCTGTAAGCCCACTTCCGGACGTTCTCGAACAACTCACAATTGCGCCCAAGCCCAAAGGCTTCAACCCCTTTGATAGGATGCCCTTTAAGATCGAGATAGTCTGCCAGCTCATCAAGCGAGTATTGATATTCTGACCAAAAGGTATTTTGCCAATGCGTATGGAGAGGGTTTTTAGTTAAAAGCCCAGCAAAGCCTCGGTCTGCTTTTAGCTTTTCATTCATAGCAGATTGAATGGCAGCAAGATATTTGATCGGCTCCAAATGCCCCAGTTCTGAAGTACAGACAGGCACTTTTAGCCGGTAGGCAATGTGGGCATGCGCATTAACAGGATTTTTACTTGTCCAAAGTGGCACAGGCAAATCGTTATCGTGCCAGGCTAAAACGCCCCCAGCTCGGTCAATATCAAAAACCAAGTAAATCAGCTTCTTTGGGGTGTTCACTTGCAAATAACGTTTTGTTATCGCGGTTTTCTTTTGACGAATGTATGTGACGCCTAATTCGTCGGTGCAATAAGGTTTTTTAGGCAGTGAGTCGAATAACGCGAGTTCAAAAGCGGCTGAATGTTTAGATTTCACACAAACCCGCACTTATGGCGGACAAATATGGTTGAGTTTGGGGTGTCATGTAAGTATAATTCCTTTAGCATTATGCTAGCCCTGAACTCTTATACATCCGCCAAGATTGGAATAAGATTCGGGGCTTTGTTTTATCTGGCGATCTTACGCTTTTCCTCAAGTCGCTGCAATTTCTGCTTTAAAAGCTACAAGCTGGATCAAAAAAGGCCGCAAAAGCGACCTCTGTCATACCTATAGTCAGGGTAAATTCGACGCGAACCCCACAAAATTACAAATCAACTGATGCACTGTGAATACCCTCTTTCTAAGCGGCCTATGTGGCCGTGAACAGAGATTCAGCTTCTGACCATCTGGCTCCAGTTTTCTAAGCGGCCTATGTGGCCGTGAACGGGATCAGTATTTGCAGCAACTGATACGCCATTTTCTAAGCGGCCTATGTGGCCGTGAACTCGATGTAGACAATGCAACAGCATCGTACATTTTTCTAAGCGGCCTATGTGGCCGTGAACTTTCGCTTACTAGCGATGATTACAGAGAGCTTTTTCTAAGCGGCCTATGTGGCCGTGAACATCAAACCTTCAGGGCAATCCCATGTGGCTTTTTTCTAAGCGGCCTATGTGGCCGTGAACTCCATTAATTCACAAAAAAAATCAATTGCTTTTTTCTAAGCGGCCTATGTGGCCGTGAACGGATATCTGCTGATTGAAATCATATTTGTACTTTTCTAAGCGGCCTATGTGGCCGTGAACTTGATGACCTACTTTTTCATCAGCTTTTATTTTTTCTAAGCGGCCTATGTGGCCGTGAACAATGGATTTTGCAACAGAGAGCATC
>CAMRDW010000152.1 GCA_947041315.1 uncultured Enterovibrio sp.
TATTCGCCAAAAATTGACCGAGCTGGTCCGCCGATACGTTCCAATGACTTTATAGTCTTTTTCCAAAAGTAATTCGGCTAAATAGGCACCATCTTGTCCGGTGATCCCGGTAATAATTGCTGTTTTCATTTTTAATTTATACTCTTAATAAAAGACAAGTATTCTAACCATATAAAAACCAAAAAAACATAAACAATCAGTTTAGAGCTTTGGTTACATGCATAAACTCGATATCATGTAGCATAATAAAACCTTTACCCACATTCCAACCTCCAACCCCAAAAGAGAAATTTATTGGTGAACCATCAGTATAAAATACACCAATAAATTCTTCATTAAGTCTATTTTTAGAAGGGAATATCTTTATTATCGGCATTTTCCCATGAATTGAAAAATGAGCCGCATGTTTTTTGTTGTTTGATTCAAGATCATAGCTTACGTTTAATTTAACTTGATAGAAACCTTTCTCCAGTGATATATGTTCACTGATTATCGCTGAGTCTGAATATTCTTTTGAATCCACTTTTAGAGAAATTAAATTAAATTCTGCATTTCCATAAGTACTTGAAAAATCCAAATCTAAATCTATAGCCGTCAAAAAAGGAAGTGTCTTTTTTGAGTGGTTCTCTTTAAATAAATAGTGCGACTCTTTTGAGAAATACTGATTGACCAGTTCAGGATACATATAAATTAACTGACCAATATCTGTGTTTATTAATGACGTTTTTTGTTTCTCGTTAATAAGATTAAATCCGCGCCATACTTCTGCGATCCAGGTAGGAGCCCCAAAAAACAAAGGAATAAAGAGAAGGAATCTTTTTTTGTTTTTATTTTTATTTTTATTACATATAATTGTATCAGCAAGATAAAAACTCAGAATCGCTAAAGAAGGAATAGATGAACGCATTGTCAAATCACTGAACTCACCAAATCGATACAATGGAAATACGAGTAAGGATATAATCGCAAGATACAACAAAATGTCTTTAATTCTAAAACCTCTCATCACAACAATTAGAACAGCTAAAAATAAAAACTCCACAAAAATAAACAACAAATAATTTAAAAAGCCAAAACAAAGCCCGCTCTCTTTTATTGCAGAAACACAACCGTTATTATCAAAAAAAACAAAGCCATTTACAATGTCAGCGGAACCATTCAGTAAAAATAAAGCAACAGGCATGAATAAAAACAAAAATGAGAAATAAGCATGTGGATTAAGAAATATATTCTTTATTCCATAAACAAAGAAATAAGAAATATAGAGACAAATCAATCCTATTGCTGCAAAAGGTGACCAAAACAAAATAGAAACGAAGACAAAAAAATGAACATTAATTAAAGCCGAATTTGTTATTTTAAATTTTATTTGATGAAATAAAATAGCGACAGCTAACCAAGCAGGTATGGCATGCTGAGGGGTCCATAAAAAAGAAGTTATGTGTGATGAATATTGTGCCCACGAAGACCACCATTCTAAATGGAAAAAATCAAATGAGCCTACATAAAAATCCGTATAACTTATTCCAAGGATATCAAACCCACTGAAAGTAATAAAAATAATTGAAAAAACAATAAAATGAATTTGTCTTATATAAAATCTAGAAATAATAGAGAAGAACAAGAACATTCCAATGCCTGACCAAATAGCCAGTAATTCACGCCCCCATCCCGACCCGAACAGCTTACTAAAAAGAGCAGGGATAACATACCAACCAATACTGTATTTTAAATACAACTCATCGAATGGCGGAAAGATCATAACATATTTCAAAGGCCACTCATGCTCTACCAGTGTATTTAAAATAGCATAATGCTTAAGCCAATCTTCATTTTGATATAAAGGACCAATTAAACCAGAAAATATCAACAATATAAAAACAAAAATAAAAACACTAACATACTTAATATCCAATTCAAAAGTTGGACCTTCTGTATTAGATACCAGTTGATACGTTAAAAATAGAGAATACATCAATATCGCTGAAGATAAAGGGAGAACGAAATAATTTAATGAGAAGACAACAAAAGGAATCATCAAATAAAAAATAGAACATGTTATATTCCAGGGGATCTTTTTTTCAGAATAACTCGCTTTTAAAAAAAACAATTTATTTATTAATTTTATATAAAGAGAAGGATTTTGAAGAGGGATGTTTTTTACCATATTCATCTTAAGGTATTGATATTGATAAATACTCAGAGTCAAACAATTATTATAAATAAATTGTTTGACTCTGAATGGCGGTGTTTATATTTAATCTATTGAGAAGCAATATTAGTTGAAACTTTAAAACCGGATAACCCCAAACCAAGTAATCGTAGATCTGTGTTGATTCCTACATCAATGGGCCTGGCTTCTGAATTAACAGATAAAGAAAGCTCATTATTTCCAATCTTTAATAGATCCTTTTTTAAATTGAGTTTCAAATCTTCTGATTTGCTCAATTTCATTTTGTGTATAATTTCATCATTCATTGATATTTTTATATCTTGGTGCTCAATTCCTTTATATAAAAAAGGGTGAATAGAAAGCTGTAGCTCTAAATACTCTCCTTTTATATTTTCATTGTGCAAAGAAAATAAAATTGAACCTTTCGAGCCATGCATCCAGCGCCCCCAAGATTCAGGAGGATAAAAATTGGAAAAAAAGACACTGGAACTCTCCTTTCCTGCATCGATGTTTTCATTAATCATTAAGGGCGAATAAACAAAATTTTCTTTTTTTGGATAAATATAAACAAATTGTTCTTCCGGATTTTGGGTAAAATATTCATTCGCTTTTTCGTAAACAAATTCCTTATAATTTGATTTAGCATTAGCAGGTAAACTCAGGTCTTCCAGCTTTTTTCCTGATAAATTTCGCTTAATTACAAGTACTTTATTTTCTAAATCATTAGCGGTAGCCCAATACTCATATGTACTAACACCGATCTCTTTTTTTATTGCTTTTTCTATGAAGACTTCTGGCTCAGTTTCGTAAATTGAAGGGAAATATGTATATATAAAATCAGAAAATCTAGAGCTGAATAGATACCGTGGATGTTGATGATTTGAATTGACCGTTATATTTAAAAAAATAAAGACCGATAAAAAAACAAAAAGATAAGGAGAGTATCCTTTTTTAGTTTCCTTCAAAAGCATATATATTATAGGAAAGAAAAATGCAAGATACCATAAGGCATATCTGCTCATGTAAACAACAGCACCATGATTTAAATTAGCTGTCTTTCCATGAGAATACATAAACACAAAGCAAGACAATAGAATAATTAAAGAATGAGGAAGGTATTTTTTTCTTATTTCCATTTTGTATTTATAGAGCATAAAAGGCAGTAATACGAAACTGATGAGTCCTAGAGGCCAGTTAATGAAGAGTCCAATATCAATATCAAACAAAAACAAAAATGCTTTATTAATTGTCAGAGACTCATTCGATATTCCATTTAATAGCTGCGGTGTAATTACACCGATTCTGTGAAAATAATAGGCAGGATGAAGAGCAAGAAAGAAAAAAATAATCAAACAAAATACAATGTTTTTCTTAGTAAAGATGGATGCCTTTAGATCAAATAATGCATACCCCCCTACTAAAACACTCAAAATTGAAAAAGGTGGATTCTGTGTCCCAATAATTGCAAACAAAAGAGATGCTATAAGCAGTTTATTTTTCATTAAATAAATAACCGCAGCCATCATTAAAGTGACAGTGAAAAATTCCGTGTGTGCTTTATTAACATACCAAATAATAGGGGATGATATGATGATCAAAATTGCAGCGGTAACACCTAAAGAATTATAATTACTTTTCGCCACCTTAAGTACAAAAATCAAGCAGAGCAAATTAACAAAGGTAAATGCCAGGCCTATATCTAATCCTAATAAATTCAATACCCAATAAAAAGGTACAGCAAGCAAACTAAAAAACCAAAAATGTGGATAATCAATTTCATTTCCTTCATTGTTTGAAAATATACTAAATGCAGAAGAAAGTAAATCTGAAGAATAAAATCCCATATTTTCTGTTTGATTCACGTAATTATCATAGAGACTAAAAGATTCTTTTGTACCAAAAGGGACAAAATCACTTGCTAAATTAAAAAGCATAGAATAATATTCCATGCCATCACCGACTCTATAGCCTATCGATTGTCTTAATATCAAAAATACGATAATAGAAAAACAAAAAAAATTAAAAACATTTATAGAACGATTACTCATTAATATAATCCGCCACTTTGTTCGCGAGTTCTATCCCATATTCAATTCCACGATCATGTGGATATACATGATGCGTCGAAATCCAATACAAATTAGTTATCTCTGTTTTAATCTGGGGTGGATTATATCCTTTTTTTACAATGGGCTGAGCATCTGGCTGCTTAAACACATAAGCATCCAAAATAGACTTGCGTTCAAATTGCTCATTCACTTTTTCGAGTCCTAAATAAAAATCATTTAGGATCTCATCATTTGATTTTTGATAGAATGCACTTTTTTTATCAAGATACTTAGATAAATATAAAATCGTTTTACCTGCATACTTCTCTTTTCCAACAAAATTAGTATGCTCAATAATTCCTCCAAATGGAAGTGCATAATCCCCGACATTAGTCCAATAAAACTGACTAAAGGGTTTATTTAAAACAAGTAGAGCACAAATAGCACTTTGATAATCATACTTTTGAAGGTGTGACGGTTCTGTTTTAAATATATCTTGATGATGTTTTGTAGACAAGGTTGACACAACAGAATCATGTTCAAATCTTTTCATATTCGATGTGTTTAGAATAAAAACCCCATCTTCTTTATGAATTTTTTCAATCCCAGTATTTGTTAAAATCGTTCCACCAGAAGAGATTATTTCCTTTTCTAACGCTAGAGCTAATTCAAAAAAACTGCCTTCCATATAGCATAGTTTTTCTTTCCCTGAATTTCTTGATTTTCCCCGTTTAATTAATTTGTCCCAAAGCCATACTAATGATATTTCATCAGCAAGCTCTGCAAATTTTAATTTAAAAAGAGGCTCCCAAATCACATCCCAGACATTCGAATATCCTTTTTCATAAAACCATTCTTTTGCGCTAAAAGACTCAACTAAGTGAATGTTTTTTATACTTTGAAGATGGAATATTGAAATTCCAAATTTTATTTTGTCCATGAATTTTAAAGGCGTAAATCTAAGTAAATCTAATGGCGTTCCAAATGGAAATTGTTTTCCATTAGAATAATAAGCCATTGAACTATCGAACCATTGAAGCTTATTTTCAATCCCTAATTCATTACATAAAGAAATAAAATTCTCGTCCGACATAAAAGTATGATGATAATAAATTTCTGTGTTTTCCCCCTCTATTGGAAAAGAATAAAGTTGACCACCTGCAAATTTATTCTTTTCATAAAGAGTCACTTCATGACCGAGTTTAATTAAACGGTATGCTAAAGCTAAACCGGCAACACCTGCTCCGATGATCCCAACGTTATGTTTTTTCATTATTAAATACCAAAAGTTAGTTTTTTATTCAATGTAAATTGAACCAATACAACAATGAATAATGAGGCTATTTTAGCAACAATCTCAGTGCTGTTTAAAATAGATATCAATATATATAATGATATTGCAGAACTAAAATATCCAATTAACCCGACAAAGAGAAACATGAACAATCTCTTTGTCGTCTTGTCTTTCACTTTAAAATTTAAATTTCTGTTAAGCAAGAAACTGCAAAGTGTTCCCAAAAAATATCCGATTACATTAGCAATTTGATAATTAAAACCTAAATATATTATTGATGTAAAAATGATAAGATCCAAACTTGCACATGAGCCACCAATAAAAATATACTTGAACAAATGTTCATTTCGTCGAACGAAGTCTTTAAATCGCATATTAAATTATATCTCTTACTAGGTATTGTGCTTTATGATTTACATTTAAATAGATTCTTCCAATATACTCACCAATAATCCCAATTGTAATCAATTGAAAACCACCAAAAAACAATATTAATACTGTGATTGTTGACCAACCATCAGGCATTAAATTTAATGTCAACTTTTGAATTATCAATAACAACAAAAATATAAATGAAGAAATAGAAACTAAGATCCCAAAATATGTTGCAAATCTCAAAGGTAAAATTGAAAAACCGGTTGCCATTTTTGCCCATAATGCCATTGAGCTAAAAAAAGTATAATTCCCTTCTCCTTCCGCTCTATTATGATGAGTAACTTTTATTGTCTTTATATTCTGTGTTACAGAAAGAATTAAACCATCAACGTATGGATATGGGCCATCATAATCAATCAGTAAATTCCGTATTTTTCTCGACATTCCACGAAAAGGAGATAAATATAAATTTTTAGGCTTTTTTAATAAATATGATGCGACAAAATTATTAAACTTACTTCCTATGTTTTTCCATGTTTTATGCTGTTTATTTTCAAATTCGGTATAACAGACATCTGACTCACCACTTTGTATCACATCATATATTTTTTTTATATCCGTAGGACTGTGTTGCAGGTCATCATCGATTGTTATTACTACTTCCCCTTTCGCTAAGTTTAATCCTGCCATAATTGCATTATGTTGCGTGTAATTCTTCATTAGATTAATTCCTCTAATGAAAGGAAACTCTTCTTTCAATTCCTTTATTACATTCCAACTGGCATCTGGACTATTATCATTAACTAAAATCAATTCGAATTCGTTAAGAAATTTAAGGTTACTTTCAATCTCTTTGGCTAAAGAAGGAAGGATTTTCTCACTTTTATATACTGGCACAACTATAGACAGTTGCATTTTTTCTCCATTTATATATAAATAAAAGGTGATTTGTAATTGGGTTAATTAGCTCTTATTCTAAACAGCTTACACATAATATGAACTATTATTATAGTGCGTAATATTTACTTAAAAGGTGACTTAAATACTCACTTCCGTTCATGCACATTATTTCATTCTTCTTGACAATATGAGAAATAGAAGAAATATCGATAAAGTGTTCTGCGTCATTTTCTACCAATGTATAATTGGCTTTTTTAAAAATAAACCGTTCTATAACAAATAAGGCATCTAAAACATTTATATTTTCTGGATAAGCGACATTTATTATTTGAGCTTTGAAGGACTCCTCGATAAGAACATCTTTTACAATATTCAAAATATCGTCTATATCAATAAAATTTCGATGTGTGTTTTTAAAAACATTTATCTCACTGCCGTTTTTCACACTCTTGACTAAGTAGTTAAGAAGTGTATTCGGATTCCCTCCATTCCCGACGACTTGAGGCAATCGAAATACAATATTATTCTCCGTAAAAAAGCGTATTCTATTTTCCATTTTTTTTTTATGAAGCGTATATTCGTTTTGCTTATTAGAAAGAACACTGCATGAACTGAAATAAATAAAAAGCTTTCCTTTGTTCTCTTCTAATGCTTTATTTAATAACTCTTCTTCTCTTTTAAATTCACACTCCCTTGTTTCTTTGTAATTTGAAACACCACTTGCAAAAAAAACAATTTTTTTGGAGTCCAGTTTATTATTTTTTATCGTTGTTGCGATTAATCCATTTCCAATAATCAATCAAAATTCTCCAACAAGGGAGTGAGCCTGACTCTGCTCCGCCATCATTTTAAATAAATAGCGACCGTATTCATTTTTATTCATTTTGTCAGCCAGAAATAAAACGTGTTGAGCGCTTAACCAACCATTACGCCAAGCTATTTCTTCTAAACAGGCCACTTTTAAACCTTGTACATTTTCTATTGTTTGAACAAAAGAGGATGCTTCATGCAAACTTTCATGGGTGCCTGTATCAAGCCAGGCAAAACCTCGTCCTAAAAGTTCAACATGCAAAGAGCCATTCTTTAAATACATTTCATTGATACTGCTGATCTCAAGTTCACCTCGTAATGAAGGTTTCACTTCTTTTGCAAATTCAACAACTTGATTGTCATAAAAATAAAGGCCTGTTACGGCATAATTTGATTTAGGATGAGCTGGTTTTTCTTCAATGGATATGGCTTGCTGATTATCATCAAATTCCACTACACCAAAACGTTCTGGATCTTTTACTTGATATCCAAAAACTGTTGCTCCCTTTTCACGCTGTACTGCAGCTTGTAAAATAGGCGTAAAACCTTGACCATAAAAAACATTATCCCCAAGCACTAAACAAACACGCTCCTCGCCAATAAAACGCTCCCCGATAATAAATGCTTGAGCCAATCCATCTGGATTTTTTTGGACTGCATATTCAAGCTTGATACCGAAATTTGTTCCGTCCCCTAATAAACGTTGAAAGGCGGCTTGATCTTCTGGTGTGGTGATAATTAAAATTTCGCGGATCTCTGCCAGCATCAATACAGACAAAGGATAATAAATCATAGGTTTATCATAAACGGGGAGTAATTGTTTAGAGGTCCCTTTGGTTATAGGATAAAGCCGAGATCCAGACCCTCCCGCTAATATAATCCCTTTCATTTCAAGATCCCTTTTCTTTCAAGGCAGTAACTGCCATCGACAATGCGTGAAGTCCATTTTTCATTTTTTAAATACCACAAAATTGTTTTTTGGATCCCTGACTCAAAACTTTCTTCTGGGATCCAAGCTATATCTTGATGAATTTTACTTGCATCAATGGCATAGCGGGAATCATGCCCAGGTCTGTCGGGAACAAAGGTGATCAAATCAGAAAAACTGTTTATATCATTTGGTTTATTCTCAATATATTCATCAAGGAGAGTGCATATTTCATTTACCACTTCTA
>CAMRDW010000153.1 GCA_947041315.1 uncultured Enterovibrio sp.
CTTTTAATTCAAACTCTTTGCGCCAATCACTTAATTGACTGTGATAAAGGCGCTCATTGAATAAACAGATCATCAAGCGAAAATATCTCCTTTGCATGTCCTTCTTGTTGGCTGACCCATGCCATTTTGGTTGCGACTTGTTCAGCGGTTATTGGACGAAAACGTCGTAATGCGGGAATAATGCACAACGCCGGCATCACCCAACTCCCTATCTTTTCAGCTAAGCGAAAGTCTTGCCGTTGCCCTAACAGGAGTGAAGGTTGAAATAGGCTAATGCGTTGAAAAGGTAACGCACTGATTTTTTGCTCTAATTCACCTTTCATCTTGAGATAGGGATTGTTGCTTTGTGCGTTGGCCGAGCTGGAAGAGAGCAGGAGATAGTGCTCAACGCCCTGATTTAAGGCAAGTTGCGCGGCTTTAAATTGGTAATCGACGTCCACTTTGCGTTGGGCCTCGATAGAGCCCGAAAGCTTTTTCGTGGTACCGAGACATGAAAATAAATAATGGGCATTAAACAAGGACGGGTGATCCTCTAAATGGTCAAAATCCACGACCTGATTGAACACCTTTGAAGAGGGATGTATTACTGGTCTTCGTGTCAGCGTGATAATTTTTCCGATATGGGGCGCCGCTGCCAGTTTTTCAACCAATGCATGGCCGACTAAACCTGTGGCACCGATAACGATGGCCATTTTATTCATAAGGATCCTAGGGTTAAAAAATTTTGCTTGCCTGTATTGTTGTCTATTTTCTCTTCATGATGATAACGATATTTATGCCTTTTTACTGAAGATCACATCGGTGTTGTCTTTGGGGGAGCGGGGGCGCACTTGTTGCTTGTTTAAGAGAATGGAATATAGCAAAGTAATTGAAAATGCACGCCTGCGTCAAGCGAGTGAAGCCCCTGAACATAGAGAGACGATGTCATTGGGCTGAACGAGCCTAGCCAACACCCGGTTCATCAGGAAAATGCCTCCTTTGCTTCATGGCTGGCTTTTATTTTTAGCTCGTAAAATGCCTGATCTCTATATCCAAATACTTGTCTTACCATTGCTTTAATTCGGTTATTAACCCCTTTCATTGGACCTGAACTCATGCGGTTAAAATCATCGTATGCACTATATTGTCTCTAAATTTACTGACTGTTTTAGAAAAACTTTCCAGTATTTTCACTTCAGAGCCAGCAGTATCTCGCACTCATTGCTCTAAGCATTTCCTCGCGTTTTCTTTGTTACTCAGTTTCCTGATTTGCTGCAAACTTTCTTTCATCTAGTACGCTTTCGCAGTGCTAATGCCTCATTTAAATGACTGACTTCGTTTTTCTCTGCGTTTAAATTTTCTTGAAAACGTTTTACAACATGAAAATGATCGACAACCAGCACTGCATTAGGCAAATGCGTTTGCCTAATGCAGACATAAGCCATGCCCATATCGGTTGCAACCGCCTCAATATTCGCATCTGAACGCTTTCATCGTTTCTAAAAAGCGTCAAGACTGCTTTTTTCCCCGCAGCCGTGTAAATAACTGAGCCTTTAAAAAAATCAATCACAATCATTTGATAACCTTCCTTTTTTCCTTGATATATTTCATCAATAGCGATGTGTTTTGCTTTCTTTAATGAGGGTAATCGATGGCGTTTTCTGAGGTGTTTTTTTGAATGTTTTTGAGTCAATCCAAACCCGTGTATAGGTGTCCAGCAAGGGCTTTGATTGTCATCGAAGAGTGAAGAGAAAGCACAAGGCGTTTGAATGCGTGAGTATAGCGGCAATGACGAGGAGCAAAAAAAGGGGACATGAAGCGTCATTTTTCACAGGCTTGGCAAGCCAAGCGTTGGACCTTTAATTCGATGAAGCAGGTTTTATTCCCAATAGGAAGAGTCTGAAAACGGCGCAAACGAGTGCCTCGTTTAATGACCGCGCGGCTGTTGCAGCAAAGGCAAGGATAAGGCTTAGTTGGAATGATTTTAAATACTCTCGTTCCTTTTTCATCGTACCTTGCTTGATATTTATAACCCCCGCTTATTCCAAAAGCATGATCAAGCAATGAAGTAGACACAGTAAATAAACTCATAAATTAGATGCAGCAAGATTGTCATATCCCCCCCTAATGAAGGAAGATAAAATGGCGCATTAAAAAGAGAAGGATCTCATTTCCTGATGAACCGTTATTTCAATCATTCAATAAAGATCCTTTAGAATAAATCAGCATCATCCAACAAAAAACGGCAAGGTGCCATTGAAGGAAATAGCCCCTGAAACTGCGTTACACTGTAACAAGTTTTTTATCACTACGCGGCGTCATCCGTTGTATTGTTTTTCAGTATTTTGGCGGCCCTCAGTGTAAGCTTTTCATTTTGGGTGTCAGGATGAGCATTTAAAAGATCATGTAGCCCTGCTAGATTCTCTTTCGTCCATTTGGATAAATTCCAACCTGAATTGTCAATAGGTTGTTTTAATAACCATTTCCTTTCTTCATCATGGTCATTATTGATTGCATCCTCGAGTAATGCAGTGACCTCCATTTCGGTGTTTTCATCATTAATGCTTGGCATCTTAATTAACGAACCAAAGTATCTAATTAACCGATAGCGTTGTCCTTGGGTTGTATTGTTTTTAAAAAAACGTGATGTAAGGGTTGTTCGGATACTCTTTTGTTGATTTTTGTCGATGAGTTTTGTTAATGCGGTGACTAAATTTACATCGTAATTGTGCGTCTCTTCTGGAATGGTTTTAAGGGCTTCTTGTAAAGGTTTTTGATGCAATAATACATCACCCTTATGGACGAGATAAGCGGCTATTTTTCCAAATGTGGGATGATTGCTTTTAATATGTTCTAACCATTCTTCTTTGGTCCTATTTTCAGAATTAAAATATTCAATGAGCACAGCAAGAAGATTTTTGGGTTCGTGCTCAATAATGTCATCTACGATTTCTGTATGCCAATTTAAAGGTTCTTTAGCCAATTTATACCAAGCATCCATCCAATCGAGCATCATTTTGGGGGTTATTTTTTTGCATTTTTGAATCAAAAATGGATAATCCGTGACGAGTAAGGGGGTAATATTCATTGAATGGACGCGGTTATTTTTAATCAGTTCTTCAAGATGAGGAAGTATATATTTCCCTGCTTGCTCGTCTTTACACCAGATTAAAATATTTTCAAACGAACATGCGCTTAGATAATCTGTTAGATGATCCGTGGCATCTGCTTGTTCCGTTAGTTTATCCGCAAGCCATGTTGCTGCGTGTTGTGGGGGGACTCGGTCACTTCGTACGAATGGTATTAATTCTGTTGGCGTTAGTTCATTGATCAAAGATGCGCAGCACAAAGCAATATAGCGGGCAATTATTGAGTTATCGATCTGCCTCATATTCAGTTTACGGAGTAAATACGGGGGAATATCCTTTATCTCAGGCTTGTTCCATTCCCCAGTAAAAGGAAGAAGATCAAGCAAGGTAGTTGGGTCGGTTGAATTAATATTAATATGCTCTAAGAAATCTTTTTTTTCTAAGCCCTGAAGTTCGCTTATACGCATTTTTTTTAATATCACTGGAAATATAGTGTCTTCTTCGATGTTTAATTTTTGACGTTTAACTGCGGCTTTTACAAGGGATTCTGTCGGTGATTTTTGTATTAATTCACGTACATTCCATTGCTTTAATTCATGTTCTATGGGGAATAAGGCGTTGACGACAAAGCTTGCCTCAGGATCTTGTATAAAATCAGGTAACGCTTGGGTTGCCTGAAAGTAGGAATGACATTGTCTTACGGTTTCTTCAAGGTTCACCCATCCATACTCACCATGATCATTAGGTGATTTAAATTTTTTCACGGTATCCCATACAGTGAGGATCTCTTTTATTATTTCATTCTGCAGAGCTTTAACTAATTTAAAGCTGATATCAACATTGTGATTTAGCAATTTGAGATGACTTTCTATCAAGGCTTTATCAAAGGAATATCCATTGTATTCTTTGTTATTGATCTCGTGGTTGATGTCTGCAAGGTATTTTTCTATTAACTGAGTTCCACCTTCTTTTTGGACGATGGCGTCGGTGATTTGCACTAATTGAGTCGCGCCCGTTTTGTCGATCTGTTTTTTAAAAAAGAGTTCAAAACCCAGAAGAGAGCTGAGTTCCAGTAGTTTTTCGCCATCAAGAGTCTTAAACGCAATGTGTATTGGCTCTGCAATCAACTCACTTTGTGCAATGGTAAATGATGTTTGATAGTGCAACGCTGCAATTTGTTTTGCATAGTCATCTTTTTCTCTGCAGTGCTTAATAAGGACTTTATGAGTGGCTTTAATTTTACGAGCAATATCAGCGATCTTTTTATCAGTGTTGTTTTCATTATTGTATTGAGTTAAGAGTTCATTAATGCTCAATCCTTCATCTTTGACCACGAATAAATAAGCGGCGCATGATGTACCATTAAGCTCTTTTGAAGATTCAGGGCAACTGTCTATCTTCGCACCGATACGATTGACAATACTTTTTAGGTATCGAGGCGTAATTTTATGTGCCCAAATTTCAATGAGATCTTTCACCCCCTCTCGTCCGTTAATATCAGGAAGTGTATCTTCCCAATATTTTTTGAATTGATCTCGCCACCCAGTTGTAACAATGGGAGGGGCAGAGAAAAGAACGGGAATGCGTTTGCTGATAAATTCTTTGCCAGATTGACGTGCATCTACAGCACTTTTCTCAAGCGCTTTGGCTAAGTGCTGTTCGGAATAGGGCAGTAGAATTCTAAATCGATCGCTGCCGAGTGAAATTAATATTTCAATATCACTCCACAGTTCGCGAGCAACATCGGGTGATAATCGGTCAATATTATCAATCACAAGCAGGAGTGCCTTGCCTTCAGGAATAAGAGCCGAAAAAGTTTTAAACGCTTCTCTTAATTCAATTGCACCAACTTCTTTATTGATATCAATACGTTCACTGATGGTATCAATGCTGTTTCCTTTGAAAAGATCCCCTAAACGGGTTTTGTTACCTCGGCATTTCATGAATAAATACAAAATTACAGGCGAAAAAAACAGGCCAGTAGAGATGTAACCACTCAGCTTATCTAAGTCAGGAGGCTCATTTAAAAAGTCAAAAAGAAATTTGAGTGAAGGCTTTACTTGTAAAGCTGATACCGCCAATGAAAATGCGAATAGGATTGCAGAAAATGAGATGTGACTGGCGGTGCTTTTCGTGTATTCAAGACGTTGACCGAGGGCTATTTCGACCGCATTTGTCAGTTTTGCACGTTGGTCTTTGTCTTTTTTTGGTAAGAGTGCTTCAAGTTCACATTCTATGGTCTTTATCAACGCTTTCTTTAGATCCGTATGATATTGGTCTGCATCAAACGTGACGACATGAAAGCCTTTTTCTATGATGTGTTTTTGTAAGATATTTATAACTGTGCTTTTACCTGCACCCAAATTACCTTCTATTCCGATGATGTTTTGGGTACTGTCAGATAAAAGTACATTAGCAATTGCGCTGGCCACTTGCTGATGCCCTTGTCCACCAAATAAATCAGTATCCACGGGTTTTTCATTTTGATAATGTCTTGTTTTAATCATTGCAGTATTCTCTTCACAGCATAGGCCAGAAGAGAAAAATTATATCAAAGATAACAGTAGTTTATCGTTGTTTTTTAAGCAGTTGCTGGTATTTGTTTTTGAATTTTTCAAGTTTGGGCGAGATCACCTTCACGCAATAGGAATTCGTTGGGTTATTCACTAAATAATTTTGATGCTGACTTTCTGCGCAATGAAAGGGCATTTCAGGTTCAATCTGTGTCACAATGGGTTTGTCGAAAACCCGTTCACGTTCGAGCTGGTTGATAAGCTCTTTTGCCGTCTTTTTTTGCGCATTTGAATGGTAAAAAATAACAGAGCGGTATTGCGATCCGATATCATTCCCTTGACGATTGAGCTGAGTGGGATCATGCAAACTAAAAAAAACACACAATAAAGTAGCATAAGAAATGAGCTCATTATCAAAGCGTATTTGAACCACTTCAGCATGCCCCGTCTTGCCGCTACAAACTGATTGGTAGTCAGGATTTTCGGCGCTTCCACCTGAAAAACCCGATACCACAGAGAAGACTCCATGAAGCTCTTTCAATGCAGATTCAATACACCAAAAACACCCCGCACCCAAGGTTGCTATTTCTTTACTCATGAGAACTCACTTCAATATTTTTTATGAATAAGGTGAATATAAATATACCCGACTTTTTTGAAGATGCAGGGGTGACCTGCATTTTCAAATGCCCAATTATAGAGTCTATTTGTGCTCAGGGGTTTATGCTTCCTTCTCCTTTAAACGCAAGGTCAACTATTTTAGAAATACCTTTTTTTATGTGTTTTTCTTATTCAGCCAATTGTTAAAAATATTCATTTCATTCTCTATTTTACTCGTGAATGCATTGATTGAATCGTACTTACATTCTTGTAATTTTGCATTTTCAGTTGGAATGTAAATATGGCAATGCTTTGGAATGGTTAATTGAATTTGTTGTAAATTATTTTGTTTTATTTCTCTATTTAAGTATTCAAGATCATTTTGATTATTTGACTCATATAAATCAGAAGGGTTCACTTCGAGTCTAAGTAGTTTTGTTGTTGTATTTCGGATATAAATAGCATACCGATGGGATAAATAATCACAAATGTCGGGTATGGAATTTAAAATTAAAGGTCTACCATCAAATGCACCAGAATAATTATTGTTTTTTCCATTTTTTGTAAACAAGCTAGAGAAAGAAGAGGCGATTGTCGTGACTGATTTATAGAGCCTATTATCATAATAATTAGGGTGTGAATTTAATATAATGTTCACTTCATCAGATGATGTGAATATGCATAGGAATTGATTTTTTGCATCTGTAGGCGCTTTTGTTTTTAATGAATTGTATATTTCATAGACCGTTTTTTTTATGACTTTTTCAAATTCCGCGTTTAATAGGTTATCTTTTAAATATTTTTTACTTAAACCAATGCCATCAAGGCGAATACACAAAAAAGCACCTCTTTTGTATTTCGAACCTTGTTCGCTTTCGGTTTCAAGTTTTTTGTATAAGGATCCTTTAGAACAGAATGTTTTTATTGTATTTAGATCTTGCATTTAATGTACACCTTAATGGCAAATGTCAATATTTATATTTTCGTGCTTTTTCTGTGTGTTCTCGATTTTCATTTTTATGTATTGGTGAGAACGCGAATTCACTAAAAAGCATTGAATTAATTTGTTTTTCATTAAAATAATTGAAATGTATTTAATATTGCATTTGATATTTCACCGAGGTGTTTTTTGAAATTAACCTTTTAGACTCTCTTTTTCTTAAAAAGAAATAAAGAGAAAAAGTCAGAAATGTATCAAAGAGCAACCCGAAACCAAACATAAGGGCAATGGATTCGAGTGATGGAATAAACAGACCGATGTGATAAGAAATATACGCGCTGCCATAAAAAAAAGTATTAATGATGAGCGACTGATAAAGCATTAAGTCTGTTCGTCCTAAGCCATAAAAATAACTGTCTATTACATGATTAAGTGCAAAGAGTGCGTAAAATCCGATCAATAAAGTGGCAAGTTGAACAACCTGGACTGAAGCGGATCTTCCCATAACCGTTGTGATGAAATCGTGCCACAAGGGCATGCTTATAAACCACAAACTAATAATGAGGACACTTAACACAAGATACGCATTGATTTTTTCTGAGGTAAGGCCATGATGTGTTGCTGTGTCTTGTTTAATGAGTTGTCCTAAAGCAAGGCTGGGTAAGAGTAGCCATCCCCATATAAACTGATTGGTTATCCAGTAAATATCGGCTTGTTGCACTTCATTCATCAGTTTTAAGATCATCATTGAGAATGCAAGGTTACGGACAAAGGATTCCAAACCCGACTTACAACCAATATTAAGCCAGTCTTTTATCCATTTTTGATGGCGTAAGCGAACATATCGAAGTCCAATGTTTTCTTTTGATAAATAAACAAGACAGAGAATGGAAAGGCATAAATTGACACAAATGTTGGTGACGGCAATGCCATTGACACCCAAAGAAAGTGAAAAGGGCAATTGGCTGACAAAAACGCTATCTCCTAAAAGTGTGAGTGCCACTTGCAAGCCTAACAAAAGATACAAGGCCGATTGTTTGTCTTTTAAAACCAGAATTAAATGAAAAAATGAAAACACACTTGAAAGCAAAATTGCGATTGATTCTAAGCGAATGTATTCACTGGTTTGCATTATTAAAGAAGCCTCTTGCTGCATGCTTGTCACCAGTTTTGGTGTCAAGAATAATACGAATGCAGTCGCAACCAAATAAAATACAAGAACAATCAGCAAAGAGGTTGAAACCCGTGTTTGATAAGCGCGTTTTTCTGAAATAACCTGCCCAAGAAGAAAGGCCAGTGGAATCAATAATGCTTCGCTGAGCACTTCATAACCCACATTTAACCATGCCACTTGTGCCGCGATACTGAATGCCCATGCATCTGGCATCGTGCCTAAGAGATGAATTCTCGTTGTTGAATAGATTAACGGAATAAAACCGCTCAGTATGAGAACGAACAAAAGTTTATAATTAATACTTTTTATTTGATTGATGATCATTTTTTATTTTCCATCAAATTAAAACGAAATTTGTTTTTTCGTTAAATGCCAGCCTTT
>CAMRDW010000154.1 GCA_947041315.1 uncultured Enterovibrio sp.
TATTCGCCAAAAATTGACCGAGCTGGTCCGCCGATACGTTCCAATGACTTTATAGCCTTTTTCCAAAAGTAATTCGGCCAAATAGGCGCCATCTTGTCCGGTGATCCCGGTAATAATTGCGATCTTGTTCATAACTATCCTCTACTTAAAAAAACCAAACCTAAGATGACAAGAATTGTTCCGATAATTTTATAAAAACTCAAAGGTTCAGAAAAAAAATAATATGCCCCAAACATGACAAAAATAAAAGAAAGACTCATAAAAGGATAAGCAAAGCTAATATTAAATTTCGTCATTACTGCCATCCAAAATAAGGAAGCAATAAAAGCGGAAAAGAACCCACTAAACACAAAGGGATCTAAAAAAATCAACTTTATTAAATGAATGCTCTTTTCAAAAAATGGCTCAGGAAGGGATAAGGACTGATTTATTCTCCATTTTAAAATAAGCTGCCCATATACAGTAAAAAAAATACAGCCAAAAATATAAATGTATCCCAAAATAAAAGCCTATTTATTTAATTTTTTCGATATGATATACAAAGGCCGAGATTTAGTTTCATCAAATACTTTACCTAAATACAAGCCAAGTAATCCAAGATTTGCCATTAATAATCCTGATAGGAAAAAGATAGAAACGATGACACTTGTCCACCCTTCTACAATATTCCCGAAATACCAACGGATAATAAGAACTAATGCAGCGAGAAGAGAGAAAAAAGAGAAGAAAAAACCTAGTTTCACTCCCATTTTTAATGGTTTATTCGTTTCAGAAATGATATTGTTTATCGCAAAATCTAGCAATTTAGAAAAAGAGTAACTGCTTGTTCCTTCCGGTCGTTTAGCATGATTAATATCGATATCACAACGTTCAAAGCCTAACCAATTAATAAAATAGGAATAAGGGCGATTTTGTTCAGGCATTTGGTTATAGCTTTCAACCACTTTCTTAGTAATTATACTGAAATTTGCAACAGAAGCATCCGTATCAAACCCTGTTAGATAATCGAATACTTTATAATACAACTTGGCACTTAATTTCTTCCATCGAGTATCTTGCCTTTTCACTCGACGGGCAAAAACCACATCATATCCTTCTTCTGCTTTTTCAAGTAACTTTGGAATTTCTTCTGGCACGTCTTGAAGGTCGCAATCCATAACAACAACATAATCACCAGAAGCATGAGCCAAACCCGCTGCAATAGCTTTGTGTTGGCCAAAGTTTCTTGAGAAGTTTAAACCTACGATAGATGCGTTTTTTTGAGCTAACTCCTCAATGATTCTCCAAGATTGTTTGGGACAAGCATCATTTACCAAAATGATTTCATGAAAATTAGTGATCTCTTTTAAAACGATATTTAAGCGTTCGGTTAATTCGCTCAATAATTCAGGCGCACCATAAACGGGTACAACAACGCTAATTTTCATATTATTGTTTCCATTCCCTTACTTTATCAAGAAATACGGATTGATTTATTAAATCATTCAAACAAGCTGACGATTTATCGACATCAGAAAAGCAAGAGGAAAAGTAATTTAACATAGAAACAAAATGATTTTGAGCAGGAATAATAATTTTTTCTAATAGGTTCCCATTTGCCATAACCTTTATATCGTACTCTTCTTCCCTTTTTGAATAAGCCCTATCTACTTCAATTAAGGCAGTATCAGTCCATACCCGAATTTTGTTGGAATACGCAAGACCAAATCCCCAGCTGCTTGTTGCAATAATTCCATTTTTTTTAAAAACAGCAAAACCGCGAATATCTACCTCATAAGAAAGATCATAAAAAACATTAGAGAATTGAAGAGAAAGATCTTCTCCAAGAAGATACCTTAATGAAGACAAGGTATAAGCACCAGCATCAAATAAAGCACCGCCATCCAATTTTTTACTGTATCGTATATTATCAGAATTTAAATGTGGAAATCCAAACTCACAATCCAGCTTTTTTATTTCACCAAAACGTTTAAGCCTTATTATTTTTTCTAAGGTAAGATACTGCTCATGAAAACGATACATAAATGCTTCTAAAATGAAACAGCCCTTTTCTTTTGCTAAAACGATAAAACTCTCAACCTCTTTTTTATTTGCAAGTGCTGTTTTTTCAACTAAAACTGATTTCCCTGCAAGTAAACAGGCTTTAATTTGCGCACTATGTTCCGAAGTAGGACTTGATATGTATACAGCATCCACTCTTTCATCTGCAAGTAAAGCTTGAGGATCTATATAAGCTTTGCAATTATACTTCTCTGACTGAACATTTTTAACAACCTTGTTTCTTGTATATAAACCTATTAACTCTACACTATAACAAATGGAAATTGCTGGCAATATATTACGTTGAGCATGTTCACCGACACTCCAACAAGCTATATTTATCTTTTTCATAAGTGTGAAATAATACCTCGAACATGAGGATTCACCCAAGAATTTATTTTTATACATTCTTTAATTTGATATAAAGTTAGCCATTTGAAGCCATAAGGAATCTTAATTTCCATATTTTTTGGTACTTCAACGAGCATGCCTTTGTTTTTTTTAAGATGAAGGCGCCCACCATCTTCAGACATCCATTGATCAAATAAAATCTCACAATCATTTCTTATCGGCGTGTCTTCAAAAAATTCAGAAAATAAAGGCTTACGACCGCCATGCGCCATTTTTAAATTACTAAAAGTTGCCTGAAGAGTAGGACTGATTTGAACTTTATCAGGATTACCAGGCTCTGCTTTGGCTTCAACTAAATAATAAGGAATGTCATTAATTCTTTTTCTAAGAAGGCCTAAAATACCGCCATTGTAACCAACTTGCCTAAGAATTGGTTGATCCCAACCATTTCCACCGACTTCACGATCGTTACTTTGTGAGATCCGCACACCCTGTATAATAAAAAACTCTCCAGACTGATGAGAAAACCATCCTGTTTCTTTATTTAAACTCCAACCTCGACATTCACTTAAAGAAATATCTTCTAGCTCTAGAGCTCTTTTTTCTTGTGCTTCCAAAAACCATGCTTTTACATCTTCAATGCCACCCAATTCAGACCAATCACAATAAGACTCAACGTGTGTGTCAATTCTCAATTGATCTATTTCTTGGTCATTTCCAATTAAAAACTGCTTGTATTTCATGACTGATTCTGAAAAGTTCATGCTAAAAACCCCAATGATTCCTTGATTATTAATGTCATAAAGTGAACATCTTCAATTGTTAGGTTATTATGAAATGGTAATCTCAAAACACACTTTGCATTATATTCTGTAATAGGAAGAGATTCTTTCGTGTATCCCATTTTTAATCCAACTTTTGAAGAGTGCAAAGGTACATAACCAATATAGGCTGAAATATTATTTCTAACTAAACACTCTCTGACTTTATCGCACTCTTCTTCCGAATTTAATCGAATAAAAAAGGCATGAAAATTACTTTTAAAATAATTTTCAAAAGATGGAAAATCTAGTATTTTTTCTTCTTTTAAAAGTGAAAGATTTGTATGATAAACATCATAAATTGCTTTTCGTTTAGCTACATTTTCATCTAAAGATAATAATTGAGCATATAAGAAAGCGGCTTGAAATTCTGTAGGGTAAAAACTGCCACCAATTTCAACCCATGAATATTTATCAACTAAACCTTTTAATACTTCTTGTCGGTTCGTACCTCGTTCCCAAATATAAGTTGCTCTATCTACATAAGCAGGATCTTGAATTGTTAGAGCGCCACTTAAACCGGCATGAATATTTTTTGTTTCATGAAATGAAAAGCAACCAAAATCCCCAAATGTACCTAATGCCTTACCTTTTAAATAAGAATCAAAAGCTTGAGCCGCATCTTCAACAAGTTTAATTTCATGTTTTTTACAAATTAAGCTAATTTTTTCTAACTCGCAGCAATAACCGGCATAATGTACCGTCACAACGGCGACTGTTTTTTCAGTTATTCTTTTTTCGATATCATTTGGATCTAACATCATTGTATGAGGGTTGATTTCAGCAAAAACCAATTTAAAACCAGCCCTTGCGAAAGCAGATGCTGTTGATGAAAAAGTGTATGAAGGAAGTATTATTTCTTGCTCTTTTTTATAGTCTCTAAGCAATAAAGCTACAATTTCAAGTGCAGAAGTACAACTATCAGTTAAAAGAACATTTTCAGAAGAGATTCTGTTTTTTATCAAATTGGTAGAAAGCTGTGTATATTTTCCATTTCCATAAAATCTGTTTTGTTCAAAAACATCAAGAATGAACTCTTTTTCCAATCCAGAAATAAAAGGTTCATTAAAATTAATTTTCATTGTAGCCTCAGTAAATGAAATGTCTAACTAAAATCATTAAGTAAACATTGACGAATGGTTATTAGTGCAGACTCAATATCATCAAGATCTTCAGTTCCAAAGGATAGTCTAATAAATTGTTTAGTCGTTTCTCCATATGCAGAACCAGGAACTATAGCAATTCCGTAGTGCTCTAAAATATATTCTGCAAATGAATCAGTTTCTTTTAAAAACTCACCTAAATCGACAAAAAAATAAAAAGTAGCACCACCATTTAAATAAATGAATTCATATTTATCTAAGAGAGACTTTACATTATCCCTTTTTATCAAAAGCTCATTAATTTGTTGATTACAAGCGGATTGAATTTCATTTAAATTTTTCGCCAAATAAATTTGCAGTACTGTTGGTGCGCATGTGATTGTATGTTGATTGAGTGTTATCATATTCTTAATATGACATTCATTCATGACTGCATATCCAATTCGCCATCCAGACATCCCAAAATTCTTGGAGATTGAATTAACGACGATCAAGTTTTCATAAAGATTAACTAAAGACGTCGCACTGTTGAATTCTGAGTTTTGTTTAACAAAATCACTATATGCTTCATCAACTAATACAAAAATACCTTTTGAATGTGCAATATGAATTAAATTTTTTAAATGAAGTGCATTATATATCCATCCAGCTGGATTGTTTGGATTATTGATAACTATCAATTTCGTTTGATCTGATAAATAATTATGGAAATCAGCTATATCTATATTAAAAGGTATATATTTTGTATTTGCATTACATAGAGTTGCTTGATCTTGATAACTGAGCCAAGCAGGTTCATGAAGAATAACCTCATCATCTTTATTTAGAGTCAGCAACATTGTTAGATATGTTAAAATTTTAGATCCTGCTGAAATAACAATATTTTTTTCTGGTACAAGTAATCCGTGCTCATTCAAATAATTGTCAGAAAGTGCTTTTCGAAGCAGCGGTAAGCCTTGACTATCCGAATAGTGATACCCTATATAATGATCAATTTCTGAAAATCCAAAATCTGGAATATCAAAGTATGCTTCTCCTAGTGACAATGTTATTGTTTTTTCACCTCTTCTTTTTTTTTCATATACTTTTTGATTGATTTCAATAGACTTAGCACATCTTAATTTTTTCAATATATTATTCATATAAAATCCTTTAGCTTAAATTTGTAAATTTAAATATATTACCATGTGCAATATTTGTTTTTTTTTCAATGGATAAACCTGTGGAAAAATATTCAAACCTAGTTCGTAAATCGTAAGAAGAATATTCTGGACCGTCACTCCCTATACATATTCTCCTGTCGAACTGTTCAAAACAAAATTTTATATCTATGTCTAACGAACTTCCTCTATACTTGCACAATGTCAACGATAGATCCAATAATGTATTTGGAAATGCGCGGCAAATTTCAACATATTCAAGTAATCTAACAGCACCTCCATGCACTAAAACAAGCTTTGACTTCATACTAATATTCTCCAATAATTTCATTAAATCTCTTGAGCATGAATTATTACATTCACCTTGTCCCCATACATAAGTGCATAAAAATGGAATAAGATTATTTTCACATGCTAGATCTATGATAGTAGGCAGTAATTTATTAGAAAATTGGAAATTTGATAATCTTGGATGCAATTTAATACCTACATATCCAAGGTTAGATAAATTCTTAAAATACAAATTTAAGCTGTTGAATTTTAATGTTCTGATTGCATTGATATCAATGAATGCTAAAGGGAATAATTCAATGTCTTCATTTTGACATGACTCATAAATATATTTTGAATAGGTATTTTCATTATAATTCCCAATTTTACTCCCCATACCACTAGCAAATGCCCACTTGATATTTGCTTCCTTCATTGAAGAAATCAGATTTGATACATAATTTTCACCGTCGTATTTAGGCTGTAACCACTTACCATTCGGCATTGGATGAGATAGGCTATCGAATATAGTTATTGAATTATGCATATATTATTTCTACGGCTGCCTTCACTTTTCTTGAAATACGCTCAAGATTTTTGTATGTGTCTGATTTTATAATCATATAGGCATGTCTGGTACTATCATCAGTAATTAAATCAATTGACGAATGAAGGGGGAATAGATAGTCAAAATCAATAACACCATTAATTTTTAAAATTTCAGTTGAAAGAGTTCTATTTATGACTCTACCACTATCAAAATTAAGAAACGACAAGCTTACACATTGTATATGTTCACAAGGCATAATTATTTCATTTAATATACTACCGACTGAATCATCATTAAGCGCACATTTTACTAGTAATTCATTGACATCAATTCCTGTCATTAATGGAATGATGTCTGAACTAATTTTACTTCCACCACCTCTTGCCGCCATTTCTATTAAGTAAATTTGTCCATTTCTGATTTTATATTCTGAATGTGTTATTCCAAAATTCAACCCAAAACCTTCAATTAATTTGTTATTTATTTCAAATAATTCATTTCTTTTTTGTAAGGTCAAATCAGAAGGGAAAATTAATTCTGAAGCCACGTTTCGATTAGTATCGTAATGTTTCTTTCTTGAACTTGTTAGTGAGTAATGCTTGTTTTTGAAACAAAAACCTTCTACTGTATATTCAATTCCATCTATATATTCTTCAACTATAATAGTCCCACCAGTAGCATGAGCAGTGCATTTCTGATAACTTTTTATAATATCTGAATCGCCATTTAATATTTCAATACCTCGGCTTGATTGATTACATCTTGGCTTCAGTATTAAAGGGCAATTATGAACATCTGTAAATTCAATAAGGTCATCCAAACATGTTATTTCTTTATAAAATGGATTTACGTCCACTATTTTATTTACACAATTCCGCATTACTAATTTGTCAGTGAATTTTTTTGCTACATCACTAGTAATTCCATTCAAACCATATTTTTCAGCAACAAATGCTACACTTGGAACAGCGATATCACTTTGATCAGTTATGACCGCAACAGGAGAATATTTCAACGCAATTTTAAGATTTTCTTCTCTATCTTTAATATCAGCAGTTTCGAAATAATCAGCTTTTTTTGAACCCGGAGTTTCGGAATGCAAATTAGAACATACTACTTTATATCCTAGCTCCTGAGCCTTTTTAATAATAGGTAATTGCCATTGTCCACCACCAATCACAAAGATTTTTTCACTCATAAATTTCACCCTGAATGTGATTATTTAAAATTAACCGGTCTATATATTTCCAATACGAATTGGATTTATGTTTTGATAGCAACTCACGGACTATCTGTTTAGTTATCCAACCATTATTAAATGCAATTTCTTCTAAACAAGCAATTTTATATCCTTGTCTTTTTTCAACTGTTTCAACAAAATGTGCGGCTTCTAATAAACTTTCATGTGTTCCCGTATCAAGCCAAGCAAAACCACGCCCTAATAATTCCACATTAAGATCACCTGAATCTAAATATGCTTGATTTATACTAGTTATTTCTAATTCACCTCTATCAGATGGTTGTACATCTTTTGCAATACTAACGACACGATTATCATAAAAATATAAGCCCGTTACTGCATATTCGGATTTTGGATATGACGGTTTTTCTTCAATAGACGTTACAATATTATTTTCGTCAAACCCGATCACTCCAAAGCGACATGGATCACAAACCTGATAACCAAATATTGTTGCACCATGAGCTCTTTTTGCTGCATTTTTTAACATTGGGGAGAATGCATGCCCCCAAAATAAATTATCACCAAGTATTAAGCACACACTATCGTCACCGATAAATTGCTCTCCAATAATAAATGCTTCAGCAATTCCATTTGGTTCATCTTGAATCTTGTATGAAATTGAGATGCCAAAATTTGACCCGTCACCTAATAATCGAACAAAAGAAGCATTATCTTCTTGCGTTGTTATTATTAAAATTTCTTTAATACCAGATAACATCAATATTGATAATGGATAGTAAATCATTGGCTTATCATAGATTGGAAGTAATTGTTTTGATACACCAATGGTAATTGGATAAAGTCTAGAACCCGACCCCCCAGCTAAAATAATGCCTTTCATTTTATAATTCCTTTTCTCTCTTGGAAATAACTGCCATCAATGACTCGTGATGTCCATTTCTCATTTTTTAAATACCACAAAATTGTTTTTCGTATCCCTGATTCAAAACTTTCTTCTGGGATCCAACCTAAATCTTGATGAATTTTACTTGCATCAATTGCATAGCGGGAATCATGCCCAGGTCTGTCGCGAACAAAGGTGATCAAATCAGAAAAACTGTTTATATCATTCGGTTTATTCTCAATATATTCATCAAGGAGAGTGCATATTTCATTTACCACTTCTA
>CAMRDW010000155.1 GCA_947041315.1 uncultured Enterovibrio sp.
GGCGAGCTTGTGCTTGATGTGCTGGTGGCGTTTGTCGAATTTCCTGTGGCGGCTTGTGAAGTGTTGTTTGAATTTGTTGTTTCTGCTCCTCTTGCTCCTCCGATAAAAGAAGCAAGCGTGGCGAGCACCCCTATAGCGCGAACCGCGTTGCCTATGGGGGTGGGCGCTGTGCGGGTGGCTAACCCTCGAAGGAATGGACCGGGGCGTACCTCTACGACAGGTAACCTAACAGGAGCTTGACCAGGAAGTGGATAGGTTGGTGATAAAGAGTGCATAAAGCTTGTTCCATTAGAGACCATCCTCACAATAAAACTCTGGGGAGGAAGTGGCGGTGCAGGAGGGGGAGAGCCAGGAGGAAGAGGAGGGGGAGGAGCGGGAGCTTCTGGAGTGCGAGGGGGAGTGCCTCTTGGAGGAGGAGAAGAAGTGGGTCTGCCTGTCGGAGTCATAAGATTCGCCTTTTATGTGGGTTATTAAGGATCTGCAATTCGTCTTTTTTGTTTTTGTGTTGGACTCAACGCGATTTTGATTTAAATCAAGATTACTCTTCAATTTGAGAAGATGATTTATACCTGAAATGTGCTGAAGTGGCGTCTTGTCTGGCCTATTTTTCATGTTAATTCACTCTCCAATTGCGTAAATTAAAACAAACATCTTGGACGTAAGGGTGAGGTATTTAAGGTGAAAATTTAACAAGTGAGGGCTTTTGAAAATGGCTCTCAGAGACGGCAGTGATTTGATTGTTCCAATGTGAGAGAACGCGGGATTTGACAGGAAAGCGGATTTGAGAAAAAGCAGGTATCACAAGCCCTACAGATTGATTTTACAGTTTATTGATCCCTTTGCGCCTGTGGTCTTTGCTTTTCTTTTGGTAATATAGACACCCAAAGTAATGAAAGATGCGTGCCTGCGAAAACATCTTCTTGGCACAGCAAGCCCCATGATGGCTTGCAAAGATTTAATCACAAAAAGCCAAGCTTAGGCTCATGGGATAGGCGCCATCCCCTTCGACTCACAGCGTCAATTTTTTAGGTATAACCCCCTTCTTCACAAGGAATATGCATTATGTTGAAATCCATCAATCCAACGAAAACAAAAGCATGGAACGCGTTATCCGCTCATTTTGAAAACACAAAAGATTTAACATTGTCGGGGCTTTTTGCCGAAGACCCTTCGAGATTTGATCAATTTTCAGCACAATTTGGTGCGGATATTTTGCTGGATTATTCAAAAAACCTCATTACAAAAGAAACCAAAGAAAAATTGCTCGCCTTGGCTGATGAAACGTGTTTAAGCGAAGCGATAAGCGCCATGTTTAAAGGGGATGCGATTAACCAAACGGAGCAGCGTTCCGTATTGCACATTGCTTTGCGCAATCGCAGCAATACCCCTATTTTGGTTGACGGCAAAGACGTGATGCCTGAAATCAATGCGGTATTAGAAGGGATGAAGTCTTTTTCAACACGCGTGATAAGTGGAGAGTGGAAAGGTTACACAGGCAAAGAAATTACCGACATCGTTAATATTGGAATTGGAGGTTCAGACTTAGGCCCTTATATGGTCACTGAAGCTCTAAAAGCCTATAAAACGCGCTTGAATTTGCATTTTGTTTCAAACATTGATGGCACGCATCTTGTTGAAACGTTAAAAAATCTCAATCCAGAAACCACCTTGTTTTTGGTTGCATCAAAAACATTTACAACCCAAGAAACCATGACAAACGCCTTGTCAGCTCGGGCTTGGTTTTTAAAAAGCGCTCTTGACGCGTCATATGTTGCGAAGCATTTTGCAGCCTTGTCAACCAATGAAAAAGCCGTGGCTGAATTCGGCATTGATACAGACAATATGTTCGCTTTTTGGGATTGGGTGGGGGGACGCTATTCTCTTTGGTCGGCGATTGGGATGTCTATTTGTCTCGGGGTGGGTTATGAGCATTTTATTGCGCTTTTAACGGGCGCCCATGAGATGGACAATCATTTTCTTCATGCCCCTTTATCTGAAAATCTTCCGGTTCTTTTAGGCTTGATTGGTATTTGGTATAACAATTTTCATGATGCGCAATCAGAAGCCATTTTACCTTATGATCAATACCTTCATCGTTTTGCGGCCTATTTCCAGCAGGGAAATATGGAGTCAAATGGGAAATCGGTCTCGCGTTCTGGGGAGCGTATTGATTATCAAACCGGCCCTATCATATGGGGAGAGCCAGGAACCAACGGTCAACATGCCTTTTATCAACTCATTCATCAAGGCACAAAAATGATCCCATGTGACTTTATAGCGCCTGCGATAAGTCATAATCCCATTGGGGAGCATCATTCTATCTTGATGGCGAATTTTTTCGCACAGACACAAGCATTGGCCTTTGGTAAAAACCTGGAGCAAGTGAAAGCGGAGCTTTCAGCGCAGGGGATGTCTTTAGAGGAAGTGGAAGCGCTTGCACCTTTTAAAGTGTTTGAAGGAAACCGTCCAACAAATACGCTTTTGATAAAGAAAATTACACCTCATACCTTGGGCGCATTGATTGCGATGTATGAGCATAAGATTTTTACGCAAGGGATCATTTGGAATGTGTTCAGCTTTGATCAGTGGGGCGTTGAGCTTGGTAAGCAATTGGCCAATCAAATTTTGCCAGAGCTTTCAAAACAAAAAGAGCCTTCAAAATCAGATGAAGTTTCAAGCCATGACAGCTCAACCCAAGGGTTGATTGATTCTTTTAAGCAATGGCGCGATTAAAATAAAAAATCGCAGTCAAGGGCCTGTATTTTCATTTCATCGCATTTGAAGATCCCGGCTTTTTGGCTGCGCTCTTAAGGGCTAATCACAGAGTACCCGCTTGGCTTTGGTGCTTTTTTTAACCTGTGATTTGTTTTATTAAAAAAACCTAAGTTTCTCAAACGATGAAATTTTATGGATACATTTAAAAATAAAGTGAATCCATAAAAGATTAATCGAAACAAATTTCAATGTAAGCGCGCCCAAATTCAGACTCAAATGGCATGATAATGATTTGCCCATCACTTTTATGAGTGATGCTGTGCTGAGAGCCAGAAACCACGATGGGAGACGCCATATCAAAATCAAATCCTTTTTCTGCAAGAATTCGCTTAGCGCCACCTGTGACCATGTTGGTGATTTCACCGACCATGTCTGTTACGTCAGCATCAATGCTTTTCGGTTTTTCACCTAGCATACGGTTCATGATTTCGAGGGCCAGCTCTTCTTCAAAAGTGACAGAAAAAGATCCTTTTGTTTTTGGTCCAACCAATCCGATTAACCCTGAAATATCTCCTTTTGCGACTTCTGATTTTGTTTTAAGTCGTGGTTTTTTTGGAGTTAAAGAAAGGTTGGCCATTGTTTCAAGGACATTAAGTAATGACGTTAAAAATGGATTTACAAATTCAGCTCGCATAATTTTTTTTACCATCCTACTGCATTCTTTCTACTGTCACCTGACAGAAGAGGGGGGCTGTACTTTTTTGGCTTAAGGTGTTTGCATCTGCTTAACCCCGTCGTTCTTGCCGCCGACCTGCAACTTCAAATCTTTTGGGGATAAATTTTTATGACAGCCTTCTCTATTGTTAGTTTGAGAATGCATGATACCTGTTGAAAAATCACTCATTAGACTTCAAAAATCAGACAGATAATTGATTTAATTACCGTTAATTAAACTTAAAAAAGAGTCTAAAGTCGATCTTGATTCCACAATTGTAGATAATAGAAAACGAAAAAATGAAGCTCGAAAGCAAATAAATCATGGCTTTTTGTGGAAACTCGAAAAAAAATAAATGTGTTTTGTATGTGCGACTTTTTTAAGCGCGATACAAAAGAAGCTGAAGATGCAGCAAGCGAAAGGCTTGCGCATATACCCCTCGCCTTTGACGCTGGGTGGATGGGGCGCTCGCTGAGCCCTATCAGATGCTCAGTCTATGTTTAGCCTGTGTTCAGTCTGTGTTCAGTGCCTTCACTCGTTTACCGCTGGCGCGCATCTTCAATTACTTTGGGTATAGCAATAAAGAAATCTGATTTTGAAAACGTTAACCCTTAATATGAGCGTATTTAAATTTTCAGGTCATTTATGCTCTCTGTCTTTCACTTGAAATCCTACCTTTTGCACTCGTGGACTTTTAAAAGAACCGTGACTCACAAGAAAATCCATTTCGGTCATCATCAAACGGCCATTGTAGAAGGAGTGCAAACCTGGCAGCCTCTTTCAGTTTTGGTCAATGTGTCACGATATCTTTATGTTGAGCGAGGTTGCTTGGCGCTGGGTAATCATAGAGGTATGGCGGAGCAAAAATATCAGTTCGAATTTCAAAAAAACGATCAGGCTCAGG
Organism: uncultured Enterovibrio sp.; assembly: GCA_947041315.1. Classification (GTDB taxonomy): domain Bacteria; phylum Pseudomonadota; class Gammaproteobacteria; order Enterobacterales; family Vibrionaceae; genus Enterovibrio. The sequence continues at coordinate 4,335 of CAMRDW010000155.1, forward strand.
TTTATTTTAATGATGGACGTTTCTTTTATTCTTTAGATTTAAAAAAAGGAAAAAAAGAAATTGAACATCAATGCGGTTCCGATCATTATCTTGGAGAAATTCAAGTGATATCAAAAAGGCAGTACAGCTGTACATGGCATGTGACAGGCCCACAGAAAGACTATTGCAGTTACACTCTTTTTTCTCGAAAATCCCCGACAGAATGATGTTTCTTCTTAACTGGCACTCCACTCTCATGGGGAAGAATTACATTTTCTTGAAGGAGCGAAATAAACACTCACTTTGCGTTAAAAGGGAGTGAGATATTTTATGGTTTGATCATTTTGATTTGTTAAAATCTTCCTTTTTATCTTGAAGATTTAGATTTAACACTTAAATGTCGTATCTGTAATTTACGTTTTGAATAGCCGCATTTTCTATAACGTGAGTGAGCTTGATGGATATTAAATATGTTTAAAGATGCATTTAAGCAAAAATTAGAAACACACACTTTCGGACAAAATCTTTTTGTTTTTGAAAGTACAGATTCTACCAATACACGGGCAAAAGAGCGTTTAAAAGAGAGCGCTTTGCCTGAAGGAAGTGTTTTTGTTGCCTTATCACAAACAGCAGGAAGAGGAACAAGAGGGCGCTCTTGGGAGTCAAATACTGCAGAAAGCCTGCTTTTTTCTCTTGTTTTGCAAACGCCGCTCCAACAAAAAAACCTGTCTTTTTTACCGGCTATCGCTTTGGTGCGTACGCTTCGAAAATTTGCAGGGCTGGATGCGCATGTCAAATGGCCCAATGATGTATTAGTTGATCAGCGCAAGCTCGCCGGTATTTTATGTGAATCCGTAAATTACCCCAATAACCCCAATCAATCTATGGCTTGGATTGTCGGTGTAGGGGTCAATATCAATCAAGTCTCTTTTCCTTCCGTTATCGCGGAACAGGCTGTTTCTTTGAGGCAAATTATGGGAAAGTCCTATTCCATTGAAGCCTTATTTCAAGCTTATTTGTTAGAAATGGAGCGCTTATATTACAGCAAGGAAGATCTTATTTCTCTTTGGCTGACGTGCACCAAAATGCTAGGTAAAACCATTCTTACCAAAAAAAATGGCGTACAACGAGAGCTTAAGGTGGTGAATTTATCTCTAGAAGGCTATTTAATTCTTGAAGACGCGAATGGAAAGCTAGAAACATGGATGTCGAGTACTTATTTAGAGATAGGTACAAAGTATTAGTTTCATATGTTTTTCACCTTTAGCGCGGCTGGAGCTTTGAGCGCGTATCCAACAACCGCGCAGCTTCAAAGGCGACGAATAATGAGCATAAAAATGGAAATGAAAAGATGGGATTAAAAAGAAAAGACAGCGTTTCTTGTGATCTATCAGGGGAAAAAAGAGAAAGCTCTTTTTCTTGGGATCCTCTTTTAAAAAGGACCTTTCAGATCAGTGAATATTCTTTCAATATATTAAAAAATGAAATGATCGAAAAAGATCTTAAAAAGGAACTTAAAACGAATCTTAAAAAGAAAATAAGTAAAAAAACAAATAAAAGAATTCTTTTTCCTTCTTGTGGTTCTATCTGTGGATTTAACGCATTATTTGACTCGAAAGATGTGAATTGGGAAAATGTAAATAATGTATTCTGTAAAAAAGGGGGCTCATTAAAATGAAAGAAGATCAAAATGATATTAAGCAAGCTTTATTAGACGTTCGAAAATCGCAGCGTTTGCTGGTGGGTTTTTATCAAATAATCTTGCCTATTATAGAATCTATTTCGGATTCGTTAAATTGTAAGTTTCATTATTGGTCACCTTCGAATCATTCAAAAACCCCTCAAGGAAATGCAAATCCTTTAAAACGTTGGGGCTGGGATTTTTCTCCTTTAAATGATGCAATTTTCCTTTTTGTGAACCAAAGCGCGCAGAGGAATATAGCCAATGATGATGAGTGGTCTTTAGTGATTCGTTTACAAACGGACTCAGGGATCAGTGAAAGTTTTGAATTTGAAAAAAAAGATTGGGATCCTTTTCATTTGTCTTATCCCCCAGAAAAAAGTGAAACATCGTTAGAATTGATTGCGTATAGGCCAACAAAAACATTGGTTGAAAATTGGGCGTGGTGGAATATTTACGCAGAAACGGACTTTCCTCCAATCACAGGAGAAGTGATTGATGGTTATGAAGGCGTGAAAGCGTTTTGTTTTTCTGTCAATGTTGAAAATCTATTAGAAGAAGACTCATTTAAAAAAAGTATTTCAGCGTTTAAAAAGAAATTAGAGCTGAATGGATTTATAAATAAAAATTCAAATATATCGCTTTGTGAATAAACGTATTTAGAATTTCTTTGTTTCTGTTATTTTTTTCTTTTTAGGTAAAACACGAATAAATTCGGGCTGTTTTTTGATTCAGCCTGAGTGCGTTTTTTAGCCTAAAGCAAATTTGAAGCCCTGTGAGCGGGAGAGTATACTTTCCGGCCAAGATTGAATATCTGCTCGTTTGAGATTTTTAAGGTTTTAGTTTATGTATCCCACTGCCCGCTTCTCTGTTGCTCCCATGCTGGATTTAACGGATAAACATTGTCGTTATTTTCATCGAATTCTATCTAAAAATGCCTTACTTTATACCGAAATGGTAACAACGGGGGCGATTATTCATGGAAAAGGGGATTACCTCGATTTTAATGAGGAAGAGCACCCCATTGCTTTGCAATTGGGTGGCTCGAATTCTGCTGATTTGGCCCGTTGTGCAAAGCTCGCGAAAGCGCGCGGATATGATGAAATTAATCTTAATGTAGGTTGCCCTTCTGACAGAGTTCAAAATGGCCGTTTTGGTGCTTGTTTGATGGCGGAGCCTGAGTTGGTTGCGCAATGTGTGCTGGCAATGAAAGAGCAGGTTGATATTCCGGTAACGGTGAAAACACGCATTGGCATTGATTATCAAGACAGCTATGCGTTTTTGGTCGATTTTGTTCAAACTGTGTATGAAAAAAGTGGTTGTGATAATTTTACAATTCACGCCCGCAAAGCTTGGTTATCGGGGCTTAGCCCGAAAGAAAACCGCGAAATTCCGCCTTTAGATTATTCTCGGGTGTACCAGTTAAAAAAAGATTTTCCGCATCTGTTAATTGGAATAAATGGTGGAATTAAATCTCTAGAGGAAGTAAAAATACATTTGGCTCATCTTGATGGCGTGATGATTGGACGTGAAGCTTACCAAAATCCATATTTGATGGCAGAAGTTGATGCGCGTTTTTTCGGTATTGAATCATGCCCCATGACACGAGTTGAGGTCCTTGAGGCCATGTATCCTTATATTGAATCACAATTAAGCAAAGGCGCCAATTTGAATCATATGAGCCGTCATATGCTTGGTTTGTTTCAAGGGATGCCAGGGGCGCGACAATGGCGTCGATATATCAGTGAAAACGCGTTTAAACCCAATGCGGGAATAGAGGTTTTACAATCTGCCTTCAACAAAATTCAAGCATTGCAACAAGATGCATGAGTTATCCCCCTCGACTTTGAAAATACTGGGTTGGCAGCGTCTTTGCAGCCGACCTGCTCTTTATAATGTCTTGGCTATAATCGCTGTGGTGAAAAATGCGATAAAAATTGGTTTCATTTACCACGTTCATTTGACAATGGCTTATTTTTTCCAAAAGAATGAATTTAACGAACTGATTTGTTAGGAGAAAATAAGATGGCCTGTTTTGTGCTTAGCTTTATTAAAACGAGATAGATTTAGACTGAATTTGGAGAATGTGATGACTGAATTTTTGTTTTTATTGGCTTTTACAATGGTTCTTTTTGTGACGGGCATCAGTTTTATTGGGATTGTTGTCGCCATGTGTGTGGGCTTCGCTGTAATGGCTTTTGCTGGCATGCTGGGTATGATCATTAAAATGTTGCCTTGGATTTTATTCATTGCCATTGTTATTTGGATATTAAGGGGGCGAGATAATACCGCGAGAAAATGCAGAGATTTCTGTTATAAGCACGCGCGTAGAAATAAGGATCCTCGTTAACTTTAAAGTCTATTTTGCATCCTGAAAAGAACACGGATATACCCCATATAATTGAAGATGCAGGGTTGTTGACTGCGTTTTTAAGGTCCAATCAGAATCTTTCTATATTTACCCTTTATGCCCACTTTTTATGCCGTAAGGCGCTTTACTCGCTTGGCGCTGCTGGGCAATTTCACATCTTTT
>CAMRDW010000156.1 GCA_947041315.1 uncultured Enterovibrio sp.
ATTGGCTAATAAATATAAGCTCACCGTAGAACAAACGAATATATTGCTCAGTGAACAGTTAGAATTATCCCTCAAGGATAAAACGGCATTGGCAGGGATGAATGCATATGAATACGAGCAATCTTTAGATGTCATGCTTATAAACAATATGGAAATGTATCAAGAGATCATCGAAAACAGAGCCTTATATGATATCAATGAAAAAACAGATCAAGCCCATGAGAGTAGCAAAATATGTAGAAATAAACGCAGCTCTTTCGGTTGTTTCTCTGCGCCTAATTTAGATATAAATGAAAGAGTACGTCGGCATATGCTTAAAAATGAAAATGCATGGTCAATGTCTTCTGGCGTAATCAATTTGCTCCGTGTTTCTTCTGTTTTGGAAGATATGTCACCAAGCACCATGAGTTTACTTGATCATCAGATCTCAGAAACAACGGCGGTATCTAGAGTTATTCATTCTCATCTTCGTTTGAAAGGTAAATTGCCAATAAAAGGAATAAGTATTGATAATTTACCAAAGGAATCGAAATTAATTTCAATTATGGTTAAAGGTTCAGAACATCCCTCATCTTATGCTTACTTGCATATTGACAATAAATCGAACCAGCATCGCTTATATTACAATGGTCGTCCTCATCTAGATGATTTATTATCCGTGCCTCGAATTGAAGATAATATCTCGGCCATGGAGATTAACTCAGAGAATACTAATATATTTAATAAATGGCTTGAAGATAATAATAATGAACTTCGAGCTACAAATATGCATGAAATTGCCAGTTCAATTGAAAGTATGGGATGGGAAGACAAGTACAGTGACGTGGCGAAAGAATTTAATGTAGATGTTGAAAATCGTAAATTAATTATTTCCAGTCACGGTGCAAAAAGTCTTACCGCCACGCCAATAGGTTTATTAAATGGACATGAATTTTCAAATTACCTGAAAGGAAAATATTCCAGCCAATTGAGTGGCGTCGATTCAATAGAGCTTCGTTCGTGTCGAAGTGCGAATGGTGGGATCTGGTCTTCTCAAGCCCAGTCACTTGCTAATGAGCTTGGTTTGCCTGTTACAGGTTATATGGATGCTTTCAGTCATTCACTTCTTCAAAATACAGAAAATGAGCGCTTATTCAAACCAAAATCGGAAAATTGGAATGTGTTAATTAAGAAAAATAACGCTTTATATTCCGATGCCTCAAAGAAGCGTCTCCTTAAAAAACACCCAAGCTGGGAGCGTTAATATTTCCTAACTTTGTTTTATTTCGCAGTCTATACCCAAAGGAATTGAAGATGCGTGTAGGCGGCAAGTAAGTGAAACCCCTGAGCATAGATGGACTCTGTGATTGGGTTGAGCGAGCGCAGCCAGCACCCACGCAACTTCAAAGGCGACGGGTATATACCCAAAGGAATTGAAGATGCGTGGTTGCGCCAAGTGAGTGAAACCCTTGAGCATAGATGGACTCTGTGATTGGGCTGAACGAGCGCAGCCAACACCCACGCAGCTTCAAAGGTGAGGGGTAAAGCAAGAATGAGCAAATGTTTAATGGGATTGGTATAAACATGTAACAAAGCGCCTTTATTTTTAAAATACAATGTTTTCATTATTTTTTAAAATGAATGGCGTTATTTTCGATGAATATAATATTGCGTGATCTTCGTTCATATGCAAAAACAACAATGAAGTAAAAAAAAACGCGGAGTGTAGTCTTGTTGCACATTAATTCAGAATAATTTGAATCATGTTTATATGAAATAAATCTAAACATGAAATCAAGGTTAAAGAAACAAAGGATTTGAAATGAATAAACCTAAATTTGCCTTTATTGCCTTGTGCATTGCAAGTGCCTTTTCTATGAGCGCCCCATTACAAGCCGCTCCTGCTCATGATAAAGCGGTTATTGGGTATTTGACACAATGGGAAGCGTGGAAAGGACAAGATGCAGGCTTTAGCGTAAAAGGTGAAGCGACTCACCTGAACGTGAACATGGACATTTATTCTATTTTGAATTTCTCTTTCTTTGGCGTTGCGAAAGACGGCTCACTGCACAGCGGCGATCTTCGCAATAAAAGTATTTATCAAGAAGGATCAGTTCAAGAGCCCGGCTCTTTACTGCATCCCGATGTCTATTCAAGCTGGGATTTTCACATTCTTTGGGGTGAGCTTGAATACCTTCATGAATATCCAGGGAATGAACCTTGGCAAGCAGAGCAATTGGCCAAAGTCCAAGCGCAAGGTTTCGTCAAAGATGGACAGGGTTGGAAGCATGCCCCTTCAGGTGTTGTCGGACAAATGCCAATTCCTTTGAAAAAAGCAGGTGGCGCTCCTGGTTTAATTGATTTAGCAAACGAAAAAGGCGTGAAAGTCATGGCCTCAATCGGGGGCTGGAGCATGTCAAAGCATTTCCCTGAAATGGCCTCAAACCCAAAAATGAAAGCCCGTTTTATGGAAGACATCGATAAGCTGATGGCGCTCGGTTTTCATGGTATCGACATTGACTGGGAATTTCCTGGAACAGGCGGCATGAATTTCACGGGAAGCAATGCAGATTTCGCTAATTTTGAACAATTAATGGAAGACATCCGTGCCCGTATTGGTCAAGACAAACTGCTGACGGCGGCTTTTAAAGCCACAATACCTGCATTAGAAGGGTTTGATTGGGAGCGTTTATCTCGTTCAATGGATTATTTCAATATGATGACCTACGACCTAAACGGCGCTTGGTCTGATGTGACAGGACATAATTCACCTCTTTTCCCATACCCTGAAGAAGAATTCAAAGATTTGACGCTCGATGATCTTCGCGTTTGGATGAAATCTCGCGGTATTCCAAGTCAAAAAATTAATTTCGGGGCCGCTTTTTATGGCCGTGGAATGCAAACCAAAGAAGCAACGGCTTATCTTGGCGCTCCGACCGATAAACGTATGGTGAACTTTGAAGTAGACGGCCCAACGAATTCTTCAGTTGATATTGATAACTGGAAAGCGTTCGAAGGACAGCCTAGTTATAACTACATTCTTCAACAAAGTGGTTGGACACATTTTTGGGATGCAAACGCAGAAGTCCCCTATGCGGTGAAAGGCAAATACTTCTTAAGCTATGACGACGAAGAAGCGATTCGTAAAAAAGCCGAATATGTGGTTGAGCACGATCTGGGTGGGATCATCGTCTGGCAAGTTCACGGTGACATTCAATGTAAAGGTACTTTCATTGATTACGGCTCTAAGCTCAAAAAATGCACCGATTTACGTTCACCTTTGGCTGAACAAATTGATGCCGTATTCAATGCCAACACCACGCCAAATGAAGCGCCTGTATTAACCGTTCCGAAATTGCAAGAAACAACATCCGGTGAAGTTGTCCAATTTAAAGTCAGTGCAACAGATGCAGACAAGGACAAATTGAGCTTTTCTTCAGAAGACGCGCAAGTGACAAATGAAGGCAACAATACAGCCACTGTGATTTATAAAGCGGTGAATACCTCAACGGACGTGACTGAAAGCATTCAAATTAAAGTCACTGACGGTAAAGCATCTGATGTGAAAACAGTTCTTGTCAATGTAAAAGGCACCGGCGTAGAAAACACAGCGCCAGAGCTAACCGTTCCAAGTGCTGTTGAAGTGAAAGCGGGTGAAACTGTTCAAATTGCTGTTTCTGCAACAGATGCACAAGGTGACACTTTAACCTTCACTGCAAGTCAAGGTACTTTGGTTCAAAATGGCAATGAGGCTGAAATTTCGTTCACCGCCCCAAGCGCAAATGAAGACGCACAGATCTCTTTAACTGTGGGTGTTTCTGATGGTGTTGAAATCACTTCTGCGGTTGTTTTAGTGAAGGTGAAAGGAGATGCGGCAGCCGGAGAAGGCACTTGGGATGCAAACGCAATTTACAATACGGGTGATAAAGTGACGCACAATGGTGTGGACTATAGCGCCCAATGGTGGACACAAGGTGATGAGCCAGGAACAAACCCTGTTTGGCTTGAAGCTGACGATGGAAGCCTGAAAGAATGGCGTGCAGACAAGGTGTATAACGGGGGCGACAAAGCAGGCTACCAAGGCAGCACGTATACCGCTAAATGGTGGACACAAGGTGAGATCCCCGGCACTGAAAACGGCCCTTGGGAACTGAACTAAAACCCATTGATTAAGAGCCTCTTTGAGGCTCTTTTTTTATGCCTGTCGCTTTTGAAGCCGTGTGTCTTGGCTCGGTTTATTCACTCCAATCACAGAGTCCGTCTATGCCGAGGGGCTTCACTCATTTACCGGCGGCGCACATCTTTAATCGATTTGGTGTAAGCGCTTTTTGAATAAAAAAAAACCGATGAAATCATCGGTTTTTTAGGGTCTGTTTGTTTTGTTTAATTACAGAACATGTACAGAGGTTGTGTTGGTTGTGCCAGAAGCCACAAGCGCTCCAGAAACCATGATAACCACATCGCCTTTCGTACCCAAGCCGATTTCTAGCGCGATTTCTTTACCGCGACGGTAGAATTCATCTGTGTTTTCGAATTGATTAACGATAACAGTGCTAACGCCTTTACTTAGAGTCAGTTGCGCTGCCGTTTTTTGGTTTGTGGTCAATGCAATGATGTTGGCTGTTGGGAAATATTTGCGCAACGAGCGTGCTGATTTACCGGCTTCTGTTGCAACAATAATCAAAGGGGCATTGAGTTTTTCTGCTGTATCGACGGCACCTTTACAAACGGCTTCTGTAATGCGAAGGCATGGGCTGTCCAAACGTGAACCCATTTCTGCTTTCATTGCGCCGTCTGTGCGGGTGGCAATTTGGGCCATAATGGTGACCGCTTCGATGGGGTATTTGCCTTTGGCTGTTTCACCCGAAAGCATCACAGCATCTGTGCCATCCATGATAGCGTTTGCAACATCACCCGCTTCAGCGCGTGTTGGGCGAGGGTTTTTAATCATAGAATCAAGCATTTGTGTTGCCGTGATAACGACTTTGCGCTCACGGTTACATTTTTCGATCATCATTTTTTGTGCAAAAATAACTTCTTCTGCTGGAATTTCAACGCCCAAATCGCCACGCGCGACCATGATGCCGTCAGAAAGAGCCAAGATTTCGTCAAAATTATCAACACCTTCTTGGTTTTCAATTTTAGAGATGATTTGAATGTTTTCTCCGCCATTGGCGGCTAACAGCTCGCGAATTTCTTGCACATCAGACCCTTTACGGATGAAAGATGCAGCAATGAAATCAACGTTTTGCTCACAACCAAACACCAAATCTTTTTTGTCTTTTTCAGACAAGGCGGGAAGGTTGACAGAAACACCTGGCAGGTTAACGCCTTTGTTTTCACCCAGGTCGCCGTTGTTTAATACTTTACAAATGACGTCTGTTTCATTGGTTTCAAGCACTTCCATTTCAATGAGACCATCGTCAACCAAAATGATGTTGCCTTGCTTTAGATCTTTTGCAAAACCCGTGTAAGTTACCGCGACGCGTTCAGCGTTTCCGATGACACTTGGATCGGTGGTAAAGGTAAAAGTTTGACCTGCAATCAAAGAAACATCATTGCCGTTTTCTAGTTTGATTGTGCGAATTTCAGGGCCTTTCGTATCAAGTAAAATCGCCAGTTGCTTTCCTGTGCTTTTCATCACTTCGCGCAGGTTTTTAATGCGACCGCCGTGCTCTTCAAAATCACCGTGTGAGAAGTTTAAACGCATCACATTCATGCCTGCATTTGCAAGCTTGTTAAGCATTTCAAAAGATTCAGTTTTTGGCCCGATGGTACAAACGATTTTGGTCTTTTTCATTTCAATTTCTCCGGAAGATTTTTATTCAAGGTTTAGAGGGTGCTCAAGGTTTAGAAGATACTAAAAGGTGTTATACCCGTCGCCTTTGAACCTGCGTGGGTGTTGGCTACGCTCATTCAGCCCAATCACAGAATCCATTTATGTTCAGGGGTTTCAATTACTTGCCGCTGGTGCGCAACTTCAAGTGTCTTGGGTATACGAAGATATTTAACGAATGACAGTGCGACACCTGTTTATCTTGTGTTTGAAGATGCGGATTTTTTGGCTTTCAAACACATCTCAAGCAAATGATTTGTTTATGCTCATGGCGAAAACGTGATGGAGGCCTACCTGTATTTTCAAGTGTCTTGGGCAGAAAGGGGAACCTTAAAACGCAGGGCCATGATACAGACAAGCTCTCCAAATAGAACTTCGAATTTAGACCGCGGTCTTTTGCCTCACGAAGGCGGGCATAGTATACCTTTTTTATATGAAGGAAATTTGATCGCAGGCAAGGGTTGAAGGGAATACCTTCTTTTTATTTCCTTTGTGAGCCAAATAACAGAGTACGAATGTGACACAGAAGGGCGAATTTACCACAAAAAAGGTATGCAATCACGCATTGACGCGCTTTCGCTCATTGATACCCCTCCCCATGAAGAGCGCTTCGGTTCTGCCTTCGCTCTCAAACCGCAATGACATCGAGCTGCAATGTTCAGGAATTTTTTCTTCTTAGGGCCGCTGCGCTCTTTTAAATATCCTGGATATTCCCCTCGCCTTTGAAGATGTGCGCCTGCGCCAACCCAATGAAGCCCCAGCGAATAGATGGACTCTGATTGGGGCGCGCGAACGTAGGCAACAACGCAACATCCAACATCAAAGGGGACATAAAAAAGAAAAAATGCTCTTTAAAATCCATGAGGGGTATCGCTTAAAAAGGTTTGACTTATTCAGGATGAGCGATTTGCAGTCTGTTTTTTATACACTTGTTATTTCACTGAAAAAGTAAAAGATTTCGATCTAATTTAAGATGTAACTCTTTGTTTTAAAGGTGTAAAAAGAATTAACGTTATAAATTATGAAAAATAGTTCTTAGAAAAGTTGCGATATTAAGAGAGCTGGCAAATAGTTATCTGACTTCGCCAACAATGTTATTTGGAACAGAGGGTTAAGTGATTCAACCATAGCATTTCGCTAACATTTGTTACTTTTCTAAATGGAACTTAGATCATGAAAATAAATAGAAAAAAGACCCGGATTGCACTAGCTATTTCTTCTGCTTTAATTTTGTCCGCTTGTGGTAGTGATGGTAATTCTGGCTCTGGCTCTGGCACTTCGGCCCAGCTTACCCTCACGGCGATGGACGGTTATATCAAAAATGCCTTGGTTTGTGCTGACAGCAATGAGAACGGTCAATGTGAGACCACTGAGATAGTCCGTGATTTGAACGGTAATTATGTGATCACGAATGATAATGGGAAAATTGATACTCAAATTTCTCTTGATACCAAGGACTTGCTAAAAAAACACACCATGATCATTGCGACTTTGCGCTCCTTTGATCCTGAGTCAGATATTTTTTCTGAAGACATGGATTTACCTGAGCAATCGATGAATCCCATTGTTCTGCGCGCTCCTGCGGGATCAAGCATGGTAAGCCCCATCACTGATCTTGTCGTCGCTAAAATGCAGGGCGCCGAAGAGGATGAACAGCCAGGTGTGCGCGCACCAAAAATGAACAAAACACAAGCACAAAAAGAAGTGCTGGCCGCCTTGGATGGCATTGATCCTGAAAAATTATTAACCAAAGAGATGCTTTATGGCGATTACCTTCTTGATAAAAATTTACTAGATGAAGGGCGTAAAGTTTTAGCCCAGAGAAATCATAAAGTGGCACAAATCATTTTTGAATCGAAAGCCAATGCGAAATCAGATGCTTTATTTGATAAACATGCAGAGGAAGTGACGACGATCGCCGTTACAGCAGTGAGTACAATGAGCTCAGATTTACTGGAGGATACCGCTCATAAACCCTATGTTGCCGTTGGTACAAACGGCGCCAGCACAGATTTGGTACTCAATAAAAAAGTTAAATTTAACAAAGAGAATATGGCTTTGTTGGCAGTTGAATTGGGCAAAGTAGAAGGTTTATATGGCACTCATGAGCAGTGGAAAGATCGAACAATTTATTTAGATGGTTTAACAGGTTTAGATGAGGATACTCGTCGAGACGGCATTGAAGCGCTCATTACGGACAAAGATGATGCAGCGCACGACGAGTTTCATGATATTTATATTTCGAATAAGACAAAATTGGCTAAAAGTAACCTGCTTGTTAAATTTCAACATGCAACAGAAGTGGGAGTTAATCGAGATCACATCTTGATTTCTAGAGCAGACAAAAGCAAGGGTGTTCCTGGAGGCACTTATTCTATTTTAATTTCCACCAATGATCTCAATGCGAAGGGTAAGGTTATTAAGGTCACGGATGAAAATGATGCGGCATTCCAGGTGGTAAGCACCTCTGTGACCCCGCTTTTATTTACCGTGACAAATGAAAATACTGCACCACAAGTGAATGACGATGAATTAACAACAATTAATGCTCAAATTGCAGAGTGGGCATTAAAGCAAGGCGATATCATGACGAGTCGAACCCTTGATTTAAATGGGTTATTTACTGATATCAACGGTGATAGCGCATTTGAATATTCAATGG
>CAMRDW010000157.1 GCA_947041315.1 uncultured Enterovibrio sp.
TTTTATTTTATTTTATTTTATTTTTAGGATCACATTTGATCGATCATCTCTTGTGCAAATTCAGAACATTTGCGTAATTTAGCGCCGTCCATAAGGCGTTCAAAATCATAGGTGACGGTTTTATTTTTGATGGCTTTTTCCATCGCCAAAAGAATAAGATCCGCCGCTTCAGTCCAGCCCATATGACGCAGCATCATTTCTGCTGATAAAATCAACGATCCCGGATTCACTTTATCCTGACCCGCATATTTAGGTGCCGTACCATGAGTCGCTTCAAATACGGCAACGCCATCACCGATGTTTGCACCAGGTGCAATACCAATACCTCCAACTTGCGCGGCCAAGGCATCAGAAATGTAGTCCCCATTGAGATTCATGGTCGCGATGACATCATATTCAGCAGGGCGCAACAAAATTTGTTGTAAGAATGCATCTGCAATGACGTCTTTTACAATGATCTCTTTGCCTGTTTTTGGATTTTTAAAACTCATCCAAGGCCCACCCTCCAGCAAGGTTGCACCAAATTCATTTTTGGCTACCTCATAGCTCCAATCTTTGAAGGCCCCTTCGGTGAACTTCATGATGTTGCCTTTGTGCACAATGGTCAATGAATCGCGATCATTATCTATTGTGTATTGAAGGGCTGCACGAATTAAACGGGTGGTTCCTTCTTTCGATATCGGTTTAATTCCGATACCACAATTTTCTTCAAAACGAATTTTTGTCGCACCCATTTCTTCTTTTAAAAAACGGATCAATTTATCTGCTTGTTCTGTCCCCGCTTTAAACTCAATACCTGCATAAATATCTTCAGAATTTTCTCTGTAAATGACCATATCGGTTAATTCTGGGTGTTTTAAAGGACTTGGGACGCCTTCAAAATAGCGCACAGGACGAACGCAAATATACAAATCCAATTCTTGACGCAGCGCCACATTTAAAGAACGAATTCCACCGCCCACAGGGGTTGTTAAAGGCCCTTTGATTGCCACTTTATATTGACGGATAAAATCCAAGGTTTCAGAAGGAAGCCACTGATCATCACCGTAAACTTGGGTTGCTTTTTCACCCGTGTAAATTTCCATCCAATGAATTTTGCGGTTTGCTGCATACGCTTTTTCTACCGCAGCATCGACAACTTTAATCATTGCAGGACTGACATCAATGCCGATACCATCTCCTTCAATGTATGGAATAATGGGATTAAGAGGAACAACGAGATGGCCATCTTTTAATGTTATTGCAGTACCATCAGCAGGTACAATGACTTTACTTTCCATTTAACTCTCCTTATGACCCCAATATTATTTAAATAAGGCCGTATTCAAACAAAAGACACATTCGTCTAAATAGAAAATATAATTCAGACAGATACCGAACTCAGTAACGCGTTTCTCTTCAACATGAAAACAAAATAATACGGTAAATCTTGCAACACGCCAATCACATTATTTCATGTATAATACAAAAGTCTCATTTGTATCTGACCATTTGATGTAATTAAATGAATTTACCTTCACAACCCCAAAAAAAACCTTTAATGACAAACTCAATATCACATTCGAACACAAAAAATGCGCGCCGTTTTGTAAAATCTACAAAACCATCAGAACCCACAAGAATTGTTCTTTTTAATAAACCTTTCAATACATTAACACAATTTACAGGGGAACCAGGAGACAGCACACTGGGCGATTTTATTCCCATAAAAAATGTCTATCCCGCAGGGCGTTTAGACAAAGACAGCGAAGGCCTTTTGGTGCTCACCAACGACGGCATTTTGCAAGCTCGCTTAACCCAACCTCGGTCTAAATCACCCAAGGTGTATTGGGTTCAGGTAGAAGGTATTCCTAACAACGGCGCCCTCAATCAATTGAGAGAGGGCATCGAACTCAAAGATGGAAAAACCTTGCCCGCAGAGGTCCAGCTCCTTGAAGAACCTGAAATTTGGCCACGTCAGCCTCCCATTCGCGCGCGCGCGACCATTCCAACAACCTGGCTTTCTATCACCTTAATTGAAGGAAAAAACAGGCAGGTACGTAGAATGACCGCCGCCATTGGGCACCCGACACTGAGATTAATTCGTTATAAAATAGCAGATTGGACTTTGGGTGATCTAAAGCCCGGAGAATGGAAAGAAATCATTGCCCCGCACCGGAATAAAAAATAGGCACAGCGCCTTTATGGGGTGTCGACTCTGTTCTTTTTTCAAACCGCTACCTCATTATTTTTCTGTGTGCTACAATCTTTCGCCAATTTTATTGGGGATTTTTTATTAATACTTAAATATTGGCGCTTAAGTATTGGAGTGGACGTAACGTCATGTCAGATAAAAGTCAAAAAAAAGTGATTGTCGGAATGTCCGGAGGAGTTGACTCTTCCGTTTCAGCGTATCTTCTTCAAGAAGAAGGTTATCAGGTTGAAGGTCTTTTCATGAAAAACTGGGAAGAAGACGATAACAACGAGCATTGTTCTGCAGCCGAAGATTTAGCCGATGCACAAGCGGTCTGTGACAAACTGGGTATTCCTCTGCACACCATTAATTTTGCAGCGGAATATTGGGATCATGTTTTCGAGCATTTTTTAAAAGAGTACAAAGCGGGCCGCACTCCAAACCCCGATATCCTTTGTAATAAAGAAATAAAATTCAAAGCCTTTCTTGAATTTGCTGATGAGGTTTTAAATGCAGACTTCATCGCGATGGGTCACTATGTCCGCCGCACGTTTCCAACGCAAGACAATGAACCTATTCAGCTTCTACGGGGTCTCGACACCAATAAAGATCAAAGTTATTTTCTTTACACCCTCAATCAAGAGCAACTTTCTCGCAGTCTTTTTCCTATTGGCGATCTCATTAAACCCGAAGTGCGCCGTATTGCAGAAGAACAAGATCTCGTCACGGCGAAGAAAAAAGACTCCACCGGGATCTGCTTTATAGGAGAGAGACGCTTTACTGCCTTTTTATCTCAATATTTACCCGCACAACCGGGAATAATTGAAACCGTGGATGGACACCCGATAGGCGAACATCAAGGCTTAATGTACCACACCTTAGGGCAAAGAAAAGGACTTCATATTGGAGGACAAAAAGGGGGCAATGGCTTGGAAGCGGCTTGGTATGTTGTCGACAAAGATCTTGAGCGCAATGTTCTTGTCGTCGCACAAGGACACACGCACCCTCGTTTGTATTCTAAAGGCTTGATCGCCGCTCAATTGCATTGGGTTCACCCTCAGGTCTTCCCATTAAAATGCACGCTAAAAACACGGTACCGTCAAGAGGACATATCCTGTACCATCATGAGAATAAGTGATAACGAAATCAACGTTATTTTTGATGAACCGCAAGCCGCAGTCACGCACGGCCAGTCCGCGGTTTTTTACAGCG
Organism: uncultured Enterovibrio sp.; assembly: GCA_947041315.1. Lineage (GTDB taxonomy): Bacteria > Pseudomonadota > Gammaproteobacteria > Enterobacterales > Vibrionaceae > Enterovibrio. Next base: position 3,386 of record CAMRDW010000157.1, read on the forward strand.
GTGATGTTTGTCTTGGCGGCGGCATCATCGAACAGCGTTTTTAAAGGAGCACTCTTCCGTGGCGAATACTTTGTTTGATCGAACCATCGCATTTGCAAGTGTCTGTCAATCTATCAAATTAGTGCAAGATCTCGCTCGCACTGGAAAATGTGATCATGATGCGCTGAAAACCAGCTTGAACAGTATTATTGTCACTCAGCCCACTTCCACGATTGATATATTTGAGAAAGAAGAAAATTTGGCCGTCGGATTAAGAACCATGGTCAGCGTACTGGACAGCAGCCAAACGGTGAATGAACTGACTCGCTATCTTATCAATTTATTGGCTTTAGACAGAAAATTATCCCATCGCCGTGACACCTTGGCGCAACTGGGAGACCGAATAGAAACACTTCAACGTCAAATCGAACATTTCAATTTGCTTGATGATCAAATGATCTCCAATCTTGCCAGTGTCTATTTAGACACCATTACCCCATTAGGTCCTCGCATTCAAATCACAGGAAATCCTGAGCAATTACAACAAAGTGCGATTCAAAATAAGATCCGCGCCTTATTGCTCGCAGGGATCCGAGGCGCAGTCTTATGGCGTCAAGTTGGTGGAAAACGTCGCCAACTCATTTTCTCCCGCAAGCAATTGATAGAACAAGCTAAAATCATCCTTGCCTTACATTCGTAAAATTTCAGGAGTAAAGACCATGGAACTGTCATCGCTGACAGCCGTTTCACCCATAGATGGCCGCTATGGAATGAAAACAAGTGCGTTACGTTCAATTTTCAGTGAATTTGGTCTCTTAAAATACCGAACTGTCGTTGAAATCCGTTGGTTACAAAAATTGGCGGCCACAGAATCTATCAAAGAAGTTTCCCCTTTTAGCCCAGAAGCGAATGCGATTTTAGAAACGATTGCAACCGATTTTAATGAAGACGATGCTTTACGTATCAAGGACATTGAACGCACGACCAACCATGATGTTAAAGCTGTTGAGTATTATCTAAAAGAAAAAGTCGCCCAACACCCTGAACTTCATGCCGCCAATGAGTTCATACACTTTGGTTGTACATCAGAAGACATCAATAACACCGCGCATGCCTTAATGCTCACCCAAGCACGCCAAGAGGCCATTTTACCTGAAATACGCCGTGTCATTGATGCGATAAAATCAATGGCAGCAAAATACCGTGACATTCCTTTTCTCTCTCGTACCCACGGGCAACCCGCCACGCCTTCAACTGTCGGAAAAGAAATGGCCAACGTGGTCTATCGCATGGAGCGCCAATATACCCAAATTGAACGCTGTGACATTTTGGCTAAATTCAATGGTGCCGTTGGAAACTACAATGCACATTTGTCGGCTTATCCCGAGATAGATTGGCATCAATTCAGTGAAGAATTTATCACAGAGGCCTTGGGTTTAAGCTGGAATCCTTATACAACCCAAATTGAGCCTCACGATTATATCGCGGAATTATTCAATGCCCTCGTGCGTTTCAATACCATTCTCATCGATTTCAACCGTGATATCTGGGGCTACATTGCTTTAGGGCATTTCAAACAAAAAACCATCGAAGGCGAAATTGGCTCCTCCACCATGCCGCACAAAGTCAATCCCATCGACTTTGAAAATTCAGAAGGTAATTTGGGTTTAGCCAATGCCATGTTCACGCATTTAGCACAAAAATTGCCCATCTCACGTTGGCAACGCGATCTCACAGACTCCACGGTATTGCGCAATTTAGGCACAGGTGTCGCCTACTCCCTCATCGCTTACAGCTCAACCTTAAAAGGGCTCAGCAAGCTGGAAGTAAATCAGGCCACCTTGTTGTCAGAGCTTGATCAAAACTGGGAAGTCTTGGCTGAGCCCATTCAAACCGTCATGCGCCGGTATGGGATCGAAAAGCCGTATGAAAAATTAAAAGAGCTGACCCGAGGAAAACGCATCGACGCTGAAGGGCTCCGCGTTTTTATCGAACATCTTGATATTCCTCAAGAAGAAAAAAATCGCCTCAAAGAGATGACCCCCGCCAACTACATAGGCGATGCCGTCAGACTCACCGATTTACTTTAAAACACGCGCTTCTTATCTAGCCTGAATATACCCAAGACACTTGAAGATGTGCGCCTTCGGCAAACGAGTGAAGGCCAATCACATAGAACGAATATGTGATTGGCCTGAGCGAGCGCAGCCAACACCCACGCAGTTTCAAAGTCAGCGGGTATATCAGGCTCTTTTTTTATTCTTCTTTTTATAAAGACTCTTAACTTATGTATCAATTTAATTTCGATTTTGACGATTTTCTCGCGACCCATTGGCACCAAAAACCCACAATAATAAAAAACGGATTCAATCTATTTAAAGATCCAATCAGCCCCGATGAACTCGCGGGTTTAGCGCTTGAAGAAGAAATTGACTCTCGTTTTGTCACAAACAAAGAAGGAACATGGAACGTCGCACACGGCCCCTTCGAAGATTTCAAAGATTTCCCTGAAACCCATTCTCAATTGATCATTCAAGCCGCCAACCATTGGCATCCCGGCGTGGCCTCTCTTTCTGCGCCCTTTAAAAAACTCCCCGATTGGTTATTTGATGATCTCATGATTTGCCTTTCCATGCCCCATGGCGGTGTGGGGCCGCATATCGATCAATATGATGTTTTTATTGTTCAAGGGATGGGGAAACGGCGTTGGCGCGTGGGACCTTTGGGTGAATACAAGGATGCAAACCATGAGACAGGCTTGCGTCAAATCGAAGGGTTTGAGCCGATGATTGACGAAGTTTTGGAGCCGGGTGATATTTTGTATATCCCACCCGGTTTTCCACATGAAGGCAACACGATTGAAACGTCCCTCAGTTATTCAATCGGTTATCGTTCGCCAAAAGAACAAGAGCTCCTCAGCGGGTTCGCAGATTTTGCAGTAAATAATGATTTAGGTGACACGCATTACCACAACCCTAACATAAAAACCCAAACACAAAGCAGCATGATTTCCACTGCTGACTACCAAGCGCTTGATAAGATGTTAATGAGATTGCTCAATGATGAAAACGCAAAACGACATTGGCTAGGAGAGCAACTGAGCCAGTCACGCCATGAACTCAACCTCATGGAAGCCGACCCGCTGTGGACACAAGAGGAGCTCATCCAATTCATCCAAGAAGGAATGATTTTGGAAAAAGTCTATGGCCTTAAAACCTTGTATCACGAAAATAATCCACTCGACCTGTATATTCATGGTGAGCACATTCTTATTCCACAAGGTGCTGAGAAATTATTGAAAATTCTATCTTGCCAAGAGACGTTCACAAAAAAAGATCTGGGTCCATTAATCAAAAATCAAGCCATTAAAGATTTATTATTAAAACTCTGTAATCAAGGCTACTGGTACCCTCAAGCTTAAATCACCTCTCAAAAGCAGCCAGCATTATCGCTAAAATTGCCTCTTTAGCTTGTTCGAAGACACAAGAATACAAGGATCACACCCGCCCCTTTTTATCTTAAAAAGGGGCTTTTCTATTCGATGTGTTCATTGGAATAAGAAAAAGAACTCTCTTTTTGTCTTTAGGGCGCTCTTTATGAAGGGCATTTTATCTGTTAATTTCGAATGGCTCTCACTCTAAAACGCTTTCCTTTTAAGGTGCCTTCAGTGATTTTCTTTAATGCTAAATCAACAGAGCCCCGCTTTACCGCAAAATAAGTAAATTGATCATACAAGGCAATTTTTCCGACATCCGTCCCTAAAAGAGCAGGATCTCCCCCCGTTAATGCACCCAAAATATCCCCGGGCCTCACTTTTTGTTTTTTTCCACCGTCCATTCTTAAGGTGACCATTTCAGGTTGAAAGATGGGCGTATTTAAGAATGCAGTGTCAGGCCGCTCTGCAGGAGAGGTAAAAGGGTCTTCTTTTAAATCAAGCTCTGCCACGCGGTGGACTTCTTTGTCACTGAAAAATGAAAAAGCCAAACCTTGACTTCCCGCGCGCCCGGTTCTGCCTATTCGGTGTGTATGAACTTCTGGATCATGTGCAATATGGAAATTGATCACAGCATCAAGTGAATCGATGTCGAGTCCTCGGGCTGCGATGTCTGTTGCAATTAAAATCGAAACACTTTTGTTTGCAAAGCGCACAAGGGCTTGGTCTCGTTCTCGTTGTTCTAAGTCACCATGCAAGGACAATGCAACGTAGCCTTTTTCTGTCAATGCATGTGTCACATCGTCTGTTTCTTTTTTCGTGTTACAAAATACGATGGTTGATTTTGGTTGATAGCACCCTAAAACCGATCCCAATAACGCGATACGATCATCATGAGAACGAACAGGATAAAAACGTTGTTGAATCGTGGATGTTGAATGCACAGACTCGACTTTCACTGTGACGGGATTTCGCATCACACGTTTAGCTATCAAATCGATTTGCTTTGGAAAAGTCGCGCTAAACAACAAGGTTTGTCTGTCTTTGGGAAGACTTTCAATGATCCTGTCTAAGGTATCTTGGAAGCCCATGTCTAACATACGGTCTGCTTCATCCAGAACCAGCATTTTAACATCTAATAAAGACAGAGTGCCTTTTCGTATGTGTTCTTCTACTCGTCCCGGGGTACCCACAATGATGTGGGCGCCGTGCTCAAGAGAACCAATTTGAGGACCTAAAGAAGTACCGCCACAGAGGGTTAATACTTTTATATTGTGTATTTTTTGAGCGAGCGATCGAATTTCTTTAGCAACTTGATCTGCCAATTCTCGGGTCGGGCACAAGACCAAGCTTTGAACCCGAAAACGTTTCACTTCGAGTTTTTGCAACAAACCCAATCCAAACGCGGCGGTTTTCCCCGAGCCTGTCTTAGCTTGAGCAATCAGATCTTTTCCTTCAAGAATAAAAGGTAAAGCCTCGGCTTGAATGGGGGTCATTTGAGTAAATTTTAGGGTTTCTAAATTTTCTAATAGCGCGCGTTTTAAAGCAAGCTGGTTGAAAGAAGCGTTCACAAGCAATTCCAATAAAATAAAACTGTCGCTGATTCTAACAGAGCCAAAGCCCACTTTCCCTTTTTTCGTGTGAGATAAAAAAAGAGCGTGATTTGATCGCTTT
>CAMRDW010000158.1 GCA_947041315.1 uncultured Enterovibrio sp.
AATGAAACAGAGTGATTATTTATCTTCTCTTTGTCATTCACTTGTCATGTTAAAGCGCTTAAAAGCAACCAATCAAACTGGAAATCTTGGAGGCGCCCTTATTATGGGTATTTGTGCACCAGCTGCGGGGATCTTAGATTTTGCGCTTTCAAGAGGGATGAGTCAAAAAATGGCTCAAGAAGTCAATCTCATCGCTAAAATAGCCTCAGAGCTTCATTGGCGGGCCTATCAAGAATCACTGCTGATGCAAAGATTTGGACAAGGAAAGAAGGGGGCGCCCGCTTCTGCAATGGTGCGTGAGCTTTTTGGTCAAATGTTTCGTTTTAAGGATTACGGAGACGGATCTCAAGCAGATTATTATGTTAAGGAGTCAGCAGGTTGGCTGGTGTTGGCTGATAAGCTTTCTTTAATTTAATCGCGAGTGTTTCTTATTGTTTATTTTTCGCTCTGCTTTGTGTCAGGGCCAGATCAGAAAAGATGACCTGTTGGATAATGGTTGACCAATTGATAAAAAACATTTTATTTTATAATGGCTCTGCGTAAATAGATTTCAAAATTCAAATGAGAGAGCTTTAAGGTATTACCTCAATAAATTGTTCTTGTGTTTTTTTTCAGCATTTTGATAAGCGATGATCTTTTCCTGTACTCTGCGTTGAATGGGAGGGTTCGAACATATTTTATTTAAAAAATATGCGGTTATCTAATATAGGAAGTATATTCTTAAAAAAGAAATAACTTATACCCAAATGATATGAAAGTGCGTGTTTGTGCTTGTTAAGCGAAGCCTTGAGTATAAACAAACTCTCTGATGTGGCTTGCTGATCAAAACCAACATCCACGCAATTTCAAAAGTGACGGGTATAACATGCCAATCCTGTTATGCAAGATGCCCACGTAAAAATAGTTGCCTTTGAATCTGACTATGGCATTTGCAAACCAAACCACCCTCAAGATGCCTTAATCGTGGTGATTAAGACTCAATATAAGGAAAATCTTGTGCTTGAAGTTTATCGTAAACATGTCGAAGAACGTGCAGCCCTAGGCATCGCCCCGAAACCTCTTGATGCAGATCAAACCGCGTTGCTTGTTGAACTCCTCAAATCCCCCCCCCTTGGTGAAGAGAAAACGGTGTTGGATTTGCTTGAAAACCGTATTCCTGCGGGAGTGGATGAAGCGGCCTATGTTAAAGCGGGTTTTCTTAGCGCCATTTCAAAAGGTGAGGCACATTCGCCTTTAGTCAGCAAAGAAAGGGCAGTGGAACTTCTGGGAACCATGCAAGGTGGTTATAACATTGAACCACTTATTGCCTGTTTAGATGATCCTTCATTGGGGGCAATTGCAGCCAAAGCACTTTCTCATTCTTTGCTTATGTTTGATGCTTTTTATGACGTTGAAGAAAAAGCGAAGGCGGGTAACACGTTTGCGAAAGAAGTGATGGCCTCTTGGGCGGATGCGCAATGGTTTTTATCCAAACCCGATCTCCCTGAAAAAGTCACATTAAGCGTCTTTAAAGTGACCGGTGAAACAAACACCGATGATTTATCTCCAGCCCCTGATGCCTGGTCTCGTCCTGACATTCCTTTGCATGCATTGGCCATGTTAAAAAATGAACGAGAGGGAATTTCTCCGGATAAGCCGGGTGCGATAGGGCCCGTTACTCAGATTGAGCAATTAAAGGATAAAGGTTATCCGCTTGTTTATGTAGGGGATGTTGTTGGGACTGGTTCTTCACGAAAATCAGCGACAAACTCTGTGCTTTGGTTTATGGGTGAAGATATTCCGTTCATTCCCAATAAGCGCGGAGGCGGTTTTTGTTTAGGCGGGAAAATTGCACCCATCTTTTTTAATACGATGGAAGATGCTGGGGCTTTGCCTATTGAGCTTGATGTCTCTCAGATGAACATGGGAGATGTCATTGACATCTATCCCTTTAAAGGTGAAGTGTATCGCCATGATACCCAAGAACTCCTCTCCCGCTTTACCTTAAAAACAGATGTTTTGTACGATGAAGTGCGTGCTGGTGGACGTATTCCTTTGATTATTGGTCGAGGTCTCACAGACAGAGCGCGTGTGTCGTTGGGATTAGAGCCTTCTGAAGTTTTCCGTCGTCCGAAGCCTGTAACGGATACAAAAGAAGGCTATACCTTAGCTCAAAAAATGGTGGGCAAAGCCTGTGGTGTTGTGGGCATTCGCCCTGGGACCTATTGTGAACCGAAAATGAGCACGGTCGGCTCGCAAGATACAACTGGGCCAATGACGCGCGATGAGCTGAAAGATTTAGCTTGTTTAGGGTTTTCTGCTGATTTAACCATGCAGTCTTTTTGCCATACCTCCGCTTATCCAAAACCAATCGATGTGGTGACTCACCATACCTTGCCTGATTTTATTATGAATCGTGGAGGGATATCTCTTCGTCCTGGAGACGGCGTGATCCATTCTTGGCTTAATCGTATGCTATTACCTGATTGCGTTGGAACCGGAGGTGATTCACACACTCGTTTTCCTTTAGGGATCTCTTTTCCTGCGGGTTCAGGTCTAGTGGCTTTTGCTGCGGCAACGGGGGTGATGCCATTAGACATGCCTGAGTCAATACTGGTGCGTTTTAAAGGCAAAATGCAACCCGGGATCACCTTACGTGATTTGGTGCATTCCATCCCTTATTTTGCCATTAAGCAAGGTCTTCTGACCGTTGAAAAAACAGGTAAAATAAATGCATTTTCAGGGCGAATTCTGGAAATTGAAGGCGTTGAACATTTAACGGTTGAACAAGCCTTTGAGCTTTCTGATGCCTCCGCTGAGCGCTCTGCTGCTGGGTGTACGGTTAAATTGTCTCCTGCTTCTATTCGGGCATTTCTTGAGTCCAATATTGTCATGCTTAAATGGATGATAAGTGAAGGTTACGGAGATGTTCGCACTCTCGAGCGCCGCATTCTTGCAATGCAAGGATGGCTTTCAAATCCTGAGTTGTTGGAAGCTGATCTTGATGCAAGTTATGCTGAAATCATTGAAATCGACCTGAATCAAATTAAAGAGCCTATTTTGTGTGCACCCAATGATCCCGATGACGCGCGTTTGTTGTCAGAGGTTGCTGGCACAAAAATAGAGGAAGTTTTTATCGGTAGCTGCATGACCAACATCGGTCATTTTCGCGCGGCCGGTAAATTGCTTGAAAAATTTGATGATGTCTTGCCTACCCGTATGTGGGTGGCCCCTCCCACCAAAATGGATAAAGATCAGCTGACCAATGAAGGCTATTACGGCATTTTTGGTCGCGCAGGCGTTCGGATAGAAATGCCAGGTTGTTCGCTTTGCATGGGGAATCAAGCCCGAGTGGCAGATAAGGCGACGGTCTTGTCAACATCGACACGGAATTTTCCAAACCGTTTAGGAACAGGAGCCAATGTGTATCTTGCTTCGGCAGAGCTTGCGGCGGTGGGGGCGATTATGGGGCGTATTCCAACCTTTGCTGAATATTTGGAATATGCAAAAGAAATAGATTCAACGGCGGCAGACACATACCGTTATTTGAATTTTAATTACATGGACTCTTATATTAAAAAAGCGGACGAAGTCATTATTCAATCGACCTTGTAGTTTCGAACCTTTTAGATTTAATTGATTTGCGATAAGAAAAGCCTCCTTTTTAGGAGGCTTTTCTGTTTTTGTTGTGCTTCAATTTATTCTTTTGAATTCTCTTCATCATGGATCATCGGATCGATGTTTCTTTGTGAACCGAATGTTGGTGCTGAAGATAAAGAGGGGGGGTTAAGTAAATCGTGATAAGCCAAAGCGGCCATTCCAAGTGATTCTCCTAGCTTATGCAGTTTCTCTTTATCAACATAACCAGGAGCATACTCTGATTGGTCATAGGTTGTTTCTAAGGTTAAGGCCATCACAGTGTTTTTGAAATTCGCCCACCACCATGACTCTGGATAGCTTTTGGGAACGAATGAACGCCCCCCGTCTGTGGGAGTGGCCTCGATGAGATCTTTTCCATAATAGTGTTTAACGAAATCAATGAATTTAATGCTCTTATTCCAAAGACCTGATTCTTCTGTGTTATAGCCAAGTGCGCTTGGACCAAAATGAGGGAAAAAGAAGGGCCGCGTTTCACGTTTTGATTGTGATGAGTGCAAGTTAAGGGCTAAAGTGAATTTCCCTTCTTTTTGTGCAAGATGGCGTATTGCCTTATTAAGGAGTTGATTTTCAATGGGAGCTTCGGAAGAAAGAAGCAGTGGATTTTGAGGATCTCTTAACCATAAAACTTCGAGATTTTCTGATTTCAAATTTAATCGATAATTGCCGGAATTGACGCCGTCAGGGTTATGCACTGGAACAATGTGAAAAATTAAATTATCCAGCGCTGTTTTAGCTTCTGGGGTTTTGCGGCTAAGAAAACGCATGAGTCCTTCTACCAAAAAAGAGCCGCCAGTTTCAGATGAGTGAGTTCGGGTATGTATCCAAATCCGTTTCTTTTTAGCGTCAGGGATTTTCGGATTTGTCATGGTAACAAGTTCGATAGGCTTATTTAAAACAGGTGACTTGCCGAGTGTTTTTTTGGTGAGGTGGCCTTGTGGAAATGTTTTTAAAAGATCAGAATAAAATCTGTCAAAATCATCCGTGCTATAGGGATAAAAACGACTCATCCAAACCTTGTTTTCGGTAAATTGTTTTGTGATCTTAATTGTACGGGTCACATTTCCTGCATTTTCTGAGACACTTTCTTTCAAGTCATTGATTTCAAATCGTTGCCAGGTCTTATTATCGTATGAGTAAATCGGGGTATAATCGTATTCCCAACCCCGATTATCCGAAGGGTATGTGTCATAGATATTAAACTCGAAAGCGCTGTCCGTGAAAATGCCAGAAAGAGAGACGGACCACCAGTTACGCCATTGCGGGATGGCATTGAGGGAATCTTCTGTGCTGTCGTTTCTGAGGGTGATTGAGGCGGATTGAAAATCTGTTTTTTGACGGCGATGCTGTCCTGCATTTCCTGAGAGGAAGTCATCCGAAATATAAGGATAGGGGTAGTCTTTGGGTTTTGTGTTTTCGGCTAAATATCTGTTTGCCCACCAGTTTAGGCTCTGTGTTATTTTAGTGCCCATCATTTCCCCAGATGGACGATAAACGACCGCCGAACGAAATCTGGCTGAAGAAGAGGTTGCTTTAAATTTTAAATCTTCAAGTTTGGTGTTTTGGTTGATTTTGATGTTGTATATATCGCCTCTCTGGGGACCCGAAATACGCTCTTCTTTAAAGACCCGAAAACGGTAATCTTTAAGGCTTGCTAACGGAATGTCTTTGCCAATATAACAGCGTTCCTTTCCGTTGGTAAAATAGGGCATGGCCTGATCCATATCACGGGCAAAAGAGACCCTCCAATTTTCCTTTGCGTTAGGCGCGGTCACCGTTGAACAATTTGCTTTATTTCCTTCTGCATATGCGGCACGTAGTAAAAAGAAAGGAACAATAAAGATCAAATTTTGTTTTTTCATGTGAATTAAAATGTCATGCGAATAAAAAAGCAATCTAACGACTTTTTATTGCCTTTAATGCGAGCGATATCACATTAATTTGGCGAGTGCTGTTTTTGTGGATTTTTTTTGTGATCTGTCTTTTGGTGTTTTTTCGTGAAGAGGTTTCAATAAAAAGTCCTTTCTTCAGGCTTATTCTTTTTAGGTTGTTTGAAATTTAAAAAATACGGCCTCTCAAGTAGAGGCTTTTTTAATGCAGCAAAGGAGAGAGGATGATCTTTTTTGTTTTGATTGATCAGCTATTCATCATGCCCAACGCTGGAGGAAGGTAGGGTTTCAAGTTTCAAGAAAGGCAAAGTGTTTTGTTCTCATTTTTGATAAATGCGCGATTTCCAGATTTCAATCATATTTCCTTAACGAGTAGAAATTCCCCTCCACCTCCCGAGGATTTTTTTGTTGCTGGAATGAAGATGCGTTTTTTACTGAAAAGTGAAAACGAAGAGCGAAATGCGAAATGCAAGAGGGCGCCTTGAAGGTGACGAGAAGAAAAAAGTGGCTTGAGGTGCATTTATTTGTAAGAAAAGGACTGATTATGAATCGAGTAAAAATTGTATTCCCTTTATTTGTTTTCGTGGGGACGCTGATCTCTGCGCCAGTGATGGCAAATTGTGCCGGTAATGTTTATTCAATGAATGCCGGTCGAGGGCATGTCGGTCTTTTGCTTGATCTTCAAGAAAGAGAAAAAATGAATGACATTTATACCGACGCGCAAGAACGCACTTTTTACCGATCAAAGGCCCTCTTTAGTGCAACAAGCATGTCTTATGATCCCATCAGTGAGCGGCTTTATTATGCAAGCGCACCAGAGCCTATTTCTTATCACGTTAATGGATATGCAAATGACACATCAGAAGAAGAATTTAACTCTCTAAACTTGCATGCTAAAACATTAAAGCCCCATCGACTCGCTTACTTTGATCCTGCCACGGGAAATCATGTGTTAGGTCCGAATACGCTCAAGCAAATTTTTCGTATGGCGTTTGAGCCTAATACGGGTGAATTGTTTGCTTCAGATGCCAACAGTATTTTTAAAGTTGATCCTATTACGGGTCTTCTGACGCATCTTCGCAATTTTGATCTTGGGCTTGTTCGCGGAGGTTTTACGAGCTGGGGGGATTTTGTTTTTCAGGACGGAGAATTACTGTTTATTACGAATCAGCGTTCATTTGTTATTGATACCACGACAGGGGTACAAACCCTTAAAGGATTTCATTTTAGCGATTTTATAACCTCAGCAACCTTGGATCAAAATGGACAATTATTGATTTCAGCAAAAAATCAAAATGTTTCAGGCAATATGAACAGCAATATTTTGTATCGATTAAATGCTGCAACGGGTGAAAAAAAGCAGGTGGGTTTATTTCCTAGTCGCATCAGTGCAATGGGTACGGTGACATCGGAATACCACACCTGTTATGACAAAACTCTTTTTCCAAGTGAATTAAAACCAGAAGTAGCCACCTTTTCGGCAGATGCATCCTCTATTACGGAAGGAATGGTTGCTTATTTTACGGCCTCTTTTGATAGAGCGACTTTAGACACTCACAGTAAAATTCATTTTGCACTGATAAATGGGAGTGCTGCTTTAAACAGTGATTTCTATTCTTCAGCCTCTCTTCTTTATTCTGATGGAACAACAAGTACGGCCAGTATTTCAAGCTCAGGAACCGAAATACCCCTACCGAAAGGGATTAACTCCGTTCGTATTGGAATAGCAAGCGTGAATGATGCCGTTCATGAAAATACAGAATATTTTCAAATGCAATCTTGGATGAATACAGACAAGAGCGACGCCATTTCAGCAAATATAAATATCTTGGATAATGATCCGGATGTTGATGCACAGCTTCGAGCGGCAGTTCAAAATAGCGGTGTGGCATGGCATGGCAGTCGTGGGGGACATATTTTTACGAAAGATCAATGGATACGTGGTGTCCATGCAAATATCAGTGGGACTATTCCGGCAGGCACAATCCTCGAATTTTATAAAACGGGTGGGGTGCTTCGTAGTATGGGGATCAGTTATGGGGGAACATATTATGAACAAAACGCCAACCATGAACGTTATTACGAAGGCGGTGATGTTGCATGGGCACGCTTGAAAGGTCCAAATGGACAATATTACAATCTAAAAACCGGGCACAGGGCGCAATTGCATTGGAACAAAAATGTTAATTGTTCAAATGGTTGTTGGTCAAAAATACATAATTAATGAAGAGATTGGGAGCTGCGTTGCGAAGATGTGGAATGTGACAGTCTTCTTTTGTGACGCTGTTTCTATCAAAATGTAGCTCCTTCTGGTATTGAATTAATAAAAGTCTATCCCTCGATTTTTAACTTGTCTGGCTGTTAATTGCGCTCGTTTAAGCTCATCACATTATGCCCCCCTATTTTCAAGGGGTGAATGACTCTCATCTGGACACTTATCAAAGGTCGCCTTTGAAACTGCGTGGGTATTGGCTGCTCTCGCTAAGGCCAATCACAGAGTCAGTCTCTGCTCTGGGCCTTTACTCGTTTGCCGCAGGCGCGCATCTTCAAGTCTCTTGAGTATATCCAATACAAATAGACATAAATGAAGCTTTATTATTGAAGGGCTTTTTAAAGTCTGTTTCTAAGAGCATTTTGTCTCTTTAAATGAACATGGAAAAATCGAGAAGGCGATTTGCATCTTTTTTAAACCCAAAACAGGGGGGGGAGGGGGGCTTAAAATCCGAACAAAGAGATGGATTCGTGTTCAAAAAAGAAAATAATACACTTTTGAGTAAAAAAGACTTGCCAATCTATTAAACCTCCCTATAATCGCCACCTCACCAACGCGAC
>CAMRDW010000159.1 GCA_947041315.1 uncultured Enterovibrio sp.
GTCCCGTGGGCACATTAGAAGAGCTGACGGACTATTGCGAACACTTAGAAAAGAAACGACGACATTTTGCCAGCTGTTGTCAGCATCTTAAAACGGGCTGATCACGTAATACGCTATTTCCAATCGAAAATGAAACTATCAAAGTCTAGAAAAGAGGCTTGAGTTACTGTTGCCTAAAATCTTCATATTATGCTCTATTTTCCCTTAATAACCCTTTTTTTGCACTATTCGTCAAGTAAACTGGTTTTCTTCTTTTTAATCACTGCGCTTTTCTTCTGAAAATAAATGAAGGCAAGTAATCTTGCTGTTTTATTGTGGGTGGCTCATTAATGGCGTTTTCGCATCGATGGGTTATCTGATTGGGCTGAATAAGCTTAGCCAGCACCCATATAGCTTCAAAAGCGACGGGTATAGACCTGTCTCTTAGTCACATCTCAAACTAAAACTCCGAAAATCATTGGATCTCATTCTATTCATTCACAAAGCTGAACGCTTTTATAGAAATACATTCCCTTGATAAATATACATTTAATAAAGAGGCGCTGATATCCCCTCAATTAAACGGATCTCTTTTGCTACAAGTGAAATTTTGCTTAATAAGCAAGCCGTTCGAACAATAATTAGCCAGAATTAGATTCGAAAAGATCTGACTAAGATACAGGGTATAGACCGCTAACGCGCTCATTCTTTTTTAAGAGTAAAAGAAGAATGGATTTTTTCCGCTGTGTTTCCTTGCCCATTTTCCCCTGAAAGCACGACAGAAATTTGCGATGAGCCCCAGTGTGAAATGTTGGCGAACGGGGTTCTCCAAAGACCGCCTTTACTGAATCTGGCTTCGAGCTCGAGCTTTTGTTCAGGAAGACGGGATTGAAGAGTGAGTTGAATTTTGTCTCCAATATCAAACCCGAAGCCGTGCCCAGAGAAAGCCAAATGACTCGCCTCATTGAAATTGATCAGGGGTAAATGTGGGTCAAGTTTTAGCAGGGGTTTTACACCAAATTCTTGGGTTTTTTCTTCGCCTATATTGCCCGCTTCATTGATGAAACCGCGTTCAATCCGCAAAGGCAAGGTGGATTTATCGGTCATTAAGGCTGGTGTGACATGGCCTGACCAAATTGCTTTGTATTCTAAAAATGCCCCTTCAAATGCCACCGCTTCTGAGCCTAAAAAAGCCGAAACGCCTTTGACTGGCGTTGAAAATGTCAGCGTGACCTTGCTTTTTTTGCCTTGATTCAAAGGGGTCTCAATATGAAAAATATCTACTTTTGGCGCTTGTGTTGTCAAAGTAAAGCTCGTGTTTTTTTCTGCATGGATCCCTTGTTCATTGGAGCCAAAAACGCGCAGGGTAATTGGTCCTTCTGCGAGGGATGAAATATTCGCTGTTGCGCTCCATTTTCCGTCAGGTGCAAGCTTTACTCTCTTCTCGACGCTGGCTCTTGCTTTGTCAGTAAAAAGAAGCGTAAGGGTGTTTTTTGCTGATAAAAAGCGCTTGCTTAAGCCGCTCACTTTTAGTTTCTCTGCTTGTGCGCTGTTCACATTTTCAATGGGATGGATCGTGATATCAGGAGTGAGAGGTAAGGCGTTGTTTCCCTTTGTCTCCCCTGCATTTCCTGCTTCATCGGCAAAATCACGCAGAGTGAAGGGGAAGGTTACGATGTTATTTTCAACCTTGGGTACAATTACGCTTCCTTTCCAAACATAACCAAAAGGGGAGGCGTTTTTTTGTGATTTCCAAAGGATGGGGTTATCTAAAAATGCCCCTTTGGGCTGACTCACCTTTTCACTAAAATGGGCCGTTAAAGTGACTTTTTCGCCAGATCTTGCGTGTTTTGGTTCAAGATGCACCTCGTTCATTTCAGGTTTTGTGGTATCAAGCGTAAAAGAACCCTTGATTGTTTCTGCTGTCATTCCTTCGTGATTCATGCCTGAAACCTCAACAGAAATTGCTGATGATCCCCAGCTTGAAATATTGACGTCCTGGATTTGCCAAAGGCCGCCTTGGGTGAATTTGCTTTCGTGATGGGTGTTTTGTTCAGGATCATTCTTTGATTGAAGAAAGACCTGGATTTTGTCTCCAATATTAAAGCCGAGGCCGCGTCCCGAAAAAAACAGGTTTTTGGCTTCATCGGCATTGAAGACTTTCGAAAGTGATTGAAGTGTCAATATCGGTTTTACACCAAATTCTTGGGTTTTTTCTTCGCCTATATTGCCCGCTTCATTGATGAAACCGCGTTCAATCCGCAAAGGCAAGGTGGATTTATCGGTCATTAAGGCAGGTGTGGCATGGCCTGACCAAATGGCTTTGTATTCTAAAAGTGCCCCTTCAAAGGCCACTGCTTTTGAGCCTAAAAAGGCCGAAACGCCTTTGACTGGCGCTGAAAATGTCAGCGTGACCGTGCTTTTTTTGCCTTGATTTAAAGGGGGCTCAATATGAAAAATGTCTACTTCAGGAGGCTGCATTGCCAAAGTAAAGGTGGTGCTTTTTTCTGCATCAATATTTTGAGCATTTTTGCCAAAAACGCGCAGGGTAATGCGTCCTTCTGCGAGGGATGAAATATCAGCTGTTGCGCTCCACTTTCCATCAGCTGCAAGCTTTACCCCTGTCACGCTCAACGTGGTTTTCGCTTTGTCAGTAAAAAGAAGCGTAAGGGTGTTTTTTTCGGATAAAAAGCGCTTGCTTAAGCCGCTTACTGTCAGCTTTTTTGCTTGTGCGCTGTTCACGTCTTCAATGGGTATGATGGTAATTTCAGGGCTTATAGGCAGCGTGTTGTTTTCATTGGTGTCTCCTGGATTTGCATTATTTCCCACATTCCCTGCTTCATCGGCAAAATCACTGAAGGTAAATTTCAAGGTTGAAATGTGATCTTCAACCTTTGGCACGGTGACATTTCCTTTCCAGCTATGGCTAAAAAGTGGCGCGTTTTCTTGTTGCGTCCAAATGATGGGGTTATCTACAAGTGCCCCTTTTGGCTGGCTCACTTTTTCACTGAAATGCGCCGTCAATGTGATTTTTTCGTCAGGCTTGGCGTGTTTTGGCTCCAGTGTCATTTTTGTGAGGGTGGGGAGCATTTTATCTATCTTGAGTGTGATTTTTTTGCGCTCTTCTTTACCCCAAGCATCAACAATTTTCATTTCAATGCTCAATGGGTTCGTATCTTCAAGAGAATGTGGCCACTCATAGGTAAAAGCCGAACATGTCCATGCCATCTCATCTTCGCAAGGTTTTTGAGGTTTAAATTTAGTTGCATTGTGCTCTTCTAAAGAGCTAAAAGACGTTCCGTTCACTGTGGCAATGTATTCATCTACGCTTGAGTTTTTATAGGTTTTGTAGCGAAATTCTACGTTCAGTTTTTCGGTATTGATAGCACTGCCATCAAGGGGATGGGTGATGTTTAATGCTAAATCTCCCGTGGGGACCAGCAAGGAAAGAGCGTGCTGTGCTGATTTGTTTCCCGCGTTGTCTTCTAAATTAGAGATCACTATGGGGTGTTCGCTCTGTCCTGTCGGAGGAGTTAACCTGGCATAGGGCGCTTTAAAAAAACAGATCGTTTTGTTGCTTTTTGTGTTTGTATCACAAGAAGATGGGGGGTAAGACTGTCTTCCTTTTTTCAGTGTCGGCTTGCTTTTTGATATATCAACAACCAAACCAGACAAATCGTCTGTGATCTCGATGGGAACCGTAAGCTGCAATGCCCCGCTTTTATCACGTTCGACGTCGTTTTCGGTGAGTTCATATCGCGCAGGTGTTACCACGACAGGCCCCTTTGCATCTAAACTGGCAAACCGATGAATTTGAATATCTTGCACCTCGTTTTCGGAGGTGGTCCTTGTGATAAGAGTCGCGCCAGATGGAATGCTTTTTATCCCTGTTAATGTGCATCGATAAGGGGGGGCATGTGGAAATTCTTTTTTATAGGGGAGTTCTTTTTCTGGTGGTGCGCTCTGTTCAATCCAATTTTCCCTGATCCAGCACTCTAAATCCGTTAATTTTGCTTCGCCTGTGTGTTTAAAGGTCACGCTCAATGTTTGGGGGGACGCGTATTGACCGAAGTTCGGAGGGTTGAAAACGCCCTCTAAGACAATCCCTTTTCTTTGCACATTTAAGGTATAACGTTCGGTTGTTTTGTTTGGGTTGGTACTTTCTTGGTAGTGTACCTTGTCTTCTATTTCAAATGTTATTTGATAACGCCCTTCTTTTTCGAGCATGGCGGCGCTCAGTTTGATGAGCCAGGCGCCATCATTTTCGACATTTCCTTCAATGCCTTCCAGCGCGAGATTCTTTTCTGGCTCATTTTCAAATCTGTAACGCGCTGTTGGTGACCTTAAACCACTGATGTCTTTGGCTGAAAATCTCAGTTCAATGTCGCCTGGTTTATGGACATTTCCCTTGATGATGGGGATCTTGTCTTCGGCATAAACGGAAGAAATTAAAGCAAGAATCGGGGGGGCATTGTCCACTTTGATATCAAAGGTTTGTTCGCTTTCAATCCCGCGTACATTGCTGGCTTTTACTTTGAGGGTGCTGTCTTCATTGGCGCGAAGAACAAGGGTGCGCTTGGCGTCATCGCTGGGCGGGGTCGCACTCCCCGTTGGCTCACCTTCTTTTCGATAAGTCCAATAACCCACGCTGTCTTTATTGACGCCCGCGTCACTTTCTTTATAAAGGCTTGTTCCGTCAAAATCGGTCGCTTTGAGGACAAAAGAATAACCGTTGAGGGCGTAATAATAGGCCGATGCTTCGAAATGATTTAAGGCCAGTGTTGGGCCTTTTTTGTCTAGGCGCACGGGGGTTAGGCTGCGCGAGGCTTCTTCTTTATTTTTATCTTTTGCTTTGAGAATAAAGGTGAGTATTTCTGATTTGGTATCGTCACTGAATCTGATCTTTTTTGCATCATCTTCGCTGACGATCATGGAATAGGGGCTGGCAAGGGGGGAGGTAAAGTGTTCTTCTTTTATTAAAAACTCTTGAGTGTCTTTTATTTGGTAAAGAGCGAGGCTTTCGACGCCTGAAACATCAGTGACAGAGGTGATGTGAACGCTGAAACTTTTCCCAAGCACAAAGCCTGTGTTTGAGAGAGTGTCTAAAGCCCAAGGCGTGGCGGGCACAAGGATCGGGCCTTCAACATCAAGGGTGAGATTGTATCTGCCTTTATTGCTGATATTGGGAGGTGTTGCATTGTCTGTTGCTTGGACAATCAGTTGATGTTCGCCTCCTTGATTGTCAGCGTTTTCTGGAATGAAGCGAACCTTCATTTTGGGTTGGTGGCCTTCAATGCATGCGAGCTCTGTGTTTTCGGCGCCACATTCTAGGAGGGCGCTTTCTACTCCATTGGGCGCGAGATGCCATACATTGATCTGTTTAAGTGGGCTGCCCGTTGATGATGAAAGGAGGCTTTCTGGCTTCCAAGTGAAATCACGCCCCACAATGGGCCGTGTGGTATTGCTTTGTACTGTGGGCGCGGTTGAGTCTATTTTGATTTCAAAAGAGGGGCTTTCTTTTGTTAATTTTTTTCGTTGATTGCCTAAATGATCTACTGCAAAGGCCTCAACGCGCCAGATCCCATCTGCCATTTTGTGTGTGTTTTCGGGACAATCGTCGCCGACGCACAAGGTCAATGCAAGGGTGTTTTTTGTGTTTTGAAACATGTCTGATGTGAAGGTGAGAGGCTCTGAAGCGTCTTTTGAAAACACCAAGGTGCGTTTATCTAAAACATCATCGACTGCATCGGTGATTTTAAATATAAAGGTGCGCGGTTTATTTATATTGTGAAAACTTTCAGAGGTGCTCCCTTCTTGAAAGATGGCTTCTACATGAGGAACATCATTGTCTACTGTGAAAAGGGTTTCGTGAGGTCTTGTGTCTGTGTGCGCATATTCGTTGTTATCTGAGGCCAGGATCTTTAATGAAAATTGGCGGATGTCTTTTAGGTTTTCGTCTGTGGAGTCCAGCGTGAAGCCATAGGTTTTCTTGAAATTTGTTCCGCCCGGCAATTCATTTACAAGGGGGTAATGATGATCTTGTGCGTCCTCTGCGCCTTCCCCTTTTATTGTTAATGTGGGGTTTTCTTTGATGCCTGAAGGGTCTGTGATCATGACAGTAAAATCCACTTTCCCTTTTATGTAATGCATTTTATTTTTGAGATAAGAGGCGCCGTGCGCTTGCATTTCATTGGCCAAAACATGGATTTGTGGGGGCGTTTTATCAATGCTTTGTGCTGGATTTTGCACATCAAAAACATAATCTGGCCCTGTGCCTAAGCCTTTATCTATTGACGGGTCCGCCTTGGCTAAAATATCAGCGTAAGGCAGGGCAATCTCTGGTGCATAGCCATATTCTTCAATCAATAAATCAAAAAATAACTGTCCGAGTTGGTTGCGGTAAGTGCTTTCGGTGAGTGGATAGGGCCCAATGTAAATAGGGTTTTTATTTTCACCTTTTCCATCGGCGATACCGTCATGCATTAAATCTTGATAAAAAGCGGCTGCAAAATCGACAGAATTATATATCCCCTCGTTTTTAGACAGTTTCTGCAAAGACTCCAAAATAAACCGGTGGCGATATCCATCATCCATGTAGGGTGGGGGTGTAAATGGCTTTTCTGAATGGCTGGCATATCGGGTTTTTATCGGGTCAAATTGGAAAAAGGATGCCTTGCCTTCTAAGGCCTTGTTCACTTGGCTGAGTGTGTTTGTGGCTGTGGCTAAAGAGCGGTTATTTTGAGAATAAAAAAGAGAATCAAAAAGCCCTGTATGGTATGCAGATAATTCCGTTATAAATATTGGGTTGGTATTGTTTGCTGAAAAATAAGCACCAAAATGGGCTTGATTGAGATCAACCGTGCTTTTTTTCGATTCGTCATTGCTCCATTGATAATAATAAGCAGGGTTATTGGTGAGGCTGCTTAAGTTAATGCGAAAAAATCCACTGTCACTTGATGACGTGATTTGGCACCCTGCTACATCACGTTGTTCCTTGATGGGCTGAGTCATACAATGGCTCAGCACATCAAAATCATTTCCCTGCTCATTTAAGTGGCTTAATTGTACATGGGCGTTGATAAAAGGGGTGATCACTTCAAAGGTGGGTAAAGCAAAGGTGGTTTTAAAAAAGACACTTTGCTCGTTACTCGAATTTCCTGCGCTGTCTTTTGTTTTTATGACTATTTTTTGCTCACTTCCCGGTGCGACATTGGCATAGCTGCTCCCCAGTAACTCTTTCACGTAAGGAATGTAATAGGTGATTTCGGGGTCTTGAGGCGTGAATGCCTTGTGTGGAATGGCGTTTTTTGAGGTGTCTTTTTGGTGTGCCTGGCTTTTAACGGTCTGAATAAAAGCATAATCAGGGCTTTTAGGGGGCTTGACCCAATAGCTCACGGACAGTTCAAGTTTCTCTATAGGAGAGGCCAAAGCGTTATCGCTGGGATCGGAAAGCGTCACGCTGAGATAAGGGATCTTGTGCTTATTTAAAATGCTTACGTCTAAATCTGAAAAAACAACTTTATCAGGCCCATCAGAATGAACCGCTTTTAAGCCTCTGCTTGCATAATCATAATTGACCTTGAGTTGCTTTGAATTCGCGGCCATGTTCTCTTCGGTGAAAGTGTATTGCGCATAGTCATCGTTTGATTCAAGCCCGGTTTTATTGTCAATAAAAGTCATTGTTGAGTCGGGGTATTCAATACGCTGGGTGGGCGGGGTGTTGTCTTTGCTCACTTCGTATTGTTTGTGACCTTCGTTGTTTTTGTTGTCGATGGCTTTGATCAAAAAAGAGGTGTTATTGCCAAAGAGCCTGGCATCATAGCTTTCACTGAAGGTGCATTTTTTATTATCGAGTGCATCGTTTTCGTTGCATTTTTTTGTTTTGCTGCACTCAGGGTATCGTATTTCACCGTCTTTGGTGATGCTCACTTGCGTTATCTCACTGAGATCACTCACGGTTCCACATAACGGATAAGTGATTTCTCCTGCGTTGATTGTCTTGGATGAAAGCACTTCGATCACAGGTTGGGTGTTGTCCCAGATAAAGGGGATCTCTATGGGGCGAGGATCGCTTAAAAGCGCATTATTTCCAAGGACATCCTCAGCATGAATGACCAATCTTGCGAAGGTCACTTTTGGGGTATTTTCAAGCTCAAATGGGTTTTGCGCTCCTGCGCGACTGTCGAGTGCAAGCGTGTTAATCAGCACATCGGCCTTGCTCTGTCGAAGCCCCGCCATAAACATGGATTTATCAAGGCTGCAAAGACGCGTTTGTTCACTTTGGTTTTCTTGAGCTTGGTTTTCTTGA
>CAMRDW010000160.1 GCA_947041315.1 uncultured Enterovibrio sp.
AAAAAAAGAAAGGAAGCAAAACGAGGATGATGCAGAGTCTCACTGCATCATCAAAACAAACGAAAAAGAAGTTATTTTATACAACGATTCCCATAAATCTCATCAACCCAATTCGGGTTATCAATAAATGGATTTCTATTTCCTTGTCTCTCTACCACTTTTTCATGACGGCTTTTTTCCCATTCATCCACAGGATCCAGTGTATTCCAATCAAGTAAAGTACATAGCTTACCTAATTTCATATCCCCACTTGCGCTCGTCGTGTCATTAACCAAAATAAGATCTGGCATTGATGCATCAGTGCCTTCATAGCGAACCGCCATATAAAAAAGAGAGCGTGCTATATCCCCTTTAACTGCATCACGCGGATCAAAACTGTCTCCATCCGTTTTGTTAATTGGAGACTTAGAAACGGGTGAACCGCCAAAGTCAAAGTCTTTATTTCCACGGATAGCGTTAATTTTTGCATCGGCAGGTTGCAAATGATGAAGATCGGTATATCCCCATTGATGGCTTTTTTTGAAGCCCAATGAAATAGGCCACACATGTTCACGATTCCATGCGCTTTGACTTTTACTGACTGAGGAGTTTAATTCTTTTGATTGAGAGCGACCCGAATAAAGAAGGATCACGTTTTTTTTATTTGCAGGATCTTCATTGGTGTATTTTAAGGCTTCCCAAACTTGACTGTAAGTCAAAGGTTTTTGGTTTTTCGCTGCAATTTTACCCAATGCTTTTTTTAGATCATTGCCTTTTAATCCATTTTGCTCGTTGTAATGAGCAATTAATTCAGGTTCAAGATGGGCCAGCGTAGAAAAAGAAATGAAAGGAGCGCTGAGAAGAGATCCCATTAAAACATGAAAATAAATCGATTTTTTCATTATTTTGCCTCTGTTCTTGAATCAAGGTATCAGAGCATCATACCGCTTAATGAAATACATAAAAAGACAAAGTGTTGCGTTTTGTCATGACTTATTTCTTCCTTGTTTATCAAAAGACAATCCCCACCCTTACCTGTAACTTTTTTGAAGGCAAAAAAACACATGACACCAAAGTTCCCCTCTCATAGAGCCACACTCTTTGAGGATACTGCGAGACGATCTGAAAAAAGACCATGCTCGTCGATTTTGAAGCTGAGTGGTTATTTGTTTTCACGTGTTCAATCCAATCACAGCGTTCATCGATGTTCAGGAACTTCAGTCGCTTGGCGCCTACACGCCTCTTCAAAAAAAACAGAAATAAAGAGGAAAATCATCGACTGAAATAAAGAGGAGAGCGATTCAACAAGGCCATATTGAGGCTCAAGACATAAAAAAACCGCAAAGAATGCGGTTTTTTTAAACAAAAAAGAATTAAAGAACGTTCGTTGAATTCAAATCAGAAAATGCTTTTTCAAGACGCGCAACCATAGAATCTTGCGCTGAGCGCAACCATACGCGTGGATCATAATATTTTTTGTTGGGTGCATCGTCAGCTGAAGGGTTACCAATTTGCCCTTGTAGGTAATCATGGTTTTTCGCTTCGTATTGACGGATCCCATCCCACGTCGCCCACTGAGTGTCTGTATCGATGTTCATTTTAATCACGCCATAACGGATTGATTCACGAATTTCTTCTTCAGATGAACCAGAACCGCCGTGAAATACGAAATTCAATGCATTTGCAGGAATACCGAATTTTTCAGCACAATGTGCTTGAGAATCACGTAAAATCGTTGGCGTTAGAACCACGTTACCTGATTTATAAACACCGTGCACATTACCAAAAGAGGCTGCGATAGTGAAACGAGGACTGATAGCAATCAATTTTTCATACGCATACGCGACGTCTTCAGGAGAAGTGTAGAGTGCTGATTGATCCATATCTGAATTATCAACGCCGTCTTCTTCACCGCCAGTACAACCTAATTCAAACTCAAGCGTCATGCCCATTTTCGCCATACGCTCAAGGTACTTAGCACAAAGCTCAATGTTTTCTTCTAATGATTCTTCGGACAAATCAATCATGTGTGAAGAGAAAAGAGGCTTACCTGTTTGAGCAAAAAATTCTTCACCCGCATCCAACAAACCATCAATCCAAGGCAACAATTTTTTCGCCGCATGATCTGTATGCAAAATAACAGGGATACCGTAAGTTTCAGCAATTGCGTGAACATATTTTGCGCCAGCGACGGCACCTTTGATTTGTGCTTCCTGACCTTCAAGTTTCAGACCTTTACCAACAAAGAATCCGGCTCCGCCATTTGAGAATTGAACAACAACAGGCGATTTCACCTTGGCTGCAGCTTCTAAAACAGAGTTAATAGAATCCGTGTTTATTACATTTACAGCAGGCAAAGCAAAATGATGTTCTTTCGCAATTTCAAATACTTTTTGAACGTCATCACCACAAATAACACCAGGCTTTACAAAATCAAATACTTTAGACATAGCAATAATCCTATCTATTTCGGTCGCTGAGTACATTTTACTCAAACAGGGTCAGTCTTTAACTGCTCTAATACCCCTCACCTTTGAAGCTGCCAAACTATTGGCTACACTCATGCAGCCCAATCACACAGTTCATCTCTGTTCACGAGCTTCACTCGCTTGCCGCAAGCGCGCAACTTCAAGTTGTCTTGGGTATATTATTTAAACAAATTCATCGGTTTATATCCATCGCCTTTAAAGCTGCGTGGGTCTTGGCTAGGCTCGTTTAAGCCAATCACAAAATCCAACGATGCTCGAGCTTCACTCGCGTACCGCAGGCGCGCAACTTCAATGATTTTGGGTATAGCGAAGTATTCGTATTAAGCTCGTCAGTTATTCCATGCACCGTCCGATAAAAAACAGTGCAATTCAAAGAGGGGGGATCCCCTCTTTTTTTAAATTATGCTTTTGCGCGACGCTCTAGCATTTCAACGGCAGGCAAGACTTTTCCTTCAACAAATTCAAGAAAAGCGCCGCCACCTGTTGAGATATAAGAAACATCTGCTTTAATATTGAATTTATCAATGGCCGCTAAAGTGTCACCACCGCCAGCAACAGAGAAACCTTCAGAGCTTGCAATTGCATCAGCGATGCCCTTCGTACCCGCTTCAAAGTTTCTAAATTCAAAAACACCCACCGGACCATTCCACAAAATGGTTTTCGCATCTTTCAAGATGTCTGCCAGTTGTTGCGTTGAATCAGGACCTAAGTCAAAAATCATATCATCATCTTGAACTTCAGAAACATGCTTGATTTGAGCTTGCGCATTTTCATCAAATGCTTTCGCACAAGCCACATCCGTAGCAAGAGGGATCGCACATTCTGCCATCAATTTTCTCGCCGTATCAAGCAAGTCAGGTTCATAAAGAGATTTACCGACATTGTGACCTGCCGCTGCGATAAAGGTATTGGCAATTCCCCCTCCCACAACCAATTGATCTGCAATTTTTGACAAGGAAGAAAGCACCGTTAATTTTGTTGATACTTTTGAGCCACCGACAATAGCGACCATCGGACGCGCGGGTTTATCCATCGCTTTTCCTAAAGCATCAAGCTCATTGGCAAGCAAAGGACCCGCACAAGCAACAGGGGCAAACATGCCAACGCCATACGTTGAAGCTTGAGCTCGGTGTGAGGTTCCAAAAGCATCCATCACAAAGATGTCGCAAAGGGCGGCATATTTTTTTGATAGTTCGTCTTCGTTTTTCTTTTCGCCTGCATTAAAGCGAACATTTTCAAGCACAACCAATTCGCCTGCGTTCAGATCTAAACCATCAAGATAATCTTTTGCAAGTTTGACGTTACAGTCTAATGCGTCGTTTAAATAGTTCACGACTGGCTGTAAAGAAAAAATATCTTCAACAACACCTTCTGTTGGCCGACCAAGATGAGACGTCACCATTACTTTTGCTCCCGCATCGAGGCAAAATTGAATGGTAGGTAAGGAAGCCAAAATACGCGCATCGGAGGTGACTTTACCGTCTTTGACTGGCACGTTTAAATCAGCACGAATGAAAACTCTTTTACCCGCTAAATCAAGATCAGTCATTTTAATTACAGACATGTATCACTCTCTTATTTATTTTAAAAAAATTAAATACAAAAAAAATCAATCTGTTGCCTTGTCTGCTTTATCAAAAAGACGCTCTGTCTTCTCAGAACAAGACACCATCGCCAATGCCGTATCTAGCATACGATTCGCAAATCCCCATTCGTTATCACACCAAACAAGCATTTTAATAAGGTGCTGATTGCTAACCCGCGTTTGCGTACCGTCAACAATGGCGCTGTGTGAGTCATGATTAAAATCAATAGAGACGAGTGGGGCCTCAGTGTAACCAATAATGCCACGAAGTGTTGAGTGAGCAGAATCAATAAGTGATTGATTTACCTCGCACACTTGAACTTTTTTACGCACAGTCACACTCAAATCCATCGCCGTCACATTAATGGTGGGGACTCTAACCGAAATGGCTTCGAATTTGTCAGCAAATTTTGGAAATATCCTTCCAATTCCTAAATGTAATTTCGTGTCCACAGGAATAATCGATTGGCTTGCCGCGCGTGCACGTCGCAAATCAGAATGGTAGGCATCAATAACTTGCTGATCATTCAAGGAAGAATGGATGGTTGTGATAGCACCTGATTCAATTGAAAAATGCTCATCGAGCACTTTAATCACAGGCACAATACAATTCGTCGTACAAGAGCCATTAGAGACAATACAATCCGTTGATTTTAATGTTTTTTCATTCACACCATAAATAATTGTGTTGTCCAAATCGAGTCCACCCGGATGGGAAAACAACACCTTTTTTGCCCCCGCATCGATATGAGCCAGCCCGTCACTGCGATGACCAAAGACCCCTGTGCAATCTAACACAAGATCAATTTGATGCTCCCGCCAAAGATGGGGCTTGATATGAGCGGAATGTAAAAGATGGATTTTGTCTTGTTCCACAAAAAGAGCCTGTTGCTCATGATGGACTTTTTTATAAAAACGACCATGGCTAGAGTCATATTGCAGAAGATGTGCCATTGCGGAAGGTTCGGCAAGCTCATTGATGACAACCACCTCCATTTCACGACGCATATCACTTTCATACAAGGCCCGAAGGACACTGCGTCCAATACGTCCAAAACCATTAATTGCGAGACGAATTGTCATATAAAATGATAAGTTACGAAATTCAGCCCGAATTCTATACCAAGCGCACTGGTTTGGCACGAAAAACAGAAAATACCCGTCACCTTTGAAGGTGCGTGGATGTTCCCTATGCAGCTACACCGAGTCGATGAGCAATTTCTCTCAATACCATGCCGGTATTACGATAAGCAAAAATCCGGTATCGTAAACCTTGAGTTAGCTGTTGGTGGTGTTTGGGTAGTGTTTCAAATATGCATTTTTACATAAATGCAGATGCACAATACAAAGGCTTTAAATATTTAAATAATTCGCAATATCAAGCATCTATGCATACTTAGAATTAAAGCGTAAATAGACTCAATCACATAATTGGGCCACGACCCTTTTTATTATTTAGGCGATCAGTTCAATAAGAGAAGCGACACCCAAGATACTTGAAGTTGCGTGACAAAAAAGAAGCAAGTAAAGCCCCTGAGCATAGATGCACTATATAGCTCGGGTGAATGAGCGTAGAAAACACCCACACAGGTTCAAAGGCGACGGGTTAAAGTCGTCTGACAGTCGTTTTTTGAAGCTGTACCCAACGGGAAGATACTGCTTGCTCGCTGCCAAGCATCTCCTTTTCTAAATCATCAAAGCGTCAAAAAAATGCAGCGAATTCGCTGCATTATATAAAAAAGAAACGGGATCTAAAAATTACCCTAACAATTCATCTGCTGTTGCAAGAACATTTTCCAAGGTAAAACCAAACATTTTAAAGAGTTCATCCGCTGGAGCCGATTCACCAAAGGTGTGCATCCCAATAATGCGACCGTCAAAACCCACATATTTATACCAAAAATCGGCGATACCCGCTTCAATTGCAATACGCGCACTCACATCTGATGGTAAAACGGATTCACGGTAAGCGGCATCTTGAGCGTCAAAAGTATCTGTTGACGGCATAGATACCACGCGAACCTTCACACCTCTGTTTGAAAGCTGAATGCTTGCATCAACAGCCAAGCCCACTTCAGATCCTGTAGCAATGAATATCAGCTCGGGCTGACCTTCACAGTCTTTTAAGATGTATCCGCCTTTCGAGATATCAGCCACTTGTTCTTGTGTACGAGCATGTTGTGCTAAATTTTGACGCGAAAAAATAAGGGCACTTGGGCCGTCTTTACGCTCAATCGCCAACGTCCAAGAAACCATGGATTCTACCTGATCACAAGGGCGCCATGTGCTCATGTTAGGCGTTAAGCGTAAAGAGGCAATTTGTTCAACAGGTTGATGTGTCGGGCCATCTTCACCTAAACCAATGGAATCATGGGTGTAAACCTGAATGTTTTGAATCTTCATTAATGCAGCCATACGCATGGCATTTCTTGCGTATTCCATAAACATTAAGAAAGTGGCGCCATAAGAAATAAAGCCGCCGTGCAGCGCCATACCATTGATCATGGCGGTCATTGCAAACTCTCTCACGCCATAATGAACGTAATTTCCCGAAGCATCTTCATTCGTAATGGCTTTTGTTCCTGACCACATGGTCAAATTTGAAGGAGCAAGATCCGCCGAACCCCCCATCAATTCTGGCAACATGGCGCCAAGGGCTTCCAACGCATTTTGAGAGGCTTTACGTGAAGCAATTTCTGCTGGATTATTTTGTAAATCAGCAATAATTTTATTTGTTTTTTCTTGCCAATCAGAAGGAAGATCCCCCTTAATACGACGTTTAAATTCGGCGGCAAGTTCAGGATAAGCAAGCGTGTACGCGGCCAGTTTTTCGTTCCAGCTGTTTTCTTTTAAAGCGCCCGCGTCTTTTGCTGACCATGCATTATAAATCTCTTGCGGGATTTCAAAAGGTCCATATTCCCAGCCCAATTGCTTTCTTGTCTGCGCAATTTCATCGTGTCCCAAAGGCGCACCATGACACTCGTGAGAGCCCGCCTTATTAGGAGAGCCAAACCCAATGGTGGTTTTCGTGCAAATTAATGTAGGTTTATTTTTTTGCGCTTTTGCACAAAGGATGGCGTCTTGAATGGCTTTTGCATCATGTCCGTCAACGTCTGCAATCACATGCCAACCATAAGCTTCAAAGCGTTTTGGGGTGTTGTCTGTAAACCAACCTTCTACATGTCCATCAATGGAAATTCCATTATCATCCCAAAACGCAATCAGTTTACCTAAACCCAAGGTGCCCGCTAATGAACAGGCTTCATGAGAAATCCCTTCCATTAAGCAGCCATCTCCCATGAAAACATACGTAGAGTGATCCACGATCTCATGTCCTTCACGGTTAAACTGAGCTGCCAATGCTTTTTCAGCAAGCGCCATCCCCACAGCATTGCTAATTCCCTGACCTAATGGGCCTGTCGTGGTTTCAACACCGGGCGCATAGCCATATTCCGGGTGTCCCGGCGTTTTAGAATGCAACTGGCGGAAATTTTTCAGATCATCAATCGACAATGCATACCCTGTCAGATGAAGCAGAGAATAAATCAACATTGACCCATGACCATTAGAAAGAACAAAACGATCACGGTCAGCCCATAATGGGTTATTTGGATTGTGGTTCATATGATCGCGCCAAAGAACTTCTGCGATATCCGCCATACCCATGGGCGCACCAGGATGACCCGAGTTGGCTTGTTGAACTCCGTCCATACTGAGGGCGCGAACAGCATTTGCTAAAAGCTTGCGAGAAGACATGACCACTCCTGAAAAGAATAAATTTCGTCGATACAAGCTGGCGCTCTTTTTTTAATACCCAAGATATTTGAAAATGCAAGAGAGGCGGCAAGGAAAAAAAGCCCCAGAGCAAGGATATACTCAGTGATTGGACCTTAAGATCGCAGCCAATCCAGCATCTTCAGAAGCGAGAGAGATAAAAAACGCACCGGATTGTTGAATTTGTAAGGGGTTATTGTCGCAAGAGTCTTTCATGTCTGCAAACGTTTTACATCCCTGAATCAATATTGAGCTTATTTGCCCTCTCTTTCATCACATAAAACCACAGTAACCCACTCAAAATAAGGCCTATTTCCCAGATATTTTAAGTTGCAGGTATAACCCCAAGGAATTGAAGATGCGTG
>CAMRDW010000161.1 GCA_947041315.1 uncultured Enterovibrio sp.
AGAATGAGATCCAATGATTTTTGGCGTTTTAGTTTGAGATGTGACTAAGAGACAGAGCCAGAACAGTAAATTTAATTTATTGTCCTCGAAGGAAAACTGAATAACTTACCCTCACCCATAGAGCCTGACTTGAGCGCACTTACCCACGTTTTCTGTGGACAAAAATTCGAGACTTTTGTGCGCTGAGTTGGGTTTTGCTCGCCAGGCTAAATGCAACCCACCCCCACAGCCAACATAGATTTTAAAACGGCATGGGAATACCTTTTTAAAAGGGAAGGCCAAAATGCCTCCCTTTTGCATTTAGCCTGGCGAGAAAAAATCTAAGCCTCAAATCCCTTTGCTGTCCGAAATCGGTGTTTGTCCGAATTAATCGTTTATTCGTTAGACAGTCACGAATTTAAAAGGCCAACGCCTTTTAAATCATAACGGGCCTAACTGCCTATATGGTCGCTGTGGATGAGTGGAAAAACAGAGATTTTCACTGTTAAAGACATATAGATAACAATACTTTTTTTGTTTTATTTTAAGAAAAAACAGCAGGTAAATGTATAGCAAAGGTAATACATTTATAATTTATCTATATGATTTTGGTTGTATTATTTAAATTTACGAATACTTTGCTTGGGGTTATTTCTTTTTCTTTTTGGTTCTGGCTTGTCTTATATTAAATTCGTTTTTAATGCCGTCACGTTTAACGTTAACTTTTAACCTGGCTGTAACTTGCGCCCAAAGGGATTGAAGATGCGCGCCTGCGGCAAGTGAGTGACGTCTCTGAGCATCGGCTGACTCTGTGATTGAGCTTCGCGAGAGCAACCAATACTCACAGAGCTTTAAAGGCGATAGACATCGACAAATACAAGGTCGGCTTGAACAATTTAACCTCAGTAAATCCAAATGTTTCACGCTAAAACCAGCCAGCATGGTTCTAAAGTCTCGCTAGCCCTGAAGCACATGATTTTTAATGGGTTTGGCGTTACTCATTCAAATACAGCTCTGCCATGCCATCGAGCTTGCTTTTCACTTCTTGCCAGTGGGGCATGACGCTGGTTAATAAGCGCCAGAATCGCTCACTGTGGTTGTATTCAGCGATATGGCAAAGCTCATGCAGGATCACATAATCAATGCACTCTTTCGGTGCTTTTATGAGGTGCGGGTTGAGCATTAATGTTCCTTTCGCAGAACAGCTTCCCCATTGTTTACGCATGGGCATAATACGAAAAGAAGGGATCCCTTTCACCCATGTTGTTTGTGGTAATAATTCGGCTAAACGTTGATGAAAAACACGCTCCGCTTTAACGCCATACCAACCTGAAATTAAAGCTTTTACTCGCTTGGACTTATCCTCATTAAAATGATGAAGGGTCACAAGAAGCTTGCCTCGATTCATTTTTACATTCGGAATACTCAGGTTATCTTCAATCACTTTTAATACATAACGACGACCTAAATAAAATTGCATCTCACCGCTCACGTAATGTTTGCTTTGAACATATTCCAAATGGGTGCGAAATTCTTTCAATGCATCCCAAATCCAACGCGCTTTGTGCATAACGGCTTCGTGAACAGCTGATTTATCGGCGTCTTCAGGGGCTGTTACGGCAATACGGCAATCAGGGTGAACTCGAATAGTAATCTTCTTTTTTTTGCCTTCTGTAAAGGTCTTACGGATCACTTCGTAGGACAGCGCTTCATCACCATAGATAAAGCTGTATTCTTCAATGCTCTTTTCTTTACTGTCTCTCTTGTTATTAATGGATGCCATTAATGGTGACCTGCTAATCCCAATCGAGTGATTTGAATCACATCCGTAATCAGTGTTTGTGCTTTATCAATTCCTAAATAATTAAACAGCAATGGCAATAGACCGAGACGAATTTGGTTTTCAATCTCAGCGAGGTTAATGGAATATTCATTTACCGCCTTACGCACAATCGTATCGATATCCAGTGCATATTGAATGCATTGATCTTCGGGTAAAGGCTGTGGCTCACTTTGCTCTTTTAGGAGCAAGCCATGCTTTATAAACAAACCAAAGTAGGCTTGAACATGACGTTTGATTTTGGGATCGAGCTCTGCAAAGCGGTCTTTAGGCATTCCCGCTACATTACGTTCTTTTACCTGTTGCTCGAAATCAGCAAACAAAAGGTATTGTTTTACTGGGCTATCAAACATCTCTTTGGTTTGGGCAATTGCTTTTTTTAGGAGCTTAGAGAAATATTCTTGAGCATAAGGATCATCGGCTAAATCTTGCTTAATCATCTTGGTGATACGGCCCGTAATGACATCTTTTTTATTGTTCGCTTCGTTATCCGTCATTTGCTCAGGTTTGGCTTCTTTACCCATGTTACCCACCCAATACGCACCTTCAGGCTCTTTAATGTCAACGCCTGCGATGTGTTTATCGAGCATTGCACGAATACTGTCTGCATATTCGTCGTAATCAACGGTTTCATTTGTTTTTTGACGTAAAATAGATCGGATTGAACTCATTGATTTAAGAGTTTTTTTGTAACTTTCACGTTTATTATCAAAGTTCTTATCGCTGAAGTAATTGGTTGACTGTAATGCCACCTTTAAACAGTTAACAAAAGCTGTGAGCGCGTCATAAAAATCATTACGATTTTTTAAGTTAAGATCGACAAACTGTTCGTTAATCGTTTCAATTTTTGGTAGAAGTATCGCGACCATCGCATTAGAGTCTTGTTTGTTCTTAACTGCGGTAAAGAAAGCCCATACATCACTGTATAAACCCGGTAATTTTTTATACTCGGTGTCCATACGGTTATACAAGCCTTTGAGATCATCAATATCAAAGCCACTTTGGGTTCGCTCTGCCAAGTTTTGATACTTTTCAATGGTGGCATCAAGTTCACGTAAAATACCGCGATAATCAATCAGATAACCAAACTGTTTTTTCGCATGTAAGCGGTTAACACGGGCAATGGCTTGAATTAAATTATGCTGTTTTAACGGTTTATCTATGTATAACACGGTGTTTTTGGGTTCATCAAAGCCCGTTAATAACTTATCGACCACGATCATCATGTCGGGGCCTTCTTCTTTTTCAAATTCTTGAATGATGTGTTTGGTATAGGCTTTTTCGTCCGTCCAGCCTTTCTCTGTGATATTGGTTTTCCACCAATTTTGCACAATATCGCCGCTTTCCGTTTCAACGTTATCGTGTCCTTCACGGGTATCAGGGGGAGATATGGCAACCACTGAGGTGATTTTACCTATTTTATCTAAGAGCATCTTGTAGCGAATGGCAGAGGCTTTTGAATCACACGCCAATTGACCTTTTAAGCCTTGGTCTTTGAAATTCTGAAAGTGATCTGAAATATCATAAGCAATTAACTCTAAACGCCCTTCGGTTTGATAAACCTGCCCTTTTTGCGCAAATTTACGTTTTAAGTCAAGGCGCTGTTTTTCTGATAAATCTTTGGTGATGCGTTCAAACCATGCATCAATGGCTTTATCGTTTGTGCTGAGATCTGGAATTCGCTCTTCATAAAGCAAAGGGGTC
Source organism: uncultured Enterovibrio sp. (assembly GCA_947041315.1). Lineage (GTDB taxonomy): Bacteria > Pseudomonadota > Gammaproteobacteria > Enterobacterales > Vibrionaceae > Enterovibrio. The sequence goes on from CAMRDW010000161.1 coordinate 3,524, forward strand.
ACGGTGCCATCTTCTACCGCTTGTTGCATGGTGTACGAGTGGATGATTTTACCGAATTTATTCTCTGTTTTATCGTCTTGCAGGAGAGGCGTACCGGTAAAACCAATAAAAGCGGCCTTGGGTAAGGCTTGTAACATACGGATATTGTTTTCACCGTTTTGGCTGCGGTGACCTTCATCGACAAGCACAATAATATCTGGGCTGTCGTTGTAACATTCAGGTAAGTGAATCGCCGTACCAAACTTGTTAATAATCGAGAAGATAATGCGCTCGCAGCCTTGACCAATTTGCTCAGCAAGGCGCTTGCCAGTGCTGGCCATCGCCGCCGTTTTATCTTTATCCGACAGGGCGCCACCGGATGCAAAGGTGCGAGCGAGCTGATCTTCTAAGTCCACACGGTCGGTTACGATAATCACGCGGCATTGTGCGAGCTCTTTTAACCAAATCAGTGCTTTTGATAAAAACACCATGGTGAATGATTTTCCAGAGCCTGTGGTATGCCAAATCACTCCTCCATTGCGTGCGCCACATCGATTGCCCGCCAAAGAATCATCAAAAGAGGTAATACGCTCCACCAAGGCTTTAATGCCAAAGACTTGCTGATAACGCGCAACAATTTTGCCTGCTTTTTTATCAAACAGGGTATAAAGGCGGGTCATTTCTAAGAGACGATCATGGCGAAGGAGGGAGACCAACAAGCGATCTTGATGGGTGACCATCAAATCACCGCCAGCAATTAACGACAAATATTCCTCTTTTAAGGCGGATGGTCGATGGCTGAAAATCGCATTCAATTGTTGCGCTGTTAAGGCGGTGTTTTTCAAGCGCTCAAAAGTGCTTTCTGTGATCTCTTCTTCTTTCCACTTTGCCCAAAACTTTTCAGGGGTACCGCAGGTGCCGTATAAGCCTTCAAAACCATTGATGGACAATAACAATTGGCTGTAAGCGAACAGATGAGGAATTTCATCGACCTTTTGGTTACGAATATTTTGTGAAATGCCTTCTGTGACAGTGGGTTTTCCGTTGATTGATGAATCAGGGCGTTTGGCTTCAATCACCACCCACGGCAAGCCATTTACAAAACAAACAATATCGGGTTTACGGTGACCTATACCATGAGCATTTTCAATCACCATCTCTTCCGTAAAATGGAATTGGTTGTTTTCAGGTGTTTCCCAATCAATGATTTGAATGGTTGGGTTGGCTTTTTTACCCTCAACAAATTCAGTGACACTGATACCGTAAGTTAAGGCGTTATACAGCTTTTCATTGGCGCCTTTTAGCCCTTCATTCATCGCAGGATGGCTAAGCTCTTGCACGATTTTGTCAATGGCGGATTCAGATAAATGCCGTTCTTTGCCCATGAAGAAATAGGTTTTAAAGCTTAAAACCTTGCGCAAAATCGCGGGCAAAATAACCCTGGTTTTGTTGCCACGCATTGCCATGCATTCACTCGGTGGAATGAAGTGATAGCCAAGGTTCGTGAGTAAGGTAAGGGCGGGAATTTTTGCACTTTGTTCTTCTTTGAAATTGGGAAGGCGTTGAGGCATCGTTTTTAGTTCTTCTTTTTAAGCTCAAGTACATTCTTGGGCGTTAATTTTTTTGCAGCTTTACCCGTCTTGGCTTTTGTATTTTTATCTTCTTCACATTTTTCCCTTAATGACTCAACGAGTTTGAGCATCATGTCATGATCCAAATCTGGAGTTTCAAATTGAGCGTTAAAATATTGGTCAAAATAATCCAGCGATAAGGATTTAAAATCAGGCAGATCTTTTTTACTTGCGCCCATATAGCTTTCAAGGCAATCACAAAATAGCTCATGAGCTGGAAAAAACATGTTTTCCTTGCTTCCAGAGTAATGTAACTGAGCATTTGCATCTGCTTCAAATTCCCCTGCCTCTTCATCATTTGGCAAGCAACCAATTTCATACAATGCCGTAGAAAAACGGCTGCGAAAACGGTTGATGCTTGCGTTTACACTGGGGTTGTAGCGTTGGCAAAAAAGAATCAGCTCTCCATTTTTGCGATGGGCTGTCTGTATATTACTCAACCAATCTTTTGGGGTGCTTTTGAGGTTAAATGGCATGTCATCCACTAAAAAACACAAGTGATTAAAAAAACGCTCCCAAAAACACAGCATAAACTCTCGCCAATTTCCTTTTTTTACATCCGTAAACACCATGGTAAAACGGTGCTTAACATGGCAAACATAGAGGATATCCTTGCCTAATTCGTTTGAGTGCATAACAAGCCATTGGGAAATCGGCGCTTTAGGCGTACCGACTTCATCAATGCTAAATTCAGGCACGGCTTGAATAAGTGGCTTAGTGTCTTTTGATTTACGTGGCGATAAAAAATTTGCCGCCGCTTTAGTGCAGTTGAAAACGAACATTTTATGCTTGTTCCTTATGGGGGGGCCATCAATACAAACCCTGTCATTTACTTCATCAAGTCGCTTTTGTTTTAGCAAGCTGATTCTTTATTGCTTAGGTTTTATCACTAAGCGATAAGATTTTCTAGCCTCATGAATTTTGGTTCTTTATTTTTGGCTATATACCCGTCGCCTTTGAAACTGCGTGGGTGTTGGCTGCGCTCACTTAAGATCAATCACATCGTCTCTCTATGCAAAGGGCCTTCACTCCTTTGCCGCAGGCGCGCATCTTCAAGTGTCTTGGCTATAGGCACAGATTGTCTCTTTTTATCTTTTTTTGAACTCGTTCAACACAATGACATTGCTCATCTCAATCGAATCGCTTTCCTGAGTCCACTCTTGCCATTGGCGAACAAATTCATCATTCGGGAAAAAGTGTGAATTTTTGTATTTACTGTTGCGAGGAATTTCACCTAAAAATAAGTTAAAGCCAAGCAAGTCAATCTCATCTAACAACATCCCTTCTTCATAGCAGTGGCGTTTAAGACGCCATTGAACGTCATTGAGGTGAGCTTGTACGCTTTGATCACTGCGAGGGTGGAACGCACACTCATTAATCTCTCTGTCGTAATGATCAATACACAGCTCAATCTCAACAATATCCACCCCCTTTGCATTGGCTAGATTGTGAAAACAAGCCTTTAGCATCATCTCGAACGTGTTGAGAAAAGGATAAACATCGCCTTTTTTGTCCGCCAAAACGGAAATACAAAACCGGCTTTGATAGTCCATGGCTAAAAGGTATTTTTGGCGTTTAATCGAGACACAATGAAGCACCCATTGCCATTGAAATCCAGAATGTGAGTCAAGATCAACCTCGCTTGGAAATACAGGGGTTTCAATCGACTCCGCGATGGTTTTATGTGGGGCAGGGACAAGTTCTGAAATTTTCTTGCCTTTATGCGTGACAGTAAAAAATTCCACGGCGGCTTTGGTACAGTTAAAAACAATCATGTCGTTACCTTTAAAAACGCCCCTCACTAAAGAGGAGGCTTTGAATTTATTGTGTTAAAAGCCTTTGCATTAAGGTGAATTTTTTCTGCGTCAGTAGCGATTTTTCTTCTGCCGTTAGTCGCCGCGTCTATTTTTGCTTCAACAGCGTCTATTTTTTCCTCGGTGGCTTTTTGTTCTTCTTAATGACGGGATGATTAATTTGATTGATTCAGGAAAGTGAGTGAAACCCCTGAGCATAGATAGACTATGTAATTGGGTTGAGCGAGCGAAGCCCACACCCACGCAACGTCAAAGGCGACGGGTATAGATAAATTAATGGTAACATTTTGATAATCGAAGTAAACATCAATCATTTGTTCTTGTTTGAAATAACGCGGGGGAATATGAGAATTTTTCGTGATTTTCAATATTGCTTTTAAGATTGACGTCATCCCAAATTTGCAGCTCCCAAGGGAAATAAAAATTATTTTTGTTTTTAAAGTAGATGTGTAAGCCCTTGTCGCCTTCTTTATCGCGCAAATACCAGTTTTTTACGTTCAGCTCATCTTGCCAGTCATCTAATGACGCCATCACTTGCTCAATGTCATCACAAGATAAAACAATGCGAGCGCCAAAAATATCATTGAGCCAATTATTAACAGGGTATTGATCTTCACGTATCGAGTAACGAGTGATTTTATCATCAATGCTTTCACGGGTTTTTACGCGATAAAAATACTTAATATCAATCTCCGCCGTCATCAGATAATCATTGATGCTTTCATGTAACATAAGGCGGTATTTATAGATATGAGGCGCTGGAATATGCTTGACGGTCTTAGACAGGTTTATTTTTTCAATTTTGCCTGTCTCAAAATAATCATTTGAAAAACGAAGGTGCAAACGGTTTATCTCGCTCACGAGTTGTTTCACTAAAGTCAGTTTGTTCATGCTCCCTCCATTTATACCCTTCGTACTTGAAGCCGCATGCTTGTTGGCCGCCCTCACTCACCCAAGTCACATGGTTTTCTATGTTCATGGGATCCGTTTAATTGCCGCCTACATACAACGCCAAGTTCTTTGGGCATAGATTAATTGTGATAAAAGAAAAAAGAAACAATTTGATCTGTTAAGCTTCAAACGCTTATCGCCTAACTGTTTCTTTATATGATTGTTATTCAGCGCAAAAAACGCGACGCTTGCCCGTCAA
>CAMRDW010000162.1 GCA_947041315.1 uncultured Enterovibrio sp.
CAGTCGGTAGAGCAGGGGATTGAAAATCCCCGTGTCGGTGGTTCGATTCCGCCTCGAGGCACCAAGCAATTCCCCCTTAGTTCAGTTGGTAGAACGGCGGACTGTTAATCCGTATGTCGCAAGTTCAAGTCTTGCAGGGGGAGCCACATTAGAAAGCCCAGTCAAATGACTGGGCTTTTTTCTTTGTCATCCACTTAAAGCCTCATTGTTCATCTATGCAAAGAGCCTTCACTCGCTTTTCGCAAGCGCATCATCAAATATCTTGCCCGTCGCCTTTGAAACTGCGTGAGTATTGGCAGCTCTCGTTCAGCCCAATCACATAACCACTCAGTGCTGAGAGACTTCACTCGCTTGCCGCAAGCGCGCATCTTCAAGTGTCTTGGGTATATCGCTTTAAGAATCCATTTTAAATATTTAATAAAAATGAAACACTCGTTTCTTATTTTAATTTTATTTAAAAACGCATTCCACCGCTGTTATATATAAAAGAAGAAACCTCTTTTTTAATACAAAATCTCCCCTCTTTCAATTTGCTCTAGCAATTTATAGTCTCTATATTTGAGTGTACCTTCAATAAGATAAAATAATTCAATATAAATTACTTACTTATTAAATGCTTAAGTTAATTTGATTTGTTCATCCCACACTGAAATAGGAACTAAAAATGACGCAACTCAAGAAATTAATGAACGGAAACTGGCTTCCAAAAAATAAAGCCCATATTTCTGCTTGGATCCTTGATTTAAAAACAAGAATACATTTAACCTCCCATTCAATCGCTCCACCCATTCAGGAATTAAAAGAACTCGTTGACGGAGATCCTGAATTAAAACGCCTTTCTCTCGATATGTTCACCGAAGCAAAAAGCCATAAAGCACTCACGCCTCTAGAAACCCCAGAGGTCGCAGATTTTGGAGAATTTCTGGTTCTATTTAATCACATTATGACCCAAGCACCTGAGTGTACTGAATTTCTTGACCCTAAAACAGGCGTTCTTGAACCTTGCGGTTTAATTGGATTTCCAATAAATGCATTGCTTGATTGGCCTATGGCGACAGACTCTGGATATGCTTTTTTCTCAAATAGCCTTGTGAATCTACAGATAAAAAGAATCTTATCTTATTGGAGTCAGTACCTTTCCTCCCCTGCATCACGTTCAGTATTGATTGATAACTTCCCAGATCGCACACCAAAAGTATTTGGCTGGCTAAGCGAAAATGCACGTAAAGAAATGATCACCGTCGCCTGTCAGGCTGAGCCTATGAATTCTCCAAATCACAAAAAATCGTTTGAAGATTTCTTTCATTGCGATCCTAAAGATAAATATTATGGCTTTCAGTCATGGGACGATTTTTTTACTCGCACTTTTGTTGAAGGCGTCCGACCTGTCGCTCAAGGGCTCGATATTATTGCAAATGCATGTGAATCCGCTCCTCTTCAAGTGGTTAAAAATGTCAAAAAATCCTCTAAATTCTGGCTTAAAGGACAAGAGTATTCCCTTGAAAATATGATGAATTTCGATCCCTTGGCCGAGCAATTTACAGGCGGTACTGTGTATCAAGCCTTTCTTAGTGCGCTTAGCTACCACCGTTGGAACAGCCCTGTAAGCGGCATTGTTAAAAAAGTAGCCATGGTAAATGGCTCTTATTATTTAGGAAATCGTTATCAAGGCTTTATCAATCCAGATGGGGCTGACGAAAGTGCACCGAATCAATCACAAGCATTTTTGACTGCCGTGGCCACTCGCGCTGTCATTTTTATTGAATCCGATAACCCAAAAATTGGTTTAATGTGTTTTATTGCTATCGGCATGGCAGAGGTCTCTTCTTGTGCCCCTACAGTACAAGAAGGCCAACGTATTAATAAAGGAGACGAGCTGGGGATGTTCCATTTTGGAGGGTCAACACACTGTTTGATCTTTCGACCCGAAGTGAAACTCGAATTCGATTTCCACAATACCCGCCCTGGTTTGGATGCGACAAATATTCCCGTTTGCTCTCGTATCGCGACCGTATTGAATAAATAAAACCTTTCATTATTTATCGCATCGTAAAGAGGATATATACCCAAAGGAATTAAAGATACGTGTAGGCGGCAAGTGAGTGAAACCCCTGAACATAGATGGACTATGTGATTGGGTTGAGCGAGCGTAAGCCAACACCCACGCAATAGCAAAGGCGACGGGTATACACAAGACACTTGAAAATGCAGGAAGGGGTCAGTGAGCGAAGCCCATAAGCATAGAAGGACGGTGTGATTGGGCTTCGAAAGCACTGCCAAAAACCTGGCTATTTCAAATACAAGAAATCCATTTTAACTTAAAACAAAAAGGCACCATCCTCATTGCATCACTCTAAAACCTTATTTTTCAAAAGCACTTTTGAATACACTTTCTTAACGATAAAATTTGAAATTTTATCTAAAGCCAATATACATGTCACAGCCTCAAGCTCGATGGCCGCCTTCGGCATACCCCAAACAACCGAACTGTTTTCATCTTGAGCCACGGTGATAGCTCCCTTTTCAGCCATTTCCTGCATTCCTTTTGCGCCATCTTTTCCCATCCCTGTCAGTAAAATAGCAAGGGCTTTTGAACCCGCCGCTTTCGCAATGGAAGAAAAAAGAACATCAACAGAGGGCTTATGACGTTGCACAGGATCGCTATCACAACGTTGTGCGTAATATCGAGTTCCTTTTTTCACAACAATCATATGGGTGTCTCCCGGCGCAACATACACACGCCCATTGATCAAGGGAGCCTTATCAGAGCAGAGGGCTTCAACTTGCAGTTTTGAAGCACGATGAAGACGTTCAGCAAAAGATTTACTGAACACAGATTTTATATGTTGTGTTATAACAATGGGAGGCATTGTGGCAGGTAGAACTTCTAAGAGATGACGTATCGCTTCGGTCCCCCCTGTTGATGCACCAATAGCAATAACGTCAAAATGAGAGTTGAGTTGACGTCCTATAACACTGATTTCATTAATTGAAAGTTTTTTTCTTGTTTTTGGATTCATATTGGCAGTGGCTGCCATTTTTACTTTTTCAATAACCAACTGAGAATAATTGCCCATATGCTCAGCAATGTTATCCGTCGGTTTAGGAAAATAATCAATCGCACCTATTTCTAGTGCTTCTAACGTTGCTTCCGCGCCATGTTGAGTCAAGGTTGAAATCATCACAACGGGCAAAGGATGTAAACGCATTAAATTCCTAAGAAATTGCACACCATCCATTTTAGGCATTTGAATATCTAGCGTAATCACATCAGGATTAAGCGCTTTAATTTTCTCTCTCGCATCATAAGGATCAACCGCAAGACCGACTACTTCCAAATAAGGATCGGAGGAAATTATTTCACTCAGTAACGTTCTAAAAAGTGCCGAATCATCAACAATAAGTACTTTGTGCACCTTTTTAAGCATTAAAATAACTCCGTATTACCCTCATCATCATCTTTTATTTTATCTATTAAAAGATGCTCATATTCCATTTCTCGAAGCCTGAGTTCTGGTGTAGAACCATTTAATCGTTTTAAAAATACTTTACCTGTTATAGGGTCAAAAATGATCTTTCGTGATACTTCTCCCCCTAAATTTTCAGAAACCAAAGAAAGATTTTCAGTTCGAATATATTCACGGATAAATTCAGTATTTTTATATCCAATTAATGCCTTATTTCCACTGACGACAGAGCCACCAAATACTTTGACTTTCAAACGACTTTTTAAGGCACCTCTTTTAATCAAGGTATTAATAAGCAATTCCATCGCATAATTCCCATAACGACCTGCTTTTGAATACCATTGCGTTGGAAGCCAATCTTTTATATCTTCATTATCACCAAAAGGCAGCATGAAATGATTCATTCCACCGATAGATACAAGTGGATCCCAAATACAAGCTGAAATACAGGAACCTAATAAAGTAGAAATCAATTCCGGTTTTGAGGTCACATAGATTTCGCCAGGTTTTATATTAACCATCATTTTTCGTGTGACTGGATTAAAAAAAGGCTTCGCTCCTGCTTCTAATGGGGAACCTATTAATGCGAAATGTTTATTCATTTTTACCCGTCGCCTTTGAACTTGAGTGACTTTTGGCTAGGCTCATTCAGCCCAATCACATAGTCCGTCTATGCTCAAGAGCCTCATTCACTTACCGCAAATGCGCAACTTCAAGTGTCTTGGGTATCGCTTAATTTTTTTTGCGAAACATTGTATTCCCAAGATATTCAAAACCATGATCCATTCCTGAAATATTTTCAGAATGACCGATACAAAGGATCCCCCCTTTTCTCAGCTTTCCTCGAAAACGTTCGATTAACTCTTGTTGCATCTTTTTCTCAAAATAGATCATGACATTCCGACAAAAAATAACATCAAAATCATCTTTAAATTCCCAGGGAGCCATTAAATTAATCGCTCTAAAAGAAATCAAATTATTTAATACAGTTTTCGTTTTTAAAAAGGGTTTATTGAGTCCTTTTCCACGAATAAAACCATTTTTAAGCAGGTCTTGAGGAATGGACCGATATCCTTCTAGAGGATAAATGCCTTGTCTTGCGACCTCTAAAACGTCTGTGTCCAAATCAGTCGCTAAAATTTTAGTGTCGTATATTGGTGGAACAAAAGAAGCCCCCTCCAAAATAGATGCAATACTGTACGCCTCCTCTCCCGTAGAGCAACCCGCAGACCAAATACGGATATTCGATTTATGCTCCTTTTTCCATTCCGGCAGCAAGTCATTTCTTAAATAATCAAAATGATGTTTTTCTCTAAAAAATTGTGTTTTATTTGTGGTTAATGCATTAATAAAGGCTTCTCGTTCGTCCGCCTTTCTATTCACAATATCAAAATATTCTTTAAAGGTATCAACACCAATTCGACGAAGGCGTCTAACAAGACGACCGTAAACCATGCTTACTTTGCGTTCACTTAGAAAAATCCCGGTCTCTTTCAACATGAATTTTTGAACATGACGAAAATGCATGTCTGAAAATTCAAACTCTCTTGCTTGTTTCATTACATCGACAACCGGGACGTCATTCACAATCAAAATTCCTCCCAATCTTCCTCAGAAAAGGAACTTTCTGATCGCCTTACTCTATTTTTCGTGTCTTGTTTGTTTATAAATCTTTCTTCTTTTTGTGAATTTTTCACCTCATTTCCACTGCGCTTCAATGAGGTGGATATTTGCGATTTTAAATTTACATCAATGCTGTCTATTTGAAAAAAACCGACTAAATTTAACAGCTCGCTTCCTTCATCTCGAAGTGATTGACTGGACGCAGAAGCCTCTTCCACTAAAGCCGCATTTTGTTGTGTCATCTCGTCCATTTTCACTACAGCCTTCGAAATCTCATCAATCCCCATGGCCTGCTCTTGACTTGCAGAATTGATTTTACCAATCAGGTTGGTGACTTCTCCAACGGCAGAGACGATTTCATTTAGCATTTCACCAGACTCGTCCACCAAACGAGAGCCTTCTGATACTTTCTCTACACTGTCTTTAATAAGCTCTTTGATTTCTTTAGCAGCGCCTGCACTTCTTTGTGCTAGATTTCGAACCTCCCCAGCAACAACGGCGAAGCCTCGCCCTTGCTCACCTGCACGCGCAGCTTCCACAGCGGCATTGAGAGCCAATAGATTTGTCTGAAATGCAATGTCATCTATTACGCTGATAATGTCAGAAATACGCTTACTGGCTTTATTAATTTCACCCATAGCTGAGACCGTTTGTTTAACAACGCCACCTCCTTTTTGTGCCTTAACACTGGCATCTTGAGACAAACGATTCGCTGCATTTGAGCTTTCTGCATTTTGTTTTACAGTGGCGGTCATTTCTTCCATGCTTGCCGCTGTTTGCTCTAAACTTGCAGCCTGATCTTCTGTACGCTCACTTAAATCAGAATTACCATCTGCAATTTCAGATGAAGCCGTCGCGACACGAGATGAAGAAACAGCAATCTTCTCAACCATATTTCGCAAATTACTGATAGAGTCATTTACCGCATTGCTCAGTTCAGCAAAATCGCCTTGATAGTTCTCTGGCATATTTAAATTCAGGTTTCCTTTTGAGACCTGTACCATCACATCTCGACACGTATTTAATGGTCCAACAACGCCATCAAGAAGCGCGTTAATTCCCTCAGACAAATTCCCCATAAAACCCGTGTATTTAGAGGTTTCCATCCGATATTCAAATTGACCTTTCGCCGCTTCGCCAATCAAACGCTGTACTTCACGCTGCCCAATCATTTGTTCCGTTATATCTTCCCACTGCAATGCGGGCCCAATATAATTTCCATTCGCATCGCGCATCGCAATGCAGGTTAAAATAAACTCTAACATCCCTACTTTTATTTTTGATGAAAAAGGAAGCTTGTCTGGATTTGCGATGATTGAGCGTTGATTAGCTGGATTTTTGTGAAATATATCAATATTAACGCCAAGCAGCTCATCAACATTAAACCCAGGGAAATCAACACGTAATTCCTCTTCCCTGCTTTTAAATAAACGACTCAAAGCAGGATTAATATAGGTAATGATGCCATTTTTATTCGCCATCATTATATTGGTCGTAATACCTTCGATGGCTGAAGCTAAACGACCAACTTCAAGGTCTCGTTTACGAAGCTCTGTTACATCTCTCCATTCGAGGCTGTTTCCTATGTATTTTCCTTCATCATTGATAATGGCTGCCACATTGAGTTCAATGAGAATATCCGCAATTTTAATATCTGTTCTGTAAGGTAAATTTGAAGGGTCACTTAATAATTTACGTTGATGAGAAGGGTCAAGATGGAATTCATCGATGCAACGACCTAAAAGCCATTCTCTTGTAGAGGTGAATCCTGACCAAACTTCACGAAATGAAGATTGACGACGACTAAAAAGAGTGATGGTTTCTTCATTCAAATAAGTAATTTTAAAATCACGATCTATCAATAATATGGCCGTTAATGATTGATCAACGGCAGCTTGAAGTCTCGCTCGTTCATTTTCAAATTTTAATTGTTCAGTGACATCTTCCCATTCGAGCGTATTACCAAGATACTCACCGTTTTTATCTATAAATGCACCAACAATTAAATGTAAAGAAATATCTCCAACTTTAATAATGGTGTCATAAGGAAGATTATCTGGATTTGAAAGCAATTTACGCTGATGAGCAGGATCCGCATGAAACATATCAATGCAGATACTTTCCATCCATTCTTTCTCAGCCTTAAAGGTTGGCCAATGAGAGCGAAAGAGATCTTCATGAATTTTTAGAATGTCTATCGATTTTTTATTCACATAGAAAACATTAAAATCTCGATCAACCATCATTAATGCGGTTTTCGCTGAATCAAGTGCAAAAAGAACATGCTCTTCAAGGGCATTCTTTTTCTTAGCACTTTTTGTATTTTTATTTTTATTCCACCAGGAAATCATCCTTAATACCCTCGTTTACCCATATTTGTTCGTTACTTCATGTAACGCCTCAAAAATACATCATATAATTTACAGTAAATATAAATTCTCGAACCTTTATGCTTACTGTTTTCCAATTCATATCGCGAAAATCACAATTCAACATTAAAAATGACGAAAGCCATTAATATCTAATAATGCATCAACATCAAGCAAGGTCATTACTTTATTTTCCACATTAAGCAAACCACTCACAAAAGGAATGACAGGCGAATCTCCTATCGAAGGGTATATATTTTGATCCCCCATATCAATGACATCAGAGACCGCATCAACAACAACGCCCATAATTCGACCTCCAACAGCGTCTCCTGATTTCAAGATCAAAACCACGGTCGTAGGTAAATATTTAACAATACCAATATTAAAACGAACACGAAGATCCATGATGGGAACGATCATGCCTCTGAGATTTATCACACCCAAAATATATTCAGGAGAGCTTGGGATCAGCGTCGGCACTTCCCAGACGCGAATTTCTTCCACTTTTTGAATATCCACACCATATAATTCATGAGCCAGATCGAAACTTAAAAAATCCACCCCATTAATACAATTTTTATCTTTAT
>CAMRDW010000163.1 GCA_947041315.1 uncultured Enterovibrio sp.
GCACTCTTGTTAAAAGAGGCTTCCTTCGCTTCATCCTAAAGCGCCCTTGTCATCCTGACTGCACAATGTCCTTCTATTTGTCTGCTTTCCTGCTGACGAGAGAAATATTACTCTATCTCAAATTCAAAACAATCGACTCAAAACGAGAAAAGGACACCATAAAAAAGAGATCTAATATATCCATTTGTTTTATAAGTCTTTTATTTTTTTTGTTCCAATAAAACTGCAGCAGTGATAGCGCTTTCTCACGTGTATGTAAGAGATCTCTTACAACGACAGAGGTCATCCGCGATAAACACAAACGAATTTAAAGCGCGTTTCTATGCCCCTCTTGAGGCTGTTGGGTTTTTAGTGCCCCCTCAAAGCGCAATCACATCGCCTATTTATGATCCGTGTTTCCCTTCTTGCCCCCTCGCTGTAACTTCAAATATCTTGGGTATATACTTCCTAAACTCGTCGCCTTTGAAGCGGAGTGGGTGCTGGCTACGCTCGTTCAGCCCAATCACAGAATGAATCTATGCTCAGAAGCTTCACTCGCTTTTTGCAAGCGCACAACGTCAATTTATTTAGGTATATACAACTTATTAAAGGAAGATAAAATGGAAGTATTCAACCACGATCTAGAAAGTTTATTTCAACAACTTGGTTTGCCTTCAGATTCTGATTCCATTTGCGATTTTATTCGAAAGCACAAACTCAATGAGGAAGAAAATATCTGCACGGCCTCCTTTTGGAGCCCGAGCCAAATACAGTTTTTAGAAGAAGCAAAATTACAAGATGCCGATTGGGTAGAGCATATCGACACCCTTGATAGTTTATTGAGAATAAATTGAATTTAGGGTATTTATACCAATTCCATTACGTCGTTCGTCAGAAATGACGCAGGGAAAATCAAAAAGAACAAGGCGTGAATTGTCGATAACGAATGATCCTAATTGAGAAATTCATAACGATACGATACCCAAGACACTTGAAGATGCGCGTCTGCGGCAAACGAGTGAAGGCCCTGAGCATAGATCTCTTCTGTGATTGGCCAGAGCCTGAGCGGCCAACACCCACGCAGTTTCAAAGGCGACGGGTATATCTTTGATTTTAATAAGAAAGAATGCTCAAATTTTTAATAGGATTGCTATAGAACGGCCCCCTTTTTACTTTTACGGATGTTAAAACGACAAAATGACAAACCCATTGACCCATCATATTGAACAGGCCATTCAAGCATTAATAACGGATGGCAAAGAACCTTCTGTCGCATTAATAAAAACCCGAATAACTTGTACGGTGCCCATTCCACTCATCATTCAAACGCTTCAATTGTGGAAACGAACCCGCCTTCTGCCCAAAAAAGAAAATGTCTCAAAGAAGATAAGAGAAAAAGAAAACTCACCTGAAGATAGAATGCTCACGCTAGAAAAAGAGATTGAAAATCTCAAAGCCCGTGTCGTCTTTCTTGAATCACGCCTTCACTGTTCATCAGAAAAAAAGACGGCACCCAAAACACATGAAGATACAGGCAAAACAGCAAGGACAAAAAAACCCTGAGCATAAATGCTCTAGGGTTTCACTCGCTTGGCGCCTACATGCAACCTCTTGTGTCTTGGGTAAAGATACACTCAAAGCCTATTTCAACAAAATACATGATCAGACCACGGGCGTAAGCTTTAGAAGAAAATGCAATAAATCGGGTGACAGAAGATGCCTTTCATCCGTTCCAATACGTTCTTTCAAGACCTTGCCTGTTAAATTGCAGATACAAATGACATCCTGATCATCCGGAGTTGACGCGATAAAAACAGTTGGATTTTGCTTTAGCCTTTTTTGCATCATGAGGTGACCTAAAATATTTTCTTGTAAACGAAGCCAGTCCTCTTCATTCCAGACCTGTATCAGTTCCAGATGTTCCTCGTTCAACACCCCTTTCATGTCTGCGCAATAAAGACCGGAATAAAAACACTTGATATCCTCATGCAAACAAAAACCGATGGCCTTTTCAATAGCAGAAAAATCTCCAAAAACAGTGCGTTGAATAGGCTTCCACAAAATAACATTTTGCGTTTCTTGCACAATACAAGGCGAAGGCAAACCAAGATAAGCTTCCGTTTGAGGCAGTGAGTCCAATTGTTCTTTCCACGCATTGACATAGCGCTCAGTAAAAGCCCATAACGCGGTATTGACAGAGTGATTCATTAGCAAGATCTCCCAAGATTCAGTAAACTCTGGGCATTCTAATAGAATAAAGGCAAAACGCATGAGCAAATGTAACAATGAAGAGGTTCTTTCTCACCTCACTTTAGGCAAAAAAACGGATTTTCAAGCTTATTATTCTCCGAGTTTACTCCAAGCCGTACCGCGCCAGCTCAACCGAGAAGAGCTCAATATCACCGTTCCTCTCCCCTTTAGCGGATATGACATTTGGACACTTTATGAATTGTCCTGGCTCAATAATAAAGGCTTGCCACAAGTGGCCATTGGGGAAGTACGACTCCCTGTCACCAGCCCCAATATCATTGAATCAAAATCTTTCAAGCTCTACCTCAATAGCTTAAATCAAACGCAATTTGAAAACTGGCAAGAAGTCGCTGATATTTTGGCCAATGATCTGTCTGTTTGTGCTGGCAGCGAAGTGGATGTCACCCTCTTGCCTTTAGACGATTTCACCAATACACCCGTTGTCGCTTTCGACGGGGAAAACATCGACACACAAGACATTGAAATCACGCAATACACCTTGGATCCAACCTTACTAGAAAACGCAGCCGAAGGACCCGTTGTCACAGAAACCTTGTGCAGCAATTTACTCAAATCAAACTGCCTTATTACGCATCAGCCTGACTGGGGCTCGATTCGAATTTCTTATACCGGAAAACGCATTAATCGCGAACAATTATTGCGATACTTTATTTCTTTTCGGCAACACAATGAATTTCATGAACAATGTGTAGAACGGATTTTCTGCGATTTAATGACCCATTGTCAGCCCGAGCTCTTGACCGTTTACGCACGATATACACGTCGAGGCGGATTAGACATCAATCCTTACCGCACCAACATGGGCAAAACGCCCAGTGAGAACGACCGTCTCGCACGCCAATAAAATTAAAAAGCAGGCTTTAAATAAATCCTGCTTCCTTGCAATAGCGCCTTTTTCACGTTACTGGTAGACACAAACCTGCATGCAATTACATTCAAATTTCATTTTTTTTATGCTTTTCATTGTATTGGCCCCATTTCAAACAAAAGCATACGCCTCCAATCTTATCTATAAAGCAGAAGCCTTGGTGTATAGCGCCCCGGAAAAAGCATTAACCGTGACAGAAGGGTATTTGCTTCGCAAAAAAACAGCTAAAAAGCCATTTTTTCTAAGCAAGAGCAATGAAGTGGCCTTTTTTAAAAGCGCCTCAATCGACAAAATAAAGGCCTACCTTATCCAAGCCCAAGCTTACACCGCGCTATACAAACAAAAAGAAGCTTGGGACGCCTTAGACAAAGCCAAAGCCCTGGTCGAAAAATACGACTTAAACACCTATTCTCTTCATTTAAAATTCACCCAGGCTATATTGTTTAATTACTTAAATAAAGCCCCGAAACAAGCTACAAAAGAACTCGAAAGCCTCATTGCGCAAATTCCGATACAGTTTCCTGTACGCACAAAAAACATCAAAAAATTGGCCTTTGAATCCGCCTTGCTCAATGCCATTATTCATTCTCAATACAGTGATGAAGAAACAACCTTGCTTCAATTTGAACAAGCGCGAAAGTGGATGGAAGAATCAGGAAAAATGAAATATAAAATTTCCTATTTGGTCGCCCTTGGAAATTACAGCCTTAAAATAAAATCCTATGGCCCCGCTCTTTCTAACCTTCTGAGTGCATACTGGCTTTCAAGCGAAAAGCATTACCCGACCTTGATTGCCCTCTCAAACATCTCACTCACCCGCCTATATAAAGAACAAGGCAATCTAGACAAAGCACTGCAGCACGCAAATCAAGCCGCGGAGTATTATGAACGCTTTGACTTAAAACGGGGTTTTTCTCAGGCTCAAGTTTTGATAGCTCAAATTTATACTCAACTGAAAAACTACAACTTTGCCCTTGTACATTATTTCAATGCGCTGGAAATAGAAAAGCAAGAGCATCGTGCTTATAAAACAGCGCAAATAAACGCAGATATCGCCCGCGTTTATCTCAAAATGGAACGCTATAATACAAGCCAAATTTACATCAAAAAAAGCATGCAAATTATAGAATTAAACAAACTATACGAAATGATCCCCCAGCTTGAACTCCTAAAAGGAAAGTGGGCTTTTTTAAACAATGAAAACGACACCGCAATTCAATTATTGACCCCTCTTATTCAAGAAAAAAATAACGAAACAAGCCATGTGCGCAAAGCCCTCTCTCTTCTGATCCTCGCCTATGAAAAAAAAGGCGATCTCACTCAGCAAGTCACCCTCATGAATCAACTCAATCAGCTGAAAGACGAAGAAGAAAGACAAAACAAGAAAATACAAAAGAAGGATTTTACATTTCAAAATAAAAACATAGAGAGCAATTTAAAGAGCCGATATTCAAGGGCAAAACAAATTGAAAATAATAAAACACTGTTTGAACAAAAAAAAATAAATTTCATTTTAAGTGCCGTCATCTGTATTTTATTGCTCATTTTGTTTTTACGTCATCGAACTGAAATTATTCGTCAGTCTGAGCTAAAAATTCTTCAACTTAATATGAACACCCATCCTCGAAGTGGACTGACAAATTTACGTCTCATTCGAGATCAACTCTCAACATCACAAGCAAAAATTTACGCCTCTTTTGAGCGTTCTTTTGATGACGACATGATACATACTCCACTCAAAGACAAATTGAATTTTGCCATGTTTGAAGTCTCTTTTTTCAATCAACTGTACGATAAATACACCTATCAAGAAGGATTAAAATTAGAACGTGAATTTGGTGATTTTTTAAAATTAAACCTGCACGAACAAGCTCGGATTTATCACTTTTCTGATACCCTCTTTGTTTACACCGAGCCACACAACCTCAATCAAAATGCCCCCGAAACATTGGCAAAGAAAATGCAAAATCTGGTAGAGCAATTCATACGAAGCCACAAAATTGATGCAAAAAGCCCCCCTCTTAACATAGGGATGCTTAATTACCCTTTTTTACCCCGTGCTTTTAGATACATCGACAACAGAACATTGATTGATATCTTGCTCATGGCCACCAATGCCGCAAAGCAAGAAAGTAAAAAAACAAATACCAGTCAATGGATTCATTTAAGTGCAATCGATGCCACTCCTACCGCTTATTTTGCCAATTTACCTTTAAGGCAAGCTTGCCTTGATTGCATTAATAGCGGGTTAATAAAAGTACAATCATCCTCCCCTTCAGGGATTAACTGGCAAACACCTCAGGTGATGGATGAAAAGCAGCCTATGCCCAAAGTCATTGAAGATGCGCGTATGCACCAAGAGAATGAAGCCCCTGAGTACCGTTCTGTCATTTGATTGGGCTTTTCGTTCTTGGCGCCGAGCTGCAACTTCAAATATCTTGGATTTGCGAGAGGTTCCAGTGAACACGCACTCAAAGACAAAAGGCCAAAATCAATTAAATTGAACTGAAACATTGAATAGCGAAACACCTCACTGGAAAAGACGGCTTTCTCTGTGTATCTTTAATTAACACACTGATTTTTAAGATTATGTAATTTCTTTTCTTTTTAAAAACAACGTTTCAGTTCAAATTTTACGTGTGTTTATTCTACACAGGAGGTGACGATGATCACGCACATTAATCCCGTAGGGGCAATGGATTTACTTTCTCAACTTGAAGTCGACCGCCTCAAAGACAGTGCTCAAAGTGATCTTTACCGACTTTATCGTAATTGCTCTTTGGCCGTGCTGAATTCAGGCAGCAAAATCGACAGTTCTAAAGAGTTATTAGATCAGTACAAAAGTTTTGATATCCGCGTCATTCGTCGAGAGAGAGGCGTCAAATTAGAGCTTATCAATCCTCCAGAAGATGCCTTTGTTGATGGAAAGATTATCCGAGGCATACAAGAACATATGTTTTCTGTTCTGCGAGATATTATCCATGTTAATGTCCAATTAGAACACGCAAAGGTCTTCAACCTAACCAGCTCCAATCACATCACAAACCTTATTTTTGACATTCTTCGAAATGCCAAAGTCCTGATCCCTGGCCGTGAGCCGAACTTGGTTGTTTGCTGGGGAGGCCACTCCATAAACACCACAGAATACCAATACACACGGGAAGTCGGCAATGAACTTGGACTTCGAGAGATCAATATCTGTACAGGCTGTGGTCCTGGAGCAATGGAAGGCCCCATGAAAGGCGCAGCCATTGGCCACGCAAAGCAAAGAGTGCAAAATGGACGCTTTTTAGGATTAACAGAGCCTTCCATCATCGCCGCTGAGCCCCCCAACCCCATAGTCAATGAATTGGTGATCTTGCCTGACATTGAAAAAAGACTCGAAGCTTTTGTACGTGTCGCGCATGGGATCATTATTTTCCCAGGAGGCGCCGGAACCGCAGAAGAATTATTGTACCTTCTTGGGATCTTAATGAACCCAGAAAACGCGAATCAACCCATGCCAGTGGTGTTGACAGGTCCAAAAGAAAGCGCCAGTTATTTTCGGGTCATTGATGAATTTATTCGAAGTGTGCTGGGAGATGCGGCGACTAAATATTATCAAATCGTGATTGGCAATCCAGCAGAGGTGGCACAAATTATTAAACAAGGCATGCCAGCGGTAAAAGAACACCGTCAATTTACAGGAGACGCTTATTCCTTCAATTGGTCATTAAAAATTGCCCCCGAATTTCAACTTCCCTTTTATCCAAGCCATGAAAACATGGCCCACCTTGATTTGCACATGAATCAGCGTCCTGAATTGCTCGCTTCTGCACTGCGACAAGCCTTTTCTGGGATTGTCGCTGGCAACGTCAAAGAAGAAGGACTCAGAGAAATAGAACGTAAAGGCCCCTTTAAAATAAATGGGGACGCCGTCTTAATGAAAAAAATGGATAAACTTTTGCGAAGTTTTGTCGAGCAACAAAGAATGAAGCTGCCCGGCACTGATTACGTTCCTTGCTACAAAATTGTGCAGAACTAAGCCCCTTTGTCTTTCATTTTTCAATCAACAAATTAAAATGGCTTTATAGAGTCATTTTAATTTGAGTCCAGCATGTCAATCCACCTTGTCATCATTGATGCAATGAACCTCATTCGACGCGTTCATGCCGTCCTGACCCAACCAGAAGACATCGACACGACCAGCAAAAATTGCTGCCATGTGTTACGTAAAATCATTCATCACTCCTCACCAACCCATTTGATTGCCGTGTTTGACAACATGGAAGCAGATCGAGGATGGCGCGCCCAGCTTCTCCCTGAATATAAACAAGGCAGAGAGCCTATGCCTACCCCTTTAAAAAACGGACTTGAAAAAATACAAGATGCTTTTTTCGACCTTGGTGCTGACTCTTTACTTTCAAAAGGAGATGAAGCCGACGACATGATAGCGACACTCGCAAGCAAGGTCGCCTTTCAGGGTGCAGAAGTGACCATTGTTTCAACCGATAAAGGGTATTGCCAACTCTTGCAACCCACGTTACGCATTCGAGATTATTTTCATCAACGTTGGCTCGATCTTGCTTTTGTGAAAACACATTTTAATATCGAAACAAGCCAATTAGCCGATTATTGGGGGCTTGTCGGAATGGCATCACGCGGGGTCACGGGGGTGCCCGGCATTGGTCCAAAATCCGCGACCCTTCTTCTCAATGCTTACCCTTCATTGGAAGCTCTTTTTTCAGATAAAAACATTGAGCCTAAATGGCATAAAAAATTAGAAGGACATGAAGAACAGGCTTTTAAATGCAGAGAAATCGCGAGACTCAAAACAGACATTCCCTTAGGATTTAATCTTCAAGATATCCGTTATACCCGAAATGCTTAACAAGCGAGGAGTGACGGCGCCCTGCAACGTCAAAGGCGAG
>CAMRDW010000164.1 GCA_947041315.1 uncultured Enterovibrio sp.
GGGATGTTCAGTAATTAAGCTTGGGTGCCCAGGTTAACTTTTTATTGGGTGACCAGGTTAATTTTTTTAAAAGATGAAGATGAGTGAGAAATGGAAAAACCAGTTTGGTTATTCGCATTTCTCATTGAGGAAGATAAGGCATTTACTGAATGTAACCGATAAATTGTCTGATATAAATTATTAGACAATGTTGAATTTAAATTCGGGTCAATTTATTTTTAAACTTAAAGAGCCGATCCAGTGAAAATTAATATATTTAAAAAATGAATAATGCTTATTTTTTAATTTACCTTTTTTAGTATGAATATGGCTATTTTTGAAGTTGAGAAGATTATTTAATTTATTCTTTAGGTTATATCTTGTTAGTTATTCGTTTTTTTTGTTTCAAATTCTACTTTAATGTTCTCTTCGCCAAAATGCTTAAATTTAATTGGGGTTTTGAGTGTTTCTTTTTTTGGAACGAGAAAGGGGGTGGGCACCCACTCTTCTTGGTTCTCTTCATCTATTCTGACTATTACATTTTTATTGCAGTGATTTCTTATGTCTGTTAGAGGTGCTGTGCTTCGGTCTTTTTTATTTTCATGAACAACAACACAATCACGTGCTTGAAAGTCTCTTTTAACTGTGACATCACCACGATCTGGAGGAATTGGGCCATTGTGATCTCTTAAGCAGGATGATCTTCCTTTTCCTTCAACAATATTGAAACCGCGCCCAGCGGTGGCGCTTACCGTAAAATCACATGCATTTTTATAATGACAATATTGTTCTTTTTTATCAAAAGTCAAACAAGTTGCTGGATTTACGTGTGTATTTCTAAGTGCCGTGGCTGCCAGCATCATTGCGCCAGCAGCTGCTGTAACTGGTGCTCCTGCGGCCATTCCCGCAAGGGTTACGGATCCTAGACCAACTGCTACTAAAAGTTGTAATTTCATAATGTATTTCCCTAATTAAATGAATCACTTTATTAGACCATTAAAAAAAACAATATGCGCATTGTTCATATGAAATAATATGAAATAAAGCGCATGCATGGGTTATATCTATCCTATAGCATTGTATTTCATGTGGTTTTTTTAAATATTTTATATTGCCTTTGATTGTTATATTTGTGGTTTTTTTTTGTTATTTTGTGATTTGGTTTTCTGTTAATTAGGCGACTGTTTTTGATCAATTTGTTTATATTTACTCTGAGCTAAATGTAGTAATTAATACACTGATAGAATGAATGTTATCAGTAATGTTAATTTATGAGGGTGAGATAAGTTTTTTAGGGGGTTATTTTGATTAAGTTATTGTCGGAATATTTTCTTTTTTATTTGTTTTTCTTTTGTTTGTTTGTTTTTCTTCTGTGCTCATTTTGCGAATGAATTGTGGGGTTTTGGTTGCTTGTTCTGAATGTGGATTATCTGAGATGAGATTATTTGGAGGCTCACCCTAAATGGCATGAGTTTCTTTTTCCTATTAAGCTTTAATTTAAGTCATAGATCTTAGCGTCGTACTATGCCCTATGCCGCAACCCAGAAGAAACAATTAAACCGACATTCCACACCTATAAAAAATAATATTATTTTTTAGGCAGAGCTACAAAAAACAGCCCATAAAGATGTGCCCAAGGGTAAAGATTTGTTTTTCAATTTTTATTTCAACATCAGATTTTAAAATATCGAGGTTAGGTGCGGAATGATGATTATATTAACGCCCTTTAATTTGGGATTAATGTGTAAATGCAGATTTGAGCCACTACTGAGATCTGACTCAGAGACAGACTCAGAAGATACTTTCCAAAAGGAATGAGAATAGGACTGATTTTAAAAAGAAGAACGAAGAATTTATAATAAACAGGATGCTTAGAAAAACATCAAATTATCTGAATGCCTTTAAATTTTTAACGGGTAAAAGTGTTACCCTTATTGTTGAGAGCTCGCCTTCTTTAACTATTTCCCAAAGAATACATATCTATAATCCGAACTCTTAAGTACAGTTCTAACGCCACAATCATTTCGCAAAGATATGATACAAGCTGCATATGAGTCTTTTAATACTTGTTGATTGTTTACTTGTCCACTTGTGGCTTTCATTTGCAAATCAAAAAAAACATTTATAACGGAAATGACCTCATCTGGAGCCCAAAGCCATAAAGCTGCGTAGGAATCTAAGAATATTTGTTTTTGTTCGTCGTTGTTTCTTCCTGCAATAAAGAGGCCTAAACTTTTAATGAAATCATTGTATACCTCTCTTTTTCGCTCTAGTGCTTTGAGGTTTAATTTAGGGTCATCTTTGAAT
Source organism: uncultured Enterovibrio sp. (assembly GCA_947041315.1). Taxonomy (GTDB): domain Bacteria; phylum Pseudomonadota; class Gammaproteobacteria; order Enterobacterales; family Vibrionaceae; genus Enterovibrio. Next base: position 2,287 of record CAMRDW010000164.1, read on the forward strand.
GCTGCTATTTCTGATTTATTTGATATTTGCATACTTTTATTCCTAATCCCTTGGAGCATTTTTTGTGGACTAAAGGCTTTTGCTCTTTGTTTAAGTTTTCTGGTAAATACGTTTTGAAAACAAAACCGACTAAAAATAATATGCATAGATTTACCCACGATTGAATTTTTAATACACAACTATCCTTACAGGAGGCACATTTTTATTATTCGTATGCCCACTTACGTTGTACCCAAACTAATTGAAGATGCGCGTCTGCGCCAAGCGAAGCCCTGAGCATAGATGGACTCACAAGGAGTCTCGCCAACACCCACGCAGCGTCAAAGGCGACGGGTATATTAAAATACTGAAAAAACGCATTTTCTATTTATTGAAGTATCTTGGAAAATGTTATTTCTTTTTAATTTCTTTATGTGAACGCGGTCATGAACTTTGTAAATGAATATTCACTGAGATCAGGATGAGAGCGTTTTTAAATGAAAGGTGTTCGCTTAATTCTCATATGTTGAGGACTTAATAAGTAAATTGAAATTAGATTAATGCGCATCAGGTTTCTTATTTGGCTGTTTTCAAAAATAATGAGCATGCCGGATCTCACCTTTTCATTGAATACATTAATTTTAAAGCTATTTCGAGTTCTCGCCAAGGATAAATGCGCATACTTTCAGTTAAATTATAATAATATGTTACCGAGAAACATTTTTTCCAAATCATACGTTGCTTTTGCGTATGGACTGGTTGTCATGCGTTCATTTTGTGAATGTATGTTCTTGTTCTCAGTGATTTTTCCGGCGCAAATTCTGACTCAGTACGCAATGGTGTGGGTATAAAACGATAAGAAATAAAAAAGAACAAGCCAATAGATTGAAGGAAAAAGTAATATGGCCCGTTCTGGTTGCGAATACCATAGAAAAGATGAAAAAAGGTCAAACCTGCACAGTGAAATCCGGATAATACCCAAGACGATAAAAGCCGATGTCTTGATGATGTCTGTCTGCGTAAAGTTCTAATCAAATCTGTAGCTATCTATCTGTATCGCCTCATAAACAGACTGGATATATGACAGCAACTTCTCTCTAAAACCAAACCTGCTGCCTTGTAAAATGAGAGAGAGACTCTGTATGGGAATATATCTATACCCAAAGAAATTGAAGATGCGTGTAGGCGGCAAGCGAACGAAGCCCCTGAGCATAGAAGTACTATGTGATTGGGCTGAGAGAGTGCAGCCAACAACCACGCAACTTCAAAGGCGACGGGTATAAGGCGTCATGTTTTTGTTGAGAGTACGAAAATCCAACTCTTTTTGATATACGTTTTTTATATAGAGGCCTTTCTTCTTTTTGTGTTCAATGATCCTTGATTTATCTATAATCCCCCCCGCTTTTACATCCATCTGGGAATTTGGTGAAAATCCAAAACTGGCGCGCAACGGTAATGAGACATAAATTCGACACTTCAAGATAGCCCTTCTTTTTGTTGTCATTTATTTAGATCTCAAAGTCCGAATACAGAGTGGATTGTAATCATAGAGTTTCAGGGCATCCTGACCTCATTAGATACACGCGATAATTGGATCTGATATGTCGAATAAATATTTTGTAATGAGTCTTTTTTTATTGACTTCGTTTTCTTATGCCACCGTTTCACTTTCTCCCTCTGAACCTCTTGAAAATCACGATACCATGGTTGTTACGGCTTCACGCTTTGAGCAGCCCATTACTGCTGTTTTAGCGCCCGTTTCGGTGTTGACTCGCTCAGATCTAGAAGCACTTCAAGCAACAAGTTTACTGGATGCTATAAAAGTGCTACCTGGAATTGAAATTGGTCAAAGTGGTGGGCGAGGGCAAAGTGCCTCTCTTTTTTTAAGGGGGACGGAGTCGAATCATGTTTTGGTTCTCCTTGATGGTGTTCGTCTACCACGTACCATGATGGGGACGGTTGACTTTAATATGCTTCCATTGAATACCGTGGAACGAATTGAAGTGATACGAGGCTCTGGATCCACTGTTTATGGATCGGATGCAATTGGCGGAGTGATTAATATCATCACGCGAAATGATGTAGAAAATAAACGCTTTGGTCTTGGGGTGGGATCATTTGGAACAGGTTTAGCGAATGCAGGAATGACCACGCAGTTAACGGAATCTCTTTCTATGCAACTGCAGGGGGGCTTTGAAAGTACGAATGGATATAATATTCATCCAGAATACACCTTGCCTGAAAGTGAATATGGATTTGAAAGTAAAAATGCAGCGGTGAGATTCAGTTTTGATCCCGTTGAAAATTGGAATTCGAACCTGATTGGCCGTTGGTACCAAAACAAGATTGAATACGATGATTTTGGAAATAAGAAAAACGCCTGGGTTGAAAGTTACTCTGTAGGTCTCGATACAGCGTACCGAGCAGGTCCTTGGAATAGCCTTGCCCGTCTCGAAATTGGCGAACAAGAAAATTATGATTATCTTGATATTGAACCCAGAGACGAGGCTGATTTAACAAGTAAAATAAGACAGGTATACAGCAGTTTCACTTCTCGTTATCAGATGCAAGATGACTTGGCATTGACTCTTGGTCTGGATTTGACATTAGAAAAGTATCTGAAAGGCAATTTTATTTCAGTGCGAGATATTGCAGATAATCCTCGAAAAAATATCGGTTTGTTTGCTTTAGCGAATTGGAATTTAACTCAATCTGTCTTGTTAGAAACCAGTTTTCGTCATGATGAGAATGATCAATTTGGTGGGAATAATACCGGTTTGATTGCATTGGGTTGGAATATCACTCCGGAATACCGCTTTTTTGCAAGTTATGGCAGTGCTTTTAAAGCGCCGACGTTTGATTCTCTTTACGGTTACGGTGGCAATGTTAATTTAAAATCTGAGCACTCTGAAAATATTGAATTTGGCTTGGAAGGAAGTCTTTTTGATGCAGCTTGGGCAATCAATGCCTATATAAATGAAATTGATAACCTCATCAATTACGATTACACGCTGCCTTTGGCGGTGAATATTGATAAAGCCCAGATTAAAGGGATTGAGCTTAGCGCGGATTTTGATATTTTTTCTTTGAATAACCAAATTACATTGGATTTTCGTGATCCTATTGATAAAACCAAAAATGAACAATTAGCGCGAAGAGCAAAGAAAATATTTAAGTGGCGAACTTCGCTTTGGATTGGGGATATATTGCTTGGAACGCAATATATTTATCAAAGTAAGCGTCTAGATTTTTCTGGTGGTGAAATGCTAGGGAGTTACAGTGTTTTGGATTTTACGGCGCAATATGATCTAACAAACCAGGTCACGCTCAGTGGTAAATTGGCCAATGTATTAGATGAACAATACGAAACGGCAGGAGGTTACCCTGAAGCTGGTCGCGCCTTTTATCTTAATCTTGATTTTTCATATTAGAGAAGGAAGTAAAGCCACTGTACCTGGCTTTACATTTGAGAATGAGAATGAAAAAACGGGTCATAATGAGCTGGTCCTCTGGAAAAGATGCGGCATTGGCTTTGTGTCGTCTGCTAAAAAATGATGATTATCTTGTTGTCGGGCTTTTTACAACGTACGTAAAAGACAAGGTTCCTTTTCAAGAAACGCCGCTGGATATTCTGAAAGCACAAGCTCAATCTATGGGGCTTCCTCTCATTTTGATTGAATTAAATGAAATATTTCCTCCTAATTGTGTTTATCAAAAAAAAGTGATTGAAGGAATTATTCATTCTGGATTAAATGTAGAGGCGGTGGCCTTTGGTGATATTTTTTGTAATGGCATTGAGCGTTACCGTAAGGACTTTATTGAACCGCAAGGTTTAGAGTGTCTCTTCCCCTTGCTGGGTGAGAGGACTTTTTCACTTGCCCAAGAAATCATTCAGACAGGGATTAAAACAAGCATTAGCATGGTTGATACATCGCAATTGAACTCTTCTTTTTTAGGAAGAGACTACAACCCTTCATTGCTTTTTTCACTCCCTTTTGATTGCGATCCTTGTGGTGAGAAGGGGGAGTTTCATACGCTGGTCACCGATGCTCCGTGTTTTTCATTTCCTTTGCAGCTTATAAGAGAAAGCGATGTGAAAGAAGGGCGCTTCCATTATTCGCGTTTTCTATTGGAAGATAGAAAACGCAAAAATCCATTAAAGGTAAATTGAGTGGGCAGTGTACTGATTTTTGATTCAGGTGTTGGGGGGCTTTCTGTCTATCTTGAAATTTCAAAGATTCTGCCCCAGCAGCCTGTAATATATGCTTTTGACAATGCCGCTTTCCCGTATGGGGAATTAGATGATGAGGTGTTAGTTGAGCGCGTTTGCAATATGATTTGCGCTATCTGTAAGGAATATGATGTCGCAGTCGTGGTGATTGCGTGTAACACTGCAAGTACCTTGGTTTTGCCCGTGCTTCGTGAACTTATTTCTGTTCCTGTTGTGGGGGTTGTTCCTGCTATTAAACCGGCTGCTCGTTTAAGTAAAACGAAAAAAATCGGCTTACTTGCCACTCCTGCAACCATTAAACGCGAATATACTCGTCAATTGATCGGCGAGTTTGCATCTGATTGTGATGTGAAAATGAAAAGCTCAACGGCCTTAGTTGAAATGGGAGAAGCGAAACTTCGTGGTCTTCCTGTAAATAAAGAATTGTTAAATGAGATATTAAGTCCTTTTAAGGATGAGGTGGATTCTCTTGTATTAGGCTGCACGCATTTTCCATTGCTAAAGAATGAAATTGTAGAAATATTAGGAGAAGGTTGTGCGGTGATTGATTCAGGAAAAGCGATTGCAAGCCGAGTTGATAGTCTTTTGTTAGAGAGCTCTCAAAAAAAAGAACAGGCACATTTACCTCAACATTATGTATTGAGTAGTGCCCCTGTTCATGAAGAGGAAGCTTTAAATAAAGAGCTTATTCAATTAGGTCTTTCTCTGATTCAGCGAACTCCATTTTTTTAGGATCGTTTGCTTCCCTTACTTTTAACGTCCTTTCTCCAAATCCACTGTCATTTAATGCTTCGATTGCGGTAGGGGTGTCGGCCGCTGCCATAACAACAAAGCCAAAACCGCGCCTTTTTCCTGTTCTTTTATCTTTCATTAATCTAACGGCAAAAACTTCACCGTATTTAGAAAAAAGAGAGATAACATCGTTTTCATTTGCACGATAAGGAAGGTTACCCACATAAATGGTTTTACTGGTGATATTTTCAGATTGAACTCCGTTATCCGAAAATAAAGGAGGAAGAACAATAAGGAGAACACCTACAGTAATTGCGCCAAGAGCAAAGGATAAGGCTGGACTTGGCATAAAAGGTAAGAGATTTAAGATAAAGGAACCAAGGATTGCGACAAGAGCGATAATAAGTAAATTAATTGATATTTTCATAGTCGTTTTTTGTAAGCCTGTCATGGGAAATAACGTAACGAATAGAAACTGCAGCTAAAAAATAAGCACAACTATTAATTGGATATTACGGACATTAAATAAATATTTCCAGCCAGTGAATGTGATAAGCCTCTAATGTTGCACTTTGTCATGCATTTTTAAGAATAGATTGAATACTAAACGCCAATGTATTTTTTATTAAAAAAATCTTGCCAAGATTTAAAAGCTCCCTATAATGCCGCCTATCGACACGAAACGGCTCGCATAAAGAGTTCTGAATTGAATCGATACAGTGATACGGCTTTTAAATTGATTGAAAATAACCGCTTGACGGAATGTTCAAAATCAGTAAAC
>CAMRDW010000165.1 GCA_947041315.1 uncultured Enterovibrio sp.
TGGATAAAACGGACACAAAAGGCTGGCGTTCGGCATTTGATTGTACCGAGTGTCTCACCTGAAAATGGGCTTATCGTGGCCGCTTTGTCTTCGCGTTTTCCTTGTGTGTCTTTTGCGCTCGGCTTGCATCCTCTTTGGATTGCCTCTCATAAAGACGAGGATCTTGAAATAGTGGAGGCGGCTTTAATAAGATCTTCGAAAAGCTGCGTAGGGGTGGGGGAGTGTGGTTTGGACTTTTCTATGGACAAGCCAAATAAAGAAAAACAATTGTATTTTCTTGAGCGCCAGCTCTTTTTGGCAGAAAAACACCACTTGCCTGTTATTTTGCATTGCCGAAATGCGCACAATGAAATGCTGCAAATGCTGAATGGGTTCCCAAAAGTAAAAGGGGTTTTACACGGTTTTTCAGGAAGTGAACAACTGGGGAAGGAATATATTCGCCGGGGTTTTTTATTAGGGATAGGCGGAAGCATCACGTACCCGCGCGCCAATAAAACAAGAAAAGCCGTGGCAGCTTTGCCTTTGTCTTCTTTTGTGTTAGAGACAGACGCGCCTGATATGCCGCTTTTTGGTTTTCAAGGCGAAGCGAATCTACCTGAGCGCTTGCCTCTTATCGCGCGCGTTTTAGCTGAGCTAAAAGGAATTTCTTTCGATGAGGTTGTTCAACGCACGACTGAAAATGCGAAAGCCTGCTTTCATTTATAAAGTAACGGAATTTGAAAGTGCCAGTCTCAAACCTTTCCTGCCCTTTCCTGTCACTAAACCTTATTTATACCCGTCGCCTTTGACGCTGCGTGGGTGTTGGCGGCGCCCTCAAAGTCCAATCACATAGAAGATCCATGCTCAGGGGCTTTTCGCTCTTTTTGCCCTGCTTGCATTTTCAAATCTTGTGGCTTTAAGCCATCAGCTCAATGATCTCTTTTAAGCATTTTTTCGTTCCAGCGACATCAAAAGCACGTTTTCCGTGTCCTTCACACAATAAAGCGTCACTCAGAAAACCATCGTACTTTTCAACTCTTTTATCTGGAACGGATTTGGCCAGCTCTGTTTCTGTAGGCATGCCATTTTGAAGATAAGTGATAAAGCAGTTCAGTATGTCATTGACCGATGCATTGTCTACTTCAATGACGCCCGCAAATGCGCCTGCTGAAAATTTTCGATTGATAAGAAGCGCCACAAGCGTATTGACAATTTTATCGCCGAGCCAAGGAAGAATATAGGTGAGCTTTCCTTGTTGAAAAATCGGATGGGTATTGAGTTGAGCGGATTTAAAAAAGTGCAGGCCTTCTTGAAAAAGGGCTTTTGCTTCTTTATTTATAAAATCAACTTTGGTCTCACCCATTTGTATTCTGTAATCTTCCTCTTTATAAATTTGCAGCATTTCTTGGCGGATTTTGTTGTGAATGGAGAGGCTTTTTCCTGCAAATTTGGGGGGCTGACCTCCCCCTTTCGAGGGGATAACATGAATGACCCTTTTTTGCGTGTCTACATTGATGACTTTCCAGCGTTTTGCGCCAAAAATGAGTTGTTCTCCTTCGATGAGCATCGAATCAATGGGCAAGGTTCCCAAGGATTTAGAGTCAAAGACAAGGCGATATTCATCCGGCGTTTTAAACACGCTGTAAAAGCTAAAATGACTGACGAGGCGTTCCCCTTCAATTCCGAGAACCAGCTCTCCACTTGATAATTGCGTTAATAATTTTTTAGCCCCCATGTTCGACAGAAGATCTTTAAAGTGCCCTGTAGAGATGTGTTGAAAAGGACCTTCTTTGCACAGAAGTGTATAAAGGTTTCCGGCACGAATTGCCCCCCATTGGGCGAGGCTTGCCAACACTTGATGGAGCAAGGTTGAAAAATGATATTGGCTGTTGTCGGCGGGTTCAAACCACTTGTTTGAGATAAGTAAACGTATCATGGCCAAGGATTGAAGCAATTCTAAACGTAAGAGATCAATGATGCTCGAATCGCTTGTCAGGCTGTTTTCACTGATTAACATACGCAGCACGGAAGGGGTATTGCGTCTTCCAGAGCGGCCCATTCTCTGTCTTAAGCTTGAAACTGAGTGAGGGGCCGTCACTTGAATGACTGAATTGACTTTTCCGATATCAATGCCAAGTTCCAATGTCATGGTGCAGATGGCGGTTGTGGGGATCCTCTCCTTTTGAAGCCTGGATTCTAAATCTTCTCTAAATGTTTTCGACAAAGAACCATGATGCGGAAAAAATTCATTAGGAACACATTCTTTTTGGCAAAACTCACTTAATTGAACGGCGATGCTTTCGGTGCGTTTTCGGCTATTGGCGAACACCAAGTGAGAATCGCCTCTGCAAAATTGATAGATGTCTTGGCAGACGCGATATTCTGCTGTGTGATTTGTTTCTTGTGCGCCCAGAGAAAGAGGATGCGTGTATCCACGAACTTGCACTTTAACAATGGAATGGCTTTCGTTGTCTTGAATGATTTTGCAAGGAAGAGATTGGTTGGGGCGAAGTGATAAAGGCACCGTTTCAATCTGACCGAGTGTGGCACTCAAGGCCACCCTAACAATGGGGGCGTGGAGTCGTGCCAAAACATGTTCTAATCGATTAAGAAGAGAGAGAAGTTGCTGCCCACGTAGGCTTCCAATAAAGACATGGAATTCATCAATCACGATGTATTTTAGATTTTTAAATGCAAGTCTCAGCCAGCTTGCTTCTCTTATAAGCAAAGATTCAAGAGATTCGGGTGTGATAAGGAGAATGCCGTGAGGATGCTTTTTTGCTTGATTTTTTTTTGATTGCAGGCTGTCTCCATGCCAGGGGGTCACGGGCATTTCAAGACACTCACAAAGTCCTTCTAACCTTCGATATTGATCATTGATAAGGGCTTTTAATGGGCTGATGTATAAAATACCAAAACCTTCCTTGATATCGGCAATGGCGGTACAGGCGGGCAGAAAAAAAGCTTCTGTTTTGCCCGCTGCGGTTGACGCTGTGATCAATACATCGCAGTCGCAAGCGAGAAGTGGGGCAATGGCTTTTTTTTGGATGGCTCTTAAATCGGACCATCCTTGGCTGTAGACCCATTTCTGCACTCGGCTATCTAAAAGGGCGTATTGATTGCTCACTGTTTTTTACCTTGTTAGACCGTGTTTTCTTACAGTCGAAAATCGCTTAGATCATGCAGAGTGTCGCTTTCAGGCATCCCCATATCACAGGGTCTTTCTTGTTCAATCGTGAGGCAAGTGAGATGCTGTGACCAGTCAGATGTCGGGTCTTGTTCCAATAATGCCAGCATATCAAGAAAGGCTTTGATGGTGTGCCTTGGGGTTCTGAAATAAGTCTCACCAATTTTTTCATTGCAATGAGATAAAAAGGCTTTTAAAGCCTCATCAGGGAGCAAGTATTTCTTGGGATCACCTTCTGCAAAGACATGGCGTAAATTTTTTAATAAAATGTAAAGCTCTTCAGGTGTAAGGCTTGGTAAATGAAGGGCGGGTGAAGAATAATCAATGACGCCTGAACGCTTTGCAAACATATTTTCAGCAAGGCGTGATTGTAACGCTTCGTAACTGTAAAGGCCTTTTCGTGGGTCCAATAAAAATTCAGGTGTCCCCCCAAGGAAAAAGCCTAAATATTCTGCGCTGCCTTGAAGGCAGTCATTTAAAATACGCAAAATTTGCTCATAATTTGACGTTCGAGCTTGTGTGCTATTGAGCTTGTAGATATTCACCATTTCATCAAGGTTGACGAGTAAGCCTGTGTATCCTGCTTGTCTTACAAATAAGCTTAATAATTTGAGCGAATCATAAAATGAGGCATCATTGATGATGGTTCTCACGCCGAGATCTTTTTTTGCTTCAGTCTTGGTGGTGTATTCTGCTCTTAGCCATCGAATGGCATTGGTTTTTAAGGGGGCATCTTCGTTTTCGTGCCCTAGCCAATAACACTCAATGACTTTTGAAAAATCATATCCGCCGACCAAGTCAGACATAAATGACAGTCTATTGCGGATCACGGCCGTGACATCTATTCCTTTTTGATCTGCTTCTTTTCGGGCTTCTGTGATAAAGCGTTCCACCACGCTGCTTAATGCATTTCCATCGGGTTTATTTCGTGTAGAAAGATTTCGCATTAATTCGGCGTAAAGGTTTCGAGCTTGTCCGCCTGACGCATGAATTCGGCGGTCTGGAGATAAATCTGCATTGATGGTCACGAGTTTTCGCTCCAAGGCAATGGCGCGGATCACACTCAAAAAGAAGGTTTTGCCTGAGCCGTAGTCACCGATGATGAGGCGAAATGCAGCGCCGCCATCAATGATCCGTTCAATGTCTTGATATAAGGCTTTTATTTCATTGATACGGCCAACCTGAATATGTTGGATTCCCACTTTAGGTGTTACACCAGCCCGAAGAGATTGAATGATGGCGTCTCTTTCTTTGAGGCGAATTTTTTTCGTGGTCATGTTAATCTTTACCCTTTTAATTCTTCAACAATGTCTTGACTGACAAAAATAATATCGCCTTCGTCGTTTAAAACGGGTGCATCCACTTGATCAAAAGACCAATCATTAATGATTTCAAGTGCGCCATCTATCATAAGCGCGCTCTTTTGACAAAGGGCGATGACTTCATTTCGACGCCATTTTTCTTTGGCTGTTAATGCTTGATAGAGAATGGCATGGGGAGCATCTAAACCCGCAATATTACCCTTCTCATCAGAATGCGCAACAGAGTTTATAATGTGTTGTTTTTCTAGGTTATTTTCTTCAATCTCTTCTTCATTAAAAATGGCGCTGAGCATATTTTGAACATTTTTTGTTTCAATTTCATGTAAGGCTAACGTTGCGTCATCGAAAGAAAAAGCGGCGTTTTTTCCGGTGCTCCTTTTGGAAGGAAGAGCCGATTTTCCCTGGCTTGAAGAATGATGAATGTCGGTTAAAAGCTGAGATTTATCTAGATTCAAAAGAAGATATATTTTTTCTAATAGTTTGATTTTTTCAGGGGACATCTGAAGAACGGTTAAAGCAATATGAATAACCGTTTGACGGATCTTTTCTTTTTCTGTCTTGTTTTGCTTTGAAATAGACAGCTTTAATCCCGTCATCGTGATGGGGGAGTGCTGACGCCATTTTAAATAAGCATTCAGTGACTTTTTATCGAACTCGGATAATTCCATGTCTTGATTGATACATTGGTGTAAGGCATCAAGAGTCCCTTGATGAGAAACGCGATGAAGTTGCGCCAGAAGAAGACCCACATGCAATATTATTTCTACCGTCTTGCATTGAGAAGAGGGGGTATAGGTTTCAGGAATTGCACCTTCAAACAAGAATATATGCCCATTTAACATTGGTTTTGCTGGATGGTAACGAGGATCGGGAGCGAATCCATAACCTGATTTTTTCGTTAAATGTTGGAGTGAGTCCATTTCTTTTTTAGCTAATTTTTCAGGGGTTTCCTTTTTGATTTGTAATAAAAAATCAGAAACAAGAATAAAACTATTGTTTTTCTTTTTTTGCCCTATTAACCAGTTTTTAAATTGAGTGATGATTGCGAGCTGCTCTTCATCCAGAGCGAGTTCTGGAAGCAATAGAATGGCCTCTAGCGCATTTTTAGAGGACTCATTTTTATTGATATATCGACTGTAAGCGGCAAGCCCGTAGGCGCATTCATCTGCGATGGCGATCAGTTTTTTTATTGGAAGTTTTAGTTCAAATGGATCACAAAGATCAAGTTTTACATTAACGTCATTCAGCGTTGGGCTCATTGCGGAATATTCAAATTGAATCTTTTTTTTATTTTTATTTAATTTTAATCCTGCTTTGTATTTTATTTTGTAGGTTTCGGTGAAATACCGTGAAAATACTTTTTCACATCGTTTAGAGGCTGTTCGATACTTGTATTGTGGAGATGCGTTTATCCACTCTAATGCAAGTTCGGGAGGGATTGGTTTTTTTTCATTGCAGCACAAAGAAAGGTGCAATTTTAAATGAAATATTTTGTCTGTAAAGATCGTCTCATTTCTATGCTCTTTTAATAAGTCAAAACGAAGTGCGAACATGAATTCAATTAAACATGATGAACGAAACTTCAGTGAAAAATCGTGAGAGAAGGTGTGGTAAAGACGATTTAATTCGTTAAATATACTTTTGAATTCATTGTCTGAAACCTTATTATCAAAACTATCAACAAGGATGCGTCGTTCTAAACCGAAAAAATAGAGGTAGAGATATTGTTGAGGTGTATTTGAATCTGCTCTATCGCTTGCTAGCCAATTGATATAACCTCCTCTCGATTTGGCAGAAAAGTCTTCAAATGAAATCCAGTACCCTCTTATCGAATCTGCCTTGTATTTTTTATCAAAAAGAATACTTAAACTATCATCAATCAAAGCCGCATCGTTCGAGCTTTCACCGTAATAATACATGCATTCATCTTCCTCCTCCTCTTCTTCCGAAGAGGCGAGGAGTTCATTCCCATAATAGAAAAAGCCTTTTGTGATCGTTTTTCCTTTTATTTTGATTGATTCGTCTTGAGCTATCCAACGTCCTGCTGACTTTTTTCTCTTTTTAGATTTTGTTTTTATAATATTGTTTTCAAGTGGAAAGCTAGCGAAAGAATCGTCATCATCATCCAATAAGAAATTGGCTAAATAAGAATCATCATCATCATCGTCATCTTCACTGTGAAGATGACGAAGTAGATCTTTTATTTCATTTAATAATTTTTGTTGATTTGATGACATCTAAAAAGATTCCTGTGAAAATAAGAAATAAATGAAAGAGTGTATTTTGAGTGATTTTTTTCGAGAGACGGTTTTGGTTTATTGATTCTATGTGCTCAAGATAGTAATGCTGCCTTTTTTCAAATAGACCCCTCGTCTTTGACCTTGCGTGTTTGTTGGCTACGCTCGCTCAGGCCAATCACATCGTATATCTATGTTCAGGGCCTTCACTCGTTTGCTGCAGGCGCGCTTCTTCAATTCCTTTGGTATAAAGTTCAAATGGGTGAAATTAAAGGTGGCAGACCGCTGTGAAATCTAAATTCAATGTCTTCAGTGATAATTAATTGCGCTTCTATTTTCGCAAAAAAATCAATGCGTTGATGGATGTCATTTCCGCCTACCTCAGCAGCCAATGAGAGATAATCTTGATAATGTCGGGCTTCAGAGCGTAATAAAGAAATATAAAAAGAGCGCATTTTTTTGTCTAAATGGGGCGCCAACTTTGAAAATCGCTCACAAGAACGGGCTTCAATCAAAGCGCCGATAATGAGCTTATCGACAAAGGCATCAGGCTCATGGTGTTTTACATGTTTGAACAAGCTTTTTGCATATCGACCTGCAGGGATGGATTGATAAGGGATTTCTTTTTCTTCCATTAATGCCATGACTTGAGAAAAATGATGCAATTCTTCTTTGATCAATAAAAGCAGTTTGTTGGTAAGGGAATCTGCATAAGGGCAATTTGAAAGCGTTTTAAGTTTTTCTATTGGGCTTTTGTTTTCTCTCAATGAGGCTAAATTGCCTTTTTTTTTGTAAGCAAAATCTTCATAAGGTTTTAACCAGTTTGCAAGGATTTCAGCACTTTCTTTTTCTAAAGCGTATTTGCGAAGCAAAAACATCGCACTTTGGGCCGCTTTGAGTTCACAAAGGAGGTGATCAGAAAGAATGATAGGCAGATTCGCGGTTTTTTTGGCTTCCAAAATCCATTCATTCGGTGTGGGGGCTTTGAGAAAATGATTAATGGGATCAAGTAATTCGGGGTAAGGCATTTCGGGACGTTCGTCTTATTTTTAATCAGGTGTACATATGATATCACGTCTTTTGTTTCTTTGTCTTTGAGGGGGACGTGCTCTTATTTTTAATTTTCAGAGCCAAAAAAACCG
>CAMRDW010000166.1 GCA_947041315.1 uncultured Enterovibrio sp.
CTATCTACATGGGATTCTGCGGCAAGGTGAATAATTAAATCAGGTTGATATTTTTTAAATATCTCTTGCATTCGATATTTATCACAAATATCTGTTTTCTCAAAAAAATAGCGCTTTGAATCTGAAATAGATTCGAGTGATTCAAGATTACCCGCATAAGTTAATTTATCTACATTAATAACAATATCATTTGTTTTATTAATAATATGACGAACGACTGCAGAGCCAATAAAGCCAGCACCACCAGTTATTAAAACTTTTTTATTCTTCATTTTAATTTGACCCGTAAAATAATCATATCTATAAATCAAGAAAACAGATATTTTAAATACTTCGCCGTTCTAAAAGAACGCCATTAAATTTTAATCTCTGAGAACCATTACTGAAAACTCTAAACTCTACATTCTCCGTTTTTTTATCAAGATCAAAATTCAACGTAATCTCTTTCTCTTTATTTATTTTCTCTAATTTTTTTTCATTTAATTTATATAATATATTGTCCTTTGTTGAAACAATATCAACAAAGCCCGCATCCAAAACTGATTCATCAGAAAAATTAAAAGTAACTTTATATTCCCCTTTATTTAATGTAATAAAAGGACCAAAAGACAAAAATCCTTCATCTCCTTCGCTAGAAATAATTGAATAAACTCCATCTTCATTTGTAATTTCTCCAATTTGATGCAAAGACTTAGATGTAATATTGATTAATCTTGGTTTTTTCAGTTTTGAATTCCAGTTCGGATATAATGAAGCAATATCTCCTTTATAAACAACAATTGTAAAATCAGCATGATTTAAAATTTCAACGTTGCCTTCAGATAACATTTTGAATCTGGGGATATCAAAAAAATCAACTTCTTTTTTATCAAGTAAAATAAACGTATTCTTTTTATTAGCATCTTCATACCAGGTCTCAGAACCCAACCAACGCATAGGAATAGGTTCTCCGTTTTGAAAATGCATTTGACGAATTTTAATTTTAAAATCACTAAGAACAGTTAATTTTCCTGAATTCCAATATGTTGCATAACCAGAATCAAGATCCTTCTCTTTTAAAAAACCTATAATACTTTCAGCTCTATTCTTATTTAGGATCTCATTAGGTTTATGAGTAAATGATATATATTCAAAATAACCACTACATAAAGAAATCAATAATAAGCTCATTAAAAAATAAATTCTAAAAAGATTGTTTTTTATTTTTGAATGATCATCAAAGACAAGCAATACAATGACAAATACATTAAAGACAAATGAAATCACAAGGTAGCGTGCAGTATTAGAGAAGTCACCTTGATTTAAGGTTGAAAATACTAATAGAGACATAGTGCTAAAAAATACAAAAGCATTACAATATAATAAAAAAGATAATTTTCGAGAAAACTGATATTTATTTATTATTCCCAGCGTCAAAAAAGGAAAAACAAATAGAATAAAAGAAAATAGCACCCTCCAAAGCTCGTATAGAGATCTAATACTGGCAATAGGAGAATCTAATGAAAACCACCTGTATCCAGTTCCTATCCAAGCTGTGATTACTTGAGGAATATTTTCAAAAAAAGTATCACTATTTTCCCAAAAAGGTACAACCCCGGGGGTTATCAGTAAATAACTAGATATATATAAATTACCCAAGCTTCCAAGTAAAAAAGCTAGAATTAAATTTAATGACAAGCATATTTCGCTTTTATATCGATAAAGAACATTTTTAGATTCAAGTTTATCTGAATTAGATAATATCAAAAAAATGAGCCCAAAAATAATAGGCACCAAATATGAAATTAACGATCTAGATGGATTGCTAAAGGTTACAAGAGATACAATAATAAATAAAAAAATGGAGTTTTTATTTATTACGTCATTTTTTTCTGTTAAGAACAAGATTCTATAAGAAAAAATAAATGCCCAGAGAAAAATAATAAACTGCAAAACATATGCATGTTGCCCATATAGAGCTTCTGTTATGTTCTCTGATATTCCTGAAGATAAAAAACAGAGCAAAAGTAATTTATAATTCCGATTCAAAGAGAATAAAGATAAAAAATACCATACAGATAAAAACAATGTGAATGCATAAATGCTTGCGGAAATGGAATGCAATAAAAATGAGTTCTCGAAAAAGCACAATAAAAAAGTGATTAATATTGGAGAAGATAAAAACCAAACATCTCCATTTACATAATACCAATCAGAGAGTAATAAATTTTTACTATTGTATATTTCTTCTGATAAAATATTTTTAACCGCGGAGTCTGAATGAAATAACATCTCAGAGGTTACGAAGTTAAAATAGAGTAATGTGATTATATTTATCAAAAACAAAATAGACAAAAAAAATGAAATATAATTTAACCTCTTCATTTTAGAAAAAAATTTCCATTGTAATTTAAACATGCTAAAAATTCATCCATAATCTTCATCTTAAAATATGTTCAACTATTCGAGAAAGTCGCTCACTCTTCCGTATCATTTTTATTAAAAAAAACTTTAACTTCGGAAATTTAGTTATATTTACCAACACCGGTTTTGAGATTTGTTTTAAAAAAATATTACTTCTATTATTTAATATAAATTTGTCGTTCTTTTCTTTTAATTCCCACTTCGAATAACCTTTTTCAATGCTTTTCATATATAGCAATGCAGCATTTTCTACACTATGCTCATTCTGAATCATTTCACATCCTTTTTGAGCAAGTTCTATTCTTTTTTTCTCATCTAGGAATAAATATTCAAGTGAATCTAGCAATTCAGATTGAGAGAAATTATCTTGTATCTTATAAACAGCAGAATCGTCTATATATTTCATACTACCATGTGCATTTACAATTAAGGGAATGCCATACCCTAAACAATCTAATGCCGCAGCAGAAGTTTCTCCTCGTGTATCTTTTCTCAACTGGACGGCAATATCAGTTGCTTTTAAATAATCTTCATATGTTTCGTCATCAATCCAGCCTGTTACTAATATTCTATCCGAGCAGAAACTATTTTTTATTTTCGTTATTAATTCATCACAATAGTTAGAGTTACTCGCTTCTCCTGCAAAAACCAAATAAGTATTACTCTGTTTTGATAAACTCGTACTTAACCAAGCTTCTAAAAGTTCGACATTTAACTTACTTTCACCTAAATGACCAAATGTAGTTGTAATAAAAGCATTTGAGGGGAAATTTAAGCGTTCTCTCTCATTTCCTTTTATATCCTTATTCGGAGTTCTTAATAATGGGATCAAATCCCAATTATCTGTGCTGGGCTTTCCATACCAATAATGTGCCAATTCAAACGAATGTTCAGAATGAACAATAACTCGAATTGCAGAATCTATAATGTGTTTACTGCAAGGATACTTCATTAATAAATCTATTCGATTACTCGAGTATTTTACCGTCGGATGTGAGTAAAATAATTCCGTTTCAAAAGTAACAGATTCTGTTGTTTGTAGTTCA
This sequence comes from uncultured Enterovibrio sp., assembly GCA_947041315.1. Taxonomy (GTDB): domain Bacteria; phylum Pseudomonadota; class Gammaproteobacteria; order Enterobacterales; family Vibrionaceae; genus Enterovibrio. The sequence continues at coordinate 3,450 of CAMRDW010000166.1, forward strand.
GTGAAATTTATCAAACCACCTAAATAGAAATCATGTAGTACCACAATTCCTGGATAATCTAGAGATAATTTATACATATGGGAATGAAATTCTGAATTCCCTATTTGATATATAACCCGATCAAATGATTCATACGTTTTTTCAAACTCATCTGTTGATATAGTTTTAAAACCTTCAAAAGAAACATTTTTTGAGCGAGGGTATAAAACTAAGGTGATATTGTAATATTTTTTCAATTCAGAAATAAGAAGATAACTGTATTGAGAAATACCACTTTTTTGAGGAGGAAGAGGCGTTAGAAATGCAAGAGATAATTTTTCATCTTCCAGGCAAATAGAGTTATTTATTAATTCATTTTCTTTTATCAATTTTTGCATTGCAGAAATTGCTGAGTTTGCGCTTTTATCCCACGAAAATAATTTAACTTGTTCTTTCGCGTGAGTAATTGCACGTTGTCGGTATTCATTATTCGTTAATGCATCATGCATTTTTTCAGCCATGTCTTTTGTGTTATGAGGATCAAAAAAGGATTCTTCAAACCCTAAGACTTCAGGCAAACTAGAGCAATTTGATGCGATAACGACAGCGCCACAATTTAACGCTTCTAAAACAGGCAGACCGAAACCTTCATGCCAAGATGGAAAAACAAATAAATCACATTCATTATAAAAGAGATTCAGTTCATCATCAGTAACAAAACCAGTAAATACAACATCATCTTTCTTTATTTTATACTTCATCAATACATGAGTGAGTAATATTTCTGTGCTTTTGTTAATATGACATACAATAGCAAGTTGATGATTTTCTTTTATCTTAGATGGCAACAATGAATAGGCCTCAATTAAAGCTTCAATGTTTTTTCGATGGTCAACCCCCCCCGTATATAAAATATATTTCTTATTTACATTGTATTTAGTGAAAGTTTCTTTCTTACTTTTTTCTGAATACTTTTCTTTTTTAAAACAACTATTTGAGGCTGTACTGATGTTAACAACTTTTTCCGGATTAACATTTAAGTAATCAATTCCTTCAAGTCTTGAGGACTCTGAAATTGAGAGGAGCAAATCAGACTTTTTAAGATCGTCTATCTTATCTTCGTACCAATTCTTAACTAAAATCTCTTTAAGATAAATTTCTTTATTTAAATACGGTATTAAATCATACAAAATTGTCGCAACGGGTATATTAGCGTTTCCAAGCTCTGTTGATACTGTTGCACTTTCAGAAAGCCCTTCAAATAAACTGGTTACTAGAACAATGTCTGGTGAAACAGATTTTATATATAATGCACGTGATAATATAGCCTGTTTTTGCTTTATTTTATTTCCAGACAAATAATCTAGATCATCTCTAGCATTCCAAATAATGATATGATCTTCTGGTATAATTTCATTAAATGATTTTTTTATTTCAGCGATTTCTTTTTCATATACAGATGAAATAAAGATAAAAACTTCATGTTCACCTTTATTTTTTAAAATAGCTCTTGTTAATGAATCGCTATAACGTCCAATTCCTCGGTTTTTACTTCCTTGTGTTTGACATGATTGTAGATCAATCAAAATTTTCATATTTACGTCTCAATATTTTATACATTGTTTTTCTTATTGGTACTATCATTTTCCAAAGTTTGGTGTTTTTTAACCTTTCGTATTTATCAACAGACTCCTTTAATTGATTATCTAAATTCTTAATTTGATCATTTAATTGAGCGATTAGACTTAACTCGTAACCATCAAAAACATTTGGTGGTGTTTCAAATTTAATTTTCAACTCAGGATGTTCGTTCGAAATATAAAATCTATTAATCCCATCAAAATATACAAACTCATATCCAGCATCGAGCAAAATGTATTCCCAATCATTGAATGAAACTTCTTCTGTCATGGGCTTTGTTGCTTCAACTAATACGATCCAAGGCTTTGATATATTAAAATCACCTCCTTCTAATACGGATTTTTCAGCACCTTCAACATCTATTTTTAAAAAATGAATATCTGACTTTCCCTTACAATATTCATTAATTATTGATTCAAGTTTTCTTACTGGAACTTCATATTCTTTAACTTCAAAAGGAAGATTTTTAGCATGTTTAATTGCGGTGTCTTTATCTAACGTTGAAAGGCCTGAGTTTTCTACTTCATAAAAAGTCATTACTGCATTTTTTTTGCTTAGAGCTAACCTTAAATTTATATCATTTTTCCTGTTTAATTCTAATTTTTCGAACCAATAATTTACAGGTTCTATATTAATACCAGACCACTTATTATCATAAAACGCTTTTGTTACTGAATGAATTTCAGGGTCATTTGCTCCAACATCAATGTAGAAGCCGTTTTTTATATGTTTTAATGCTCTCCACAGCATAACATCTTCTAAATTTTGTGAATACGATATAAAAGTCATAAAATGGATATCCCTATATTTGATTCAATCCATGTAGAGCCAGCAAACTCGGGCTTGTTCTTATTTATTACATCAAAAATAATAGCCAAATCTCGCCATTCATAATTATTTGACAAATGATTTTCAGAGCTAACAAGAGCTGTTTGAACGGAGTAATTTCCTGGCCCTAAATTTACATTAAATTCGCAAGAGTAAATAACGACTGAACCTGATATTAAATTTTCAACAATTTGTTCTGTGAATACTGTATTTGTACCATATAAAACTTGCCCTAACCTGTCTTTTATTGCATAGCCCAATACTAATTTAGGAATAGGAACGTCTATTTTTACCTCAATTTCAAGAACAACAGATTGTCCAACAAAGGCATATTTTATATTTTCACCTTTCGTATTTTTCAGGTTAATATTTGAAACCCTTGCTTCACCTGTACCTGAAACAGTTTTAACTCGGCCATCTTCTGTTTTTTCTTGTTTTATTTCTATTTTTTGATTATCTGCAAGCAGTGCATTGTAATAATCCATTACCGCTTCTGGTTTTCCTTGCATTGCGATTTTTCCATCGCTCAATAAAATGGCTTTGTCACAAATGCTTTGGATAGCTTGCTTATCATGAGAGACGATGAGTAATGTTGTACCTTGTGTTCTATATTCTCGAATTCTTTCAAAACTTTTATGCTGAAAATAAGCATCTCCAACAGACAAGGCTTCATCGATAATTAAAATATCGGGTCTCACAGCTGTAGCAACACTGAATGCAAGGCGCATTTGCATCCCACTCGAATAAACACGAACAGGTTGGTCTATATAATCATTTATCTCTGCAAAGGCGATAATACTTGGCAACAATGCATCAATTTCATTGGATTTAATTCCAAGCAACTGTGCTGACATATAGACGTTTTCACGCCCTGTGAAATCAGGATGAAACCCCATTCCAAGCTCTAGCAATGCAGCTACACGCCCTGTCATTTCTATGCTGCCTGTCGTGGGCTGCGTGGTGCCTGTGATCATTTTTAATAAGGTGCTTTTACCGGCCCCATTGATGCCGATGATCCCGACCGCTTCGCCTGAATTTACAGTAAAATTAATGTCTTGCATAACCCATTTAAGACAATGACGAACCTGATTGCCAGGGATTAACCATTCCGCCAGTCGCGCCAATTTTGTTGGGTATTGCTTGTATGCCTTGCCTAAATTTGAAACAATAATCGTACCCATTACAACTCATCCACAATTTCACCGGCGTGCTTACGAAACAAGCTCAAACTCAATATCCCAAAGAGCAAACCCAAGACAAGCGCAGGAAGTAACTTATACCAATCAGGCCAGGCGCCATTCACTAATATATTTTGTAATGCTGAAACAACCCCCGACATCGGATTTAAATTCATCAAAGGAACGATGGCTTTGGGTAAAATAGAAACCGGATACACAATCGGCGTCATCCAAAACCAAAATTGAAGCACAATTCCAAATAATTGCCCTACATCTCTAAAAAAGACATTGAGTATTCCAATGGTCATCCCTAGCCCTACAGCAAACAAGACTAAAATAAAAATAACAGGAATAATGGAAAAATAAACAAGACCTGGAAATAACCCCATAACAATAAGAAATAAAGTAAAGAGACCAAAAATTATTGAAAAATTTAACAGTGCATTACAAACCAATGTAATGGGAAGACAAATTCTTGGGAAATTTATTTTTTTTAAAATATTGGCGTTTTCTAAAAAAATATTTTGACTTCTTCCTGCAATTTCAGAAAAAAGCCCCCAAGACAATACCCCCGCACACAGATAAATACTGTAACCAAATGAATGATCTATTCCTGGTAGTTTTGCTCTCATAATTTGAGAAAAAATCACGGTGTAAACTAAAATCATCGCGAGCGGATTAATCACAGTCCAGGCTGCACCTAATATTGAATTTTGGTATTTACTTTGGAATTCTCGCTTGATATTACCAACAATAAAACCACGATAATGATACATTACATTTA
>CAMRDW010000167.1 GCA_947041315.1 uncultured Enterovibrio sp.
TTGAGCTTTAGAGGTCTATTTGTTCCATCAGTACATTTATAACTGAAGCGCAGCACAGTCAAGCCGGGTGTACAGCGAGCGCTTCAAGCCTCTCAATCACATATTATTCCACGGCTTAAAACCTCACATCGGCACAAGGTTTAGAGATGGGATATCACAAAATGGGCGACAAAAATCAAAGGCGTCTATTTGTCGCAGTGATTCGGCTGAGCGAACGCGGGCCAACACCCACGCAAGGTCAAAGGCAAAGGGCGAAAGGCATACATTAAAAAAGCGAAGCGAGCTTAATTAAAACCGTCATTGTTTAAAAAGGCCCGATTCGCTCCGCTGGTACTCGTATAAATTCAACGTATGGACTTCCATACCTGATGGCTAGTTGGCTTCGTAAATCGCTTGAATGAGCTTTTTCTCATTTACTTGGCCGCGCATCTTCAATAAACCACGCAGTAACTTTGCACTGGTGATTTTTTTACCCGTATGCTCACTCAACTCTTCGAGCCACAAATTAAGTTCTGCTTTGTCGTTCTCAGACAAACGCATCGGTATGGGTGAGGTACCTGTAGTCACGTTTCTACGTGTAGCAACCGTGGTAATTTTATTCTGCTGCTGTGGCTTCTCTTCTGGCGTCTCAAGCTTACGCTGACTGCGACGATTTAAGGCCGTCATGCCTTTTAATTTAGTCATATAATGTATTACATTTTCTACGCATTTAATCTTGCAATTATTTCTTTTGCAAGGGCTTTATAGTCATTTAATGCCACCGAGCTTGGCTTGTATGTTAACAGTGGTTCAGCGCTCACACTGGCTTGTCCAATCGCTTCGATTCGAGGTACTTTGGTTTTTAATACTTTATCGCCAAGTTCATTGAGCTGTTCATCAAGAAAGTTATTGATAAGCTTATTCGCTTTAGCATATTCATTTCTAAATACGACAAAGTTTACATCGTCCGTTTCTTTTACTTCTTCTAGTGCATCCAGTAAGTCAGCTAATCCGTTCAGAGAGAATGAACCGCCATCAACAGGAATTAAGAATAAATCAGCCGCCATCATGGCGTTGACTGAGGTTAAACTGAGGTTCGGTGGACAATCTAAAATCACGACATCGTAGCGATCTTTAATTGTTTGTAGTTGTTTAAACAAAATACGTTCACGGTGTACTTTCGTAAGGCTTTGCTCAATCACTCGGCTTAAACGAATGTCGGTAGGGCAAAGTGATAAGTTAGCAATGTTATCGCCATCAGCTTGCGCGGGAATAATCGCTTTGGTGATACTGTGTTTTTTGGCCGCTTCAAACACATCTGAAATCGTGGTTTCAAATTTAAACTGGCCACCGCTTAATACTACGGTCATATTGGCCTGTGGATCGAGGTCGATTGCGAGAGTTCGCAGGCCTTCCTTAGCAAACTGAGCACTAAGATTAATGGCCGTCGTGGTTTTGCCAACACCGCCTTTTTGATTGATTATCGCGACAACTTTCACTCTGTAGTCCCTTTTTTGTGTAGTACATATGTAATACATTACAAGGGGTTAGTTTAATCTTTAAATTTGAAAATTCAAGAACAAAAGGTTTTCTATGTCGCCTGAGTCATTTTGGGCAATCGATGGGCAAAGATAAATGCCTATGTAATGGCGGAGTCACAAAGTACTTAAAATAAGGGTATACCTCAACGAAACCATTTCACTTTCCCACTCAACCCGCATTGCTGTATTTGAGAAACCACCTATAATAAACCAATTAAAGAAACCAACTTAAATTAAACCAATAGGTGATGATAATGTTGATCCGTGCCTACCTTCGTGCTTCAACCACCGAGCAAGATGCCCAACGAGCAAAAGAAGAACTAAAAGCCTTTGGAATGAAGTTTGATCACCGTATTGCCGGTTACTACATCGAAAACCAATCCGGTACCAAACTTGAACGCCCAGAACTCAACAAGTTGATTGAAGATAGCGAAGCGGGTGATGCCTTACTCATTGAAAAGATGGACCGTCTTACTCGTTTGCCCTGGGGGGAATGGAAAACACTAAAAGCACGCATCATGGGTAAAGGGTTAGTGATTGTTGTGGTGGATCAAACAATGACGCATACGGTGTTCAGTTCCGGTGAGCAAAATAGCATAACCTTGGCTTTAACTGAGTTCATGCTGGACTTAGGTGCCGCTATGGCGCGTGATGATTACGAGACAAGGCATAAACGCCAAGCGCAAGGCATTGCGAAAGCAAAAGAAAATGGTAAATATCGTGGTCGCCAACCTAATTTAGTGTTACATCAGGATATTTTAGATCAGCTCACGTTAGGTCGTAGTTATTCGCAGATCCAAGCAAAGTTAGGCTGTAGCAGAGCGACGATAGCCCGAGTGGTTAAGGAGCGTTATACCCAAAGTCATTGAAGATACACGCCTGCTCAGTTCAGCCACATAGTCAGCCTATGCTCAGGGGCTTCACTCACTTGCCGCAGGCGCGCAACTTCACGCGTCTTGGGTATAGACTTTAATAAATCAATCTACCATCGACCACTTAGGAAAGAGTGTACTGCCCCACAGATGGTATTCGGTAAAATTAGGGTACCCTTTTGCAACTGATTCTGGTGTAATCGTTCTCGATATAATCTGATTACCAAAAAAAGCATCGTGAACAATGACGTTTAAATGCACACTTCGGGCACCCGCAGGGATATCAAATTGATGACCTATCCAAGCAGAAACATAATTGCGAGTGTGTTGGTGTCTCTGACCCTGGGCATCATTCCAAGTTATAGCAAAATTATATAGAAAAGCACCTTTGCTAAGGATTTTAAATTTAAATGATCTTTCAAAAACAGCGGTATTGTTTCTTAATTGAGGGGCTGGATTTTCAATAACCACGCCCTCAAGAGCGGAATAATATTCATCGTCTAATAAGTGGCCATTCTCGGTAATAATGATATCTTCAGAAAATGCACTTGTAGAAATAGATGCAAACAAGAAGAGACTCAATATTTTTATTTTATCCATGGTTAATACCCGTAAAATATACAGTTAATTATAATGCCAGTTAATATATAAAAGGCAGGGGTGAGAGTTTTCTTATCTTCTTGATCAAGAGTTAATTTTCTCTATTTGTCTAGACCACGATAGAGTGAAATAAAATTCAATTTATTTTATTTTTTTTAAAAAAATCACCTCGCGTTATTCTATGGCATGGATTTATAGACACTCGCTCGTTATTCCCAACCTAACTTCGATATTTTAAAATCTGACGTTGAAATCAAAATTGAAAGGCGACTTTCTCACCTTTTTCCGCTCAATTGCCTAGATTTGCAAATAAAGACACAGTGACATGACTAAAAATCAAGGCTGTTTTTTTATAGCTGCGGAATATCGAATTTACAAAACAAGCTGTCTATAAATCCATGCTATTTTCCTGCGTGCTGAATGAGCCTAGCCAATGCCCACGCAGCGTCAAAGGCGACGGATATAGTCAGATGTTTCCTTTGTTTTTTTAAATTAGCTGTAGGGGCTATGGTTTGCCTACAAAAAATGTGACCGACATCAGTAATTGATGTGTGAATAAATTAATCATTCTATTTATCGTTTCATCTTGTTTTTTTTCTGCATCAATAATCGCTGGACCACAAGATAGTTCTTTGGATCTAAAACATGGTCCAGCAAAGGCGATACTGGATCCTTTATCCTATCCTGCAACTTATTCAGCGGACAGTTCAAACTCTTACCATGACGGTGATTCCTTAGTCTGTGAGATTTCAGGCTTAAAAGAGGGAGAAACGTTTGATTGTGGAGGTACTATTTACCAAAGCTCAGGGAATATGCAAGGTTCAGCTAAAATAATATCGCGTAAATTAACAGATGAAGAAATTGATTTTATTAAAGAAAAAAAGTGACGGTGAAAATATAAATTTAGGCATTATTTAATAGTCTTTGATTCTTCTTGATAGCAATTTCGAGCATCTCAAAGAACAACCGAATATTTAATCAGAAATCAGTGGTATAGCCGTAGTCGTATAAAAGGTGTTAGACCCGAATTAGTAATAGTCAGTCTTACATTTAAAGCTGATGATATGGCAATTAATATTTTCAAGCAAACCGTGTTTCTGCTCAGGTCGTAAGCGCCTAATAAATCCCCCATTCCAAAATTAAAAAGGACCGCGCATCCTATCCCTTCTTTTGAGGGCCCTCTGGTCGTTCATTTTATTTCATCTTCTGTTCGATGTTTTTATCGACAAACGATATTTAGGTCACTTAAAGATGCAGCTAGGCGACAAGCGAGTGAAGCCCTGGCATAGATGGATTATGTGATTAGGCTGAACGGGGAATCAGGTACTTAATATCGGTTTTACGGGAGATAGAAAATTCATTCGCTGATGAAGTTATTGCCCTATGGTGTTGGCAAGCGCCACTTTTTAGTAGAAAATCAAATTTGTTTAAGGAAAATAATTTCGTTTGATACCGCATATAAAGGGTCTTGTTGGTATCGTCATTATTGTCGCGAAAAATCACTCAAAAAACGCAGTCTGATCCCTCGGACTTTTATTGTCAATTTGTTACCCCAGTGTAATGGGTTCCGAAAAACATATCCTTGGAAAGCTTTGTAGCCACCGCATAGAAAGAGAAAGTTTGAATTTCCACTCTTATTTAAAGCGACTTAATCGAAGAAAAAGAGGGTACTCAAAATAAGCAGAAATGCACGAAAAAAGAATAGGAGTATTCATTTAACGAGAATATTACCTGTAACGCTTAATTAACTTAGAAGATACGTAACCGTAATATTTAGAACGTGATTATAAAATTTCACTCTAATTTAAAATGAGGATAAAGTACATATGTCAATATCGAGAACATCTCCAACTCCAACTCCACCTGTAGAAAATCCCTCTTCATCCAATGGTGGGGCTGGCATTCAAAAAGTAAGCACGACACAAGAGAAGATGGAGACGAGAGAGTCGAATAATCCAGTAGTAAAGCCTAAAAAACGTCCAGGACTGGAAGTACTTCAGGCACTTTGGGTTGGGGGGGCACTCAAAGAGGCTCTCGAAAGTAAAGCTGTAGGCCATGGTTATGATTGCGCGGGGCTTGTTAAAAAAGCAGAGACCTTAGGTTACAAAGAAAAGGAGATGACCAAAGAAGATTGGATGAAATTAATCGAGATGCATGAGGATGATAAACATAAATCAGAATAATCATTTAATAACCGACAAACCTAACGATATAAATGAGAGTCAGTTGCCTATAAGTTTCAAGCGCTCAAAAAATGAGCGAAGGTGTCTACTTTGGAAAACCAATACAAACAACGGATTCAGATTGAGGCTCTATATAAACTCAATCTCCCGGTAAGATATATTGCAAAAAGGCTAAAGCGTTCGAATAAAACCATTTCATTTGAATTAAGCCGTTGCACTCCCTATTGATCCAAAGAGGCGAATAAAAAAGCTCAGAGCTTAATAGCTCTGTTCATTATTTATATGAATAACAAGTTAATTGATTTTAGAACGTTTGTAAATTCATTACTTATCAGTATGTTGTAGCTTCTGCACTTTCTTGTTTTTGAACTTTATTTTGATATAGCGCCCTTATTTACAAGCTTCTGATTTAATTGATCTACTGATTTTAAATTCATTTAAAATGCTCTATCTCCTTATCTCCTTGTTTCATTATTTCGTATTATGATAAACGTATACCCCAGTGATATTACGCGAGAGAAGTTTGAATTGATTTTTCCTCTCCTTGAAAAGACAAAAAAGACAAGGCAACCTTGAATTATTGATCTTTATGAGGTGTTCTGTGCACTTTTATCGTAAGGTCCCATTGCATTTTTAAGGAGAAAGAGCCGTTTTTTTAAAGGCGCGTATTCATGATCTCATCATACGAAGGAGGTGGATCAGAAGGAGTGGGAACCTGGGGTATATATGGAGGAGGGCTCCTATCGGGCGAATACGGAGGAGGGCTCCCATCGGGCGAATACAGAGGAGGGCTCCCATCGGGCGAATACGGAGGAGGGCTCCCATCGGGCGAATACGGAGGAGGATCCTCAGTATTATCAGTATTATCAGGTTTTGTTCCATGTATCACTGCACCTATAGCGGCCACCACGATACCGCCGAGTACCAGGAGTGGAGCAACAACACCTCCAGTCGCAAAGGCAACCCCTACCCCTGCAACAACGAGTACCACACCAGCAACGGCTAACGTCTTTGGTAGGCTAACCGAATTTGTGATGCGTCTTACTCGCGCCATAAATGAAGATCTCGGTGGTTCCTCTGAAGCGCTGCTCGTAGAGTGGCTTGAAAGACCGCCAGGGGGCATTGATATGTTATTGCTTATAGACATATTGTTCACCATTTTATAATTTTAGAACTTACTTTTTAGAATGCTTTTAAAATGTAAAAGACTCGTTTTTTCGACCCTGTTATCTTGTATAAGTCACAGCCTGTGTGAAATAAATGCAATGTCTCAAAATGCTCGATTTCTTAGTCCGCATTCTAACCAATTTAACATCAAGATTCGCCACTTTTATTTAACCTAAAATGATCATTCTCATTGCTTTAATTTAAAAAACATGAAAAAAATATCGATGGCGTTTTAATTATTTATATTTTTTTAAAAAAAAGCCGGACCATTCAAAATTTTTATATATCTTCTTCTATTTGAAGATTCATAAAATCCGCAAGGGTGAAAGCCTGTAAATACAGAGAGATTCTTTGATTAAATGTTGAAGGAACCCTGTATTTTCCAAAGTGATGGGTATAATACCGCCAACTCAATCTCATTAAGGAATAAAACCGTGTCTGGTACGCATCGTTCAGATATTCACGTCGGATTATTAGTGCAAATTGTATTAAAGCAAGATCAAAGAACCGGAAAATTAACCCAAGGGACGGTGGCCAAAATACTCACGAATTCACCCACTCATCCTCATGGTATAAAAGTACGCTTAACTAACGGTGAAGTGGGTCGAGTAAAAGAAATTTTAGGTTAAACCCATTACGGTCAATGGATCACTGCGCCTATACCCGTCGCCTTTCAAACTGTATGGGTATTGGTTACGCACGTTCAGCTCAATCCCTGAGTTCATCTATACTCAGGGCCTTTGCTTGTCACAGGCGCACATCTTCAATTCTTTTTAGAACATAACTTTTGCTTATAACTCCACTTGAAGAAGCATTTAATGTATGACAAATGTATGACATTTGCTCAATGAACGCACTAGCAATCAATAAGCTAAGGTTATGGAATAAACAGTAACAAGAATGAATAATTTAGGTGTTAGTCAACGAGGAACACTTAGATTGTGTCATACTTAGTTTCGTCGTGTCATTTATAGACAAAGCTTGTGAGCACCGAAGAATATTACAGTCCCGCTGTTAGCGATAACCTACCAAAGCACATCAAAAAAAGTCATCAACTCGTTTTTAGCCGCCAAAACCTATTGGCCTGTGAAGCGGATTTATTTACGTTGATGATTGCGCAGATGAAAAGCAACGACTGGGATCATTGCACTCCCCATTAGGCATTCACTTCAGGGCAGCTCAGAGATTGGCTTGGTTTTGAGACCAAACACATTGACAGTAATTATCACCTTTGTTTGTAAGAACAATCTGTTTGTACGTTTAATACATATATGCATTTATGCACGAGGCTCTTAAAATGCGCAAACAGGCCACGGCATCCCTCTAAGCGCCCAAGAGTGCTCAACGCTTCGCCCCACCGCTTTAATGTGGTTTTGTGTTTTTTGCACGAGCTACAGTGTTTTCTAGTGTATGAGTAGAAAAAAATGCGCTGTAACCTGTTGATTAATATTGCAAGATCAACAAGTAATACA
>CAMRDW010000168.1 GCA_947041315.1 uncultured Enterovibrio sp.
AGCAATATAATCTATTTATTTCAAGTGCAGCTCCTAAAACAATGGGCGGTGAATATAGATTAAATAAATTTGTTGATCACCAAAAAGTTGAGGCAAAAAATATCTACCCTGTTTCTTGTGCTGATTTCTCTATTGAAGAAACCAATGATACAGAAAAAAAAGATCAAAAAACAAATGAGATGCTTCAACGTGTGTCCAATAAGCTTGAAGGTACTGGTAAATATCTTTATTTTTCTGAGTTCGATGAGGCGTCTTCAAGTGAGCCCACATCGGGAAAAATTCGTCATCGATTACAGTTTATTTCTAATGAATTAAAATCGACGGTGTTAGGTGAAGATAAAATCAAAGACATGAGCGATAAAGAACGATGCACTGTAGATGACTTTTATTCAATATTAAAATATAGAGATTTAGAAGCATCTATCTTGTCAACGGCAGAAAGACCCGAGCGGGTTGTATCAAAGAGCGACGCTCCATCCCAAGGCCCCTCTGAGTCACCCCCTTTTTCTGAACATCCACAGCCACCACCACCACCGCCAGCGCTACCGCCACCGCCACCGCCACCGCTGCCACCATCGCTTGCAGTATCGCCAGTCTCAGAAGGGGCGACTAAAAAAACGATCTCATCCAAATCGACTGAAATGAGTGATCTTTCTCAATTGGATGAAAATAGTTGGTTTAATCCGAAGAAGGCTTTGAAAGAAGATGGGGCATCAGCATCTGTAGATGCTGATGTATCAAAACATTTCGAATGTCAGAAAACATATTTGAAGGAACGTTATACAAATTTTTATAAAAAAATGAATGATTTCAAAAAAGCATTAGATGAAACAAAAAAAGAGGGAGAAAAAATATTAGATGAAATATTTAAAAGTAAAAAGAAAGAATATGAAAAAGCAAAGAATGAAATAGCATCCTATAAATTAAAAGTTGAAAGCTTGAATAAAGAAATAGATGATGAAGTAAAAAAGGAGCTTGAAAACTCTGGAGTACCAATAAGTAATCGGATCTTTTTAAAGGATATTATTAAAAAACAATTAAAAGAAAAAATTCGAGAAAACCAAAAGATTGATCTTGATAAAGAATGTGGCATTAGTTTACCGCCAATGCCGACACTCGAAAGTGTTAAAGCGGAATATATTATTTCGAAAAAGAGAGAAACAGGTTTTATGCCTTTTATGAATCATGCTTTAGCGCAACTTGTATCGATTAAAAAGGATGAAGGAATCGATGAAAACCTAGGGTCTAATGAAGAGAGTCTTCAAGAGTATGTTTTCAAATCAAATTTAAATGAGTCTGAAATTTCATCCTTGGTTGAACGATGTAACGAGGATTTTATAAGGCGAGCAGAAGTTGTTGGAGCTATTTTGGATTGCTTTGTTTCTTTGAAAATGAAAGGATTAAAGGAGAATTTAAAAACCGATGAATCCAGTTTCATTTCTTCTGTGTCTTTAGTCTGTCAAGACAAAGATAAAATGAAGAATTCATCTTTTATAGATGAGGTTTTGAAAATGGAGGGAAAGTTAAGTAAAGTACCTGACACTGCATTAATCCCTTTATGTAAAAAAGCATATGGATTATCGGGTAAAGAAGGGATTTCTTTTCCATCGCTTAAACAAAAATTAATAACAACAAGTTCACCTGAACTTTCAATAAAGGATGCGGCATTCACATTTATACCATTTGAATTTGAATCAAAAAAGCTCGCAGAGGCTAAAATATTTGATTTAAAAGCGCGATTAGATATTGCTAATAAGGGTTCAAATAATGAAGCAGTTAAGTATTTCTCCGGTCAACTAGAACAAGCTTATAAAGATGCGGCAGCATTTGGAATAGAAGAGCCTACTCAAGTGGATACTCGAAAATCCAGCAGACTCTCTTTCGGTATACATAAACCCACCCTAGACTCTGGTGCTATATCGAAGAATTCAAGCCCTAGCCAATCAAGTTTATCTAAAGGCAGTATTAAATTTGATAAGGGTTCAAGTGAGATAGAGGAAAAATTGACTGAAATTTTGACCCAAAAGCCGAAAGAAGACCGCAGACGGAAAAGACCAGAAAAGAATGAAAGTAATCGCTCCTTCCTTTTTGAGAGAGGGACGAGCACTCAAAGATCAATTAAAATTAAACCCTTTGGCGTAAAAGAAAGTGTCCTTCCCGAGGATCAAAAAGAGCTTGAGAAAAAAGAGTAAATAAACACCTTTTCTCTGTTTATTTTTTTGAAAGAATGTTTTGTTTTTTCTAGTTAATCCATTGACCTTAAATAAAGGAATATACCCCTCGCCTTTGACGCGGCCTGCGTGGGTGTTGGTTACGCTCGTTCAGCCCAATCACAGAGTGCATCTTTGCTCAAGGGCTTCACTTGCTTGCCGCCCACACGCATCTTCAATTCCTTTGGGTACAGCAAAGCGTCAGGGTTAAAAAAGTTTGCTTGACCAGCCTAATTTTGTTCTGAGTGTTTTGTAATAATCGTAATCACAAGGGTGGATCAGTTTTAATAATGACGGGCTTCGGTAGATATGCACTTCATCTCCTGGATTGACAGGCAAAGAAACCTGACTGTCACAGCTGATCTTTAGTGCGCAGCCGTTATTGGGAGATGCAATTAATTTAATATGGCGTTTTGCATCAATGACCAAAGGGCGACTTGAAAGGGTATGAGGAAACATGGGAACCAGAGAAATGGCCTCTAAGCTAGGAGAAACGATAGGTCCCCCCCCTGAAAGGCTGTACGCGGTAGAGCCTGTTGGTGTTGAAATAATGAGGCCATCAGATCGTTGGGTAAAGGCAAATTTACCATCGATATAGACTTCAAATTCAATCATATGTGCAATTTTTCCAGGATGGAGCACCGCTTCATTGAGCGCGGAATTATGACTTTTAATTTGACCGTGTCGATGCACTTCTGCTTCAAGAAGAAAGCGGGGATCTTCTGTATAAACCCCGGCTAAAACGGAAGACAAGGTTTCTTCGTAATCGTCAGGATCGATGTCAGTAAGAAAGCCTAAATTTCCTCTGTTTACACCAATGACCGAAATATCAAAACGGGATAAAACGCGCGCGGCGCCAAGCATATTGCCGTCGCCTCCGACCACAATGGCAAGATCGGCGTTAGAGCCTAACGATAAAATATCTTGAAAATGTGCTTTGGGGATATCGAGGTCATCTTTAAGACGATCATCAAGAAGTATTTTGTAACCTTGTTTTGTTAACCATTGATAGATATTTTTATGTGTGCCGATAGCCTCGGCATTTTTCGGTTTACCTATCAGGGCGATGGTGTTGAAACGCGTTGACATCGTGTTGATCCTGGCTTGTTTCGTGGCATGAAGAGAAAGTATGAGACTGACGCTTATTAAGCACTTTGGGAAATGAGACCTTGAAACATCAATATACATCCCCATAATAAGCAAAATGGTCGAACTTGATACCCTAAAGCATTAGAATTTTTGGGTCAACACTGAGTATTGTGTCGGAGATAGCATGAGCAAAGATAAAATTAAATTTAAAGATACACCAGAAAAAAATGAAACCCTTGAAGAGGCATTAGAAACGCCAATTCAGTGTGAAGAAGAGAGTGTGATAGGACAGCTCGAAGCGGCATTGGAAGCCAGTGAAGGAAAAATAGAACTCCTTGATGCAAAAATAAAAGAACAACAAGACAGCGTATTGCGTGCGCGTGCGGACATTGAAAACATGCGTCGTCGCACAGAATTAGAAATAGACAAAGCCCGTAAATATGCCCTGGAGCGCTTTGCAAGCGAATTATTGCCTGTGATGGACAATATGGAGCGCGCTGTTGAGATGTCTGATTTAGAAAATGAAGCCCTTAAACCTATCCTGGAAGGCATTGAATTAACACATAAAACAATGAAAGACACGATGGAAAAATTTGGATTAAAAGAAGTCCCAGCTCAAGATGCGGTTTTTAATCCTGAATTCCATCAAGCGATGTCGATTCAAGAAAGTGCCACTCATGAACCGAATACGGTGATGTTAGTGATGCAAAAAGGCTATGAACTCAATGGGCGAGTGGTGCGACCTGCGATGGTCATGGTTTCAAAGGCTCCAGCGCCACAAGTTGATGATAAAGCTTAAGTTAAAACTTAAACCGCGCTCTGCATCTGCATTGCGTGGTTGTGTCATTTTAACGAAAAAAAGTTCAGGCATTTCCTTTTATAAAACAGAGATAAAAAAGAAAAATAAAATTTTTTCTTTTTTAGGGTTGAAGCCCGATTGCAGACCCCCATATAAGGGGTAACGTAAAATAGACTTATGACGAATTCGGAGAAAACCAAATGGGCAAGATCATTGGTATTGACTTGGGGACAACTAATTCCTGTGTAGCAGTATTAGATGGCGGAAAACCACGTGTAATTGAAAATGCGGAAGGCGATCGTACTACCCCTTCTATCATCGCTTATACCCAAGACGGTGAAATTCTGGTGGGTGTCGCGGCCAAACGTCAAGCGGTCACTAACCCAGAAAATACATTATTTGCGATCAAACGTCTTATTGGCCGCCGTTTCGAAGACGACGAAATTCAGCGTGATATTGAAATCATGCCCTTTAAAATAGTCAAAGCCGACAATGGCGATGCTTGGGTTGAAGCGAAAGGCCAAAAAATGGCGGCGCCTCAGGTTTCTGCTGAAGTTTTGAAAAAAATGAAGAAAACCGCAGAAGATTTTCTGGGTGAAGAAGTTAGCGCTGCGGTGATCACTGTTCCTGCTTATTTTAATGATGCACAGCGTCAAGCAACAAAAGATGCGGGCCGTATTGCTGGGCTTGAAGTTAAGCGTATTATTAATGAGCCAACTGCGGCAGCATTGGCTTATGGCCTTGATAAAGAAGGCGGCGATCGCACCATCGCGGTATACGATTTAGGTGGCGGTACCTTTGATATTTCAATCATTGAGATTGATGAAGTAGAAGGCGAAAAAACCTTTGAAGTTTTGTCAACCAATGGCGACACCCACCTGGGTGGTGAAGATTTTGATAACCGTTTAATTAATTATTTGGTTGACGAGTTTAAGAAAGATCAAGGCATGGATTTACGTAAAGATCCATTGGCCATGCAACGTCTAAAAGAAGCGGCAGAAAAAGCAAAAATTGAGCTTTCATCAGCCCAGCAAACAGATGTGAATCTTCCTTATATCACGGCGGATGCCAGTGGTCCTAAGCACATGAACATCAAAGTGACTCGCGCAAAATTAGAGTCTTTGGTTGAAGATTTAGTTCAGCGCTCTCTTGCACCTTTAAAAGTGGCTTTGGCGGATGCTGATTTAAGTGTCGGTGATATCCATGATGTGATCTTGGTCGGGGGGCAAACGCGTATGCCTCTAGTACAAGCTGAAGTCACCAAATTCTTTGGTAAAGAAGCCCGTAAAGACGTAAATCCTGATGAAGCCGTTGCCGTTGGCGCTGCTGTTCAAGGTGGTGTACTTGCTGGTGAAGTAAAAGACGTCCTTTTGTTGGATGTGACGCCTTTGTCTTTGGGTATCGAAACCATGGGTGGGGTGATGACCAAATTGATTGACAAAAACACCACCATCCCAACAAAAGCGAACCAAGTCTTTTCAACCGCAGAAGACAACCAAAGCGCTGTAACGATTCACGTATTACAAGGTGAGCGTAAGCAATCTGGCGACAATAAATCTCTTGGTCAATTTAACCTCGAAGGCATTAATCCGTCGCCACGTGGTATGCCACAAATTGAAGTTACATTTGACCTTGATGCTGATGGTATTTTGCATGTTTCTGCAAAAGACAAGAGCACAGGAAAAGAGCAAAAAATCACGATTCAAGCTTCAAGTGGTCTTTCTGACGACGACATCGAAAGAATGGTCAGAGACGCAGAAGCGAACAAAGAAGCGGATAAAAAATTCGAAGAATTAGTGACTTCTCGTAATCAAGCTGACCAATTAGTTCACGGTACCCGTAAGCAAATTGAAGAAGCAGGTGATGCTTTACCGGCTGACGAAAAAGCAAAAATTGAGACAGCAATCAGCGAACTTGAAAGTGCCCGTAAAGGTGAAGACAAAGAATCGATTGATGCAAAAGTGCAGGCATTGATGACCGCATCTCAAAAACTGATGGAAATCGCACAGCAAAAAGCGCAAGCGACACCAGATCAAGATGCATCAGGCGAAAAAGCAAAACCTGAGAGCGATGTTGTTGATGCTGAGTTCGAAGAAGTAAAAGACGAAAAAAAATAAAAAACGAATGTATCCAAAATTGACCCGCACGGCGCCAGATTTTAACGTCTTTTAATGGATATGATCGTTTTATTTTCACGGGCGTTGGAGTTTTTCTCCTTCGCCCGTACTTGTATCTAATTAGCGGCTTAATGTTCGCTTGAAATATAAACAGGTGACAAACAAAGCATGTCAAAACGTGATTTTTATGAAGTACTTGGTGTTGGTCGTGATGCCAGTGAACGCGATGTAAAGAAAGCTTACAAGCGTTTGGCTATGAAATTTCATCCGGATAAAAACCCAGGAGATGAAACGGCCACTGAAAAATTTAAAGAAGTGAAGCTGGCTTATGAAATCTTAACGGACCCTCAAAAACGAGCGGCTTATGATCAATACGGCCATGCTGCATTTGAACAAGGCTCTGGCGGCGGCGGTGGCGGCGCTGATTTTAGTGATATATTTGGTGACGTCTTTGGCGATATTTTTGGTGGCTCTCGTCGTGGTGGTCAATCAAGAGTACAGCGTGGAGCCGATCTTCGATATAACATGGAGCTCTCATTAGAGGACGCTGTACGTGGTGTTACAAAAGAAATTGAGGTGCCCACGTACGTAAGTTGCGATCCCTGTTCTGGCACTGGCGCAAAACCAGGCACATCCGCTCAAACCTGTTCGACCTGTCATGGACAAGGTCAGGTTCAGATGCGACAAGGTTTTTTTGCGGTTCAGCAGACGTGTCCAACCTGTCATGGGCAAGGGAAAATCATTAAAGACCCATGTCATTCTTGCCATGGTCAAGGGCGCGTTAAAAAAACAAAAACCTTGAGTGTTAAAATCCCTTCCGGCGTAGATACCGGAGATCGCATTCGTTTAACGGGCGAAGGTGAAGCCGGGGAAAATGGCGCACCAGCGGGAGATTTGTATGTTCAAGTGCATGTGCGTGAACATCATATTTTCACACGCGAAGCAAACAATCTTTATTGTGAAGTCCCTATCAGTTTTACAATGTCCGCTTTGGGTGGGGAAGTTGAAGTGCCCACACTCGACGGCCGTGTTAGTTTGAAAGTGCCGCCTGAAACGCAAACCGGACGTATGTTCAGAATGCGCGGAAAAGGTGTCAAATCAGTACGTGGTGGTGGTATTGGCGATCTCATTTGTAAGCTGGTTGTAGAAACCCCTGTTAATTTAAGTTCGAAGCAAAAAGAGTTATTGCGTGAATTTGAAGATGCTTTAGAAGGGACAACGGCGAAAATGCATAAGCCGAAATCAGAAGGTTTTTTTAATGGTGTTAAAAAATTCTTTGATGATTTAACCAGTTAAAAGGTTTAGCTTACTATACCCAAGACACTTGAAGATGCGTGTAGGCGGCAAACGAGTGAAGGCCCTGAGCATCGATATACTATGTGATTGGCCTGAATGAGAGCAGCCAACACCCACGCAGCTTCAAGGGCGACGGGTATA
>CAMRDW010000169.1 GCA_947041315.1 uncultured Enterovibrio sp.
GGTCCCGTGGGCACATTAGAAGAGCTGACTGACTATTGCGAACACTTAGAAAAGAAACGACGACATTTTGCCAGCTGTTGTCAGCATCTTAAAACGGGTTAAGCACACAATTCTCAATTTCTAACAGAAAATGAAACTATCAAGCCCTATCAAACGAGGCTTGAGTTACTGCGGTCAAAAATCCCCTTTTTTTACTCTATTTTCCTGAATAACTCTTCTTTTTCATTTTTCGTCTTCCAAATTGGTTTTTTTATTTCAAATTGCAGTGCTTTTTCTTCTGAAAGTAGAGAGGGAATCTATCTTGTTCTTTTAGGAGGCGGGCTTGGCAGTAGTTGTTTTATCATGGGTGGCCATTTAATGGCCAGCCATTTAATGGGCAAGGATAGAAAATAAAGGCGTGACGACAAAGACCGTGACGCCCTTTTTTATACCGACGTTTTCAAAGATAAAAAGGGCTAATGAATCGGTCTTATCTTAAAAAAAGCCTAAAGGATGGATGTCATAGCTGATGAGTATATTTTTGGTGTTTTGATAATGGCTCAGCATCATTTTATGCGTTTCACGGCCTATTCCCGATTTTTTGTATCCACCAAATGCGGCGTGAGCAGGGTAGGCGTGATAACAGTTAATCCAAATTCGGCCCGCTTCAATATTGCGCCCCATGCGCTGGGCAAGATTAAGGTCTCGGGTCCAAACTCCAGCCCCTAAACCGTATTCAGTGTCGTTTGCTATTTCTAAGGCTTCGGCTTCATCTTTAAAGGTGGTTATGGCGATGACGGGGCCAAATATTTCTTCTTGGAAAATCTGCATTTTATTGTGCCCTTTAAACAAGGTGGGTTGGATGTAATAACCCGAATTTAAATCCGTATCTTGTTTCGCGGGGGCGCCACCAAAGAGAAGTTCTGCACCTTCTTCTTTTCCAATTTCGATGTAGCTCATTATTTTTTGAAATTGCGCCAAAGAAGCCTGAGCGCCGACTTGTGTTTCAGTGTCGAGTGGGTTTCCTTGTTTGATTTTTTTGGCACGCTCGATGACTTTTATGACAAACTTTTCATAAATCGATTCATGGACAAGAACGCGAGAAGGACAGCTACATACTTCGCCTTGGTTGAAAAAGGCAAGAAGCACACCTTCAATGCATTTATCGAGGTATTCATCTTCTTTATCAAAAATATCTGAGAAATATACGTTTGGCGATTTTCCACCAAGCTCGACCGTTGAAGGGATCAGGTTTTCTGCGGCGCATTTTAATATTTGGGTACCGATTTTAGTTGAGCCTGTGAAGGCTAATTTTGAGATGCGTTCACTTTTGGCAAGAGCCTCTCCTGCTTCAGCGCCAAATCCATTAACCACATTAACCACACCAGCAGGAAGAAGATCACCAATGATTTCCATCAAAATAAGAATTGAAATAGGGGTTTGTTCGGCTGGTTTTAAAACGACGCAGCAGCCAGCGGCTAAAGCGGGGGCCAGTTTCCATGCTGCCATTAATAGTGGGAAGTTCCACGGAATGATTTGCCCTACAACGCCGAGAGGTTCAGGAAAATGAAAGGTTGCGGTATTTGAGTCTAACTCTGCGGCGCTTCCTTCTTGGGCTCGAATGCACGATGAGAAATAACGGAAATGATCGACAACTAGAGGAATATCAGCGGCCAAGGTTTCACGAATCGGCTTGCCGTTATCCCAGGTTTCTACAAAAGCGAGAAGCTCTAAATTTTCTTCGATACGGTCGGCTATTTTAAGAAGGATATTGGCCCGCTCGGTCACACTGGTTTTTTTCCAGGTTGAAAATGCATGATGGGCAGCATCCAGTGCCAAATTAATATCAGACTCTGATGACTGTGCGACCTTGCAATAAATTTGCCCATCGACAGGAGAAAGATTATCAAAATATCTATCAGAGATGGGGGGGGTGAAAGAGCCATTAATAAAATTAAAATATATTGATTTAAAGGCGAATAGAGAATTTTCTGTGTTTGGTGGTGAATATATCATATGATGCTCGTTCTATATTTAAATGAGGGGAAGTGGGCTGTACTTATATATTCAAAACGTATATATAAGATGTTTTTCTTATTTTGACATTTAAATATATTTTGAGATCATTTGAAAGAATTAAATTAAAAAGACAGGCTATATTTCTGTTGCTTTGTTTTTTATTTCTCTAATTCAAACTGTTTTAATAAAATGACGGCTTGAATACGATTTTTCACTTTGAGTTTTCGAAAAATGGCCGTCATATGGGCTTTTATTGTTGCTTCCGAAACATTAAGTTCATAAGCAATTTGTTTATTAAGGAGGCCGTCAGAAAGCATATTTAATACTTTGTGTTGCTGTGGGGTGAGAGAGGATATTTTATCATTTAAAAAGGGCGTTTCATTTATTTCCTTAATAAGTAGGTTATCTGGGAAGCAAAGATCTCCGCCTAAAACGGTATTGAGTGATTTGATAAGTTCATGCATGTTACTTGATTTAGGAATAAAGCCGAGTGCACCATTTAATTTGACTTGTCGAACCACGCAGCTTTCTTCACTTGCAGAAATTACAACAATAGGCAGTGTTGGGTATTGAGCTCTAAGTTGTACTAAGCCCGACATGCCGTTTGTTCCTGGCATTTTAAGATCGAGTAAGAGTAAATCGATATCAGGCTCTTTTTCTAATAAGTTCAATAAACTGCTTAAAGAGTCAGCTTCAAGTAAGTTTGCCCCCTTTATCCCTATGCGAATAGACTCAAAAAGAGCACGCCGAAAGAGCGGGTGGTCATCGGCGGTGATAATGGTGTATTGATGATGCATGGCAGACTCCTTCTTACCTCTCTTTTCATGACGCTAACATCACTCGAATATTTGTTCAAACCTGTTTTTTAAGAAGTCAGAGATCGATCTCCCGAGACATTTATCTTATCTCGGGAGGTGTGATTTTAGATGGGATTAAGGGGTTTTATTGATGAGATGATGTTCAGAGAGGTGCGTTAAAAAAGGCGCAGCTTTGACAAAGCCGGTTAAGCGCGCTTTGGGTTGCAACTGTCCGTTTGTATCCCAAAAATCCAAGGTAGGTAAGCCTAAAACTTCAAGATATTGAAGGAGCTGTATGTCTTCTTTTGTATTGTCTGTGACATCTGCTTGGAGTA
This sequence comes from uncultured Enterovibrio sp., assembly GCA_947041315.1. GTDB lineage: Bacteria > Pseudomonadota > Gammaproteobacteria > Enterobacterales > Vibrionaceae > Enterovibrio. Next base: position 3,131 of record CAMRDW010000169.1, read on the forward strand.
AAACAAAGTTCTTTAATTGAAGTGCGACCTCTGGATCATGAAAGGTGTATTTTTCGAAGTCTTTACAGGCTGCACACCAGTCAGCATAGAAATCAAGCAAGACGGGTTTCTGGGCTATTTTAGCCTCAGATAATGCGTATTGAAGATCTTCCACTGAATTGATGTGGATAAAATCAACTTGAGGTCTCGGTGTGTTTATTGTTTTTGAAACGGTGGCATCATAAAGATATAAGGACCCAAAACAGAGTCCGAGAATACTTACAACCCCGATAAAACTTGCTATTTTTCCGGATGTTATCGTTCGACTTAGATGGTATAGCCAAGCGAGACCAGCAAATCCCCAAACCGCCCAGAGCCAAAGGGTAACATTTTCTGGCAATATACGCTCAAGTAAGAAAACAGGGGCGGCCAATAAGATTAAACCAAAGAAAACCTTTACGTTGTCCATCCATCCCCCCGCTTTTGGAAGCAGTTTGTTTCCAAATAGAGCGACAAAAATTAAGGGGATCCCCATCCCAAGGGCAAGGGAATAAAGCGTTACCGCCCCTGTAAGCAGATCCCCACTTTGAGCTACGTAAAGCAAGGCACCCGAGAGTGGCGCTGTTGTACAAGGTGAACACACAAGCCCAGAAATGGCCCCCATGATGAAAACGCTAAAATTATTCCCTCCTTCTTGTTGGTTGCCCATTTCGGAAAGTTTGGTTTGCAGGCTGGAAGGAAGCTGAAGCGTAAATAAGCCGAACATAGAGGCTGAAAGTAAAACAAAAAGAGCGCTTAATCCAATGAGGACATAAGGGTGTTGGAATGCCGCTTGAAATTGTAAGCCAGCAGACGCCACAACCAATCCGAGCAGGGTGTAAGTCAGAGCCATTCCTTGCACATAGAGTAATGAAAGGCGTAGAGCTTGGCCTTGGCTTTTTTTGCCCCCACCAAGCACGATGCTTGTCAAAATAGGGTACATGGGCAAAACACAAGGTGTGAAGGCAAGACCGATCCCTAACCCTAAAAACAACAGAGGTTGCCACCAATTTTCACTCAGACTGGTCACTTTTTTCTGTTCGGTTTTTGGTGAGGTCTTTGGAGGCGGAATTTGCAACGTCTTTTCTTGAGCGTCTTGCTCTAATACCGCCTTGAGTGGAATCGTCATGGTTTCTGGCGGATAGCAAAATCCAGCTTCTGCGCATCCTTGATAGTGAACATTTAAAGTGGATGAATTGTTCGCTTCTAACAATGGAACCTGTAGTGTGAGCGTTGAATTATAAATTTCAACATTTCCAAAATAGGCGTCCTGATAAGGCTGGGCTTTCGGCATTTCTATATGTCCAAATCGGACATCTGAAAAATCGGAGGAGACCGAAATCTTATTTTGATACAAATAATATCCTGGTGCGACCTTCCAGGTTAATTTTAGCTCGTTTTCTTTTTGATTAAATTCAAAAGGAAACGCTTGATCTACAGGGAGAAATGCAGGTTGTGCATTTATAGTGAAGGGCTTTGAGGTTGAAAATGAAAAATCTGCTTTTATGGGGAAAGCGAAGAGGAGAAAAACGGTGAAACAAAATAACAATGGTGTGCTTATTTTCGACATGGTTTTCATCTGGTTGTCTTGTCATCATAAATAAACTATATCATTGAGACTCTAAAAATCCGAATTCGTTTACTTTTTGATGCAGATATAGAAAAAGAACAAACGAGGAAGAAACTCTTTTTTTGTATTTATGCTCTTTGTCTTTGGAGGTGCTTCGATTTTGGCTTTGCTCTCAAAGCCTAATCAAACAAAGGGTATACGCTCAAGGCGCTTTTCGTCTTTGCCGCCTCACTGCATTTTCAAATCTCTTTGGCAGAGAGTGCCTCTGAATTCGGTCATTTCAGTATCAAATGTTCTTGAAAGAGAATGCTTATTTCTAAACTCATTTTAAATTGATTGAAATATGTGTTCTTTTCAAATTCCCAGTGTATTTATTCTGAAGGCATTTTTTGTTCAGTAAAACAAGCAATGCGTTCATCTGCGATGTAAAAAATATGGTCATTTGGTAATATTTTTTCACTTAACGCAGGGTTTACGTAGATATTTTTATCACGACGAAGACCGATTAATGTTGCATCATATTTTTCTTTGAAGTGTAAAAATAATTGATTCACGGTTGTCTGTTTGGCTGTTGCGGGGTAGGTAATGATGTATTGGGTCATTCCTTTTTGCGTGTTTAATAATTCATGATGCAATTCAGACGAACCCGGATCGACTGCAGATTTTGCCATCATTTCAACAGAAACAGAAGGAATACATTCTGCATTTGGACAGTGTTTTTTCAAAAGAGTACTTAAGGTTTCTTCTTGGAAGTAGGCCAAAATATGTGCAGTAGGGTTTTTATTGGCACAGAAGAGGGCGGCGGCAAAAGTGATGTCATCTTCTTTGTTGTCAATGATGATGCAATTGGCCTCTTCTATTTTCGCGCGGGCCATTGTTGTGTCATCGGTAAAACTTGTTGTGTATACAAAATCAATCTCTTTAGGCATTGGATTTTCAATTTCAGCGCGAACGCACAGCACGATAGGCCGTTTATTTTTTTCTTCATGAAGTAGCATATTAATGAGATGAAGGGTGCGTTGTTCATTCCATCCTAAAATCAGAATATGGTTTTTCACTTCGAGGTGCCTCTTTCCAAGTAACCCTCTACGCCAATATACGAGAGTGGTATTCGCTAAACGGGCAACAGACACCGCAAATAAGCTCAAACCGCAGGGTATAATAAATAAAGCAACGATCCACTTTCCTGCATCCGTATGCGGAGAAAGATCGCCGTAACCCACGGTGGATGCCGTGACCAATAAGTAATAAATAAAATTCACAAAAGGAGACGTTAAAGAGTCTTCTCCTGCCATATGAAGCAATAGCCAGCTTGCGAAGGTATAAGAAATTAAAATGCCGAGTAGGTGTATTCCAGATAAGCGTTGGAAGCTTGAGGCAATCCAGCGACGCACCCTGTACCATTTTGGCATTTTGGTGTTCCTCATTGTGTAAATTGTTATTTAACATAAATCTTTTTTTATAATGCCACCAGTCATTTTTATAAGATGGATAGATTTTTTGATGTTCATCATCTTAAAGATTCATTTTCATTATAATTGTGTCGACTCTACTTCATCTGCTTCCGCTTGGATTGGCTTATTAAAATTCAACATCTCATGTAAATTTAAGGGGGTTTTTTGTTCATGAGGCGCGGTAGCAAATTGGATTAATGCTTTTACGAATTCAGGTTTTGCGTATTGCTTAATCCAAGCGCTTGTCAATGTGTGAGAAGCGTGTTTTGCTTTTAGTTCTTTAGTTGAATTTTGTGCTTGATCTCCCCAAACGGTAGGGTTAGTAGCGATAGGCGCAGGGAATGCGTTATAATTAAAAAGATCATTAAGTGAAAATATCATATTTGTGTCATAATAGGCGTTCTCCATAGAAGGTATGGGAAGACCCTCTGTGGCCTCTATAAGGGTCACAAGCAAAGCATAATTTGAAATATTAGAAAGGGCTTGATGCAAGGGAGGATTATACTCTTCGGAACGCTCTCGCTTAGGATCATATACCGACTCCTCCAACGTTTCGCTCCCTACAAACGGTTTAATGGCTTCTTTATAATCAGAATAGAGCGGGGTTGTTATACGTTCAGGCGTAATATCGATTGAAAGATTGAAACCGATTGCGCAAAGAGTATCGAGATCAATTGAGCAGACATCGCCATTTTCATCAGAGGTCAAGTTGTCTAGCTTGAAATCTGTTATGTAGATATGTTCACTTTGCATCAAATTTAAATCTTTTAAGAGGGGTTCGAATTGATGCAAGTCTATTTTTTTAGAGGGAACGCCATAGACGATGTCATTTAAGGTGGTTCCTTTATTTGATGAGACCATTGTGTTTTTATCTACAAAAATAGATTGGGACAATGAAGGATATTTCCGCAGTGTGTTGATGGAAAAAGAATTGAATTTTTTAGTCTTATTAGTGGGTACCTCATCTCCAAAATTAAGTCGAACGTAATGAGGCGTTTTATGCGTCATTCTTTTTTCTGCTCCAGAGGCCTGGCTCTCTTTTGGTAATTTGTCTTCTGTTTTAAATATGCCTCCAACATGATGTATTTTTCCTCCTTCAGTTTTTCTATAATACCGTTTTCCTGTACCTCTTAAATCAAACTTTAAAACATTTAATTCATTCCAATTAGTATCAGTGCTTGCATCTGTAACCGCAGTATTAATTTTCTCTACCTCTGCTTTTGTTAAAGTGTGGATCTTTTCCTTTTGACTTACCGAAGAATCAGAAGAACCAGGAAGACCAGGAGCATTAGAAGGAGGATCAGAAGGAGGATCAGAAGGAGGTTCAGAAGGACCAGCAGGAGCAGGAGCAGGAGGAGCAGGAGGAGCAGGAGCAG
>CAMRDW010000170.1 GCA_947041315.1 uncultured Enterovibrio sp.
ATTTTAATTCTTTTGATGTCTTAAGAATGCTTTTCCCTTGCGCTCCTGAGAGTATGATTTTGGCTCTGAAGACGATGGATTGTGGACTTTGTCGTTTGCTAATAATGAGTTCAAGCTCTGTTTTTTCTTGTTTTGATAGTTCTATTTTCTGAGTATGCAGGGCGCTCATTTATACCTCGAAAGCCAGCAAATAAAAACAGGCATTAAAGCACATTCTTATTTGTATTGGTATTAGAGCTTAGGTGCGCTAGGAAATTTGGCGTTTATTTTGAGATTTGCAATCTTGTTGCTCGCGACAGGGAGATGCAAGAGTGTTTAGCGGTTGAACACCTTTTGCTCAGGTGTAGCCTGAAAGCCCACGATCTTAATGATTAAGATATCGGTTCAAGCAAATTAATTTGGGTGTCTCGATAAATCTTTTTGGAAGCTTATCTTCATCAAGCGCGGTCTGAAATAACGGACAAACTAGATTGGGCGCTTCGGTATATATCAAGAAACGCCTTAAAATCACAGCAAAAAACCCAAGAAATACATTACGTTAAATGGTATTTTCGAGAAACTAAATGCTTAAGGTCCAGTCTATGAAGCGCCATTCAAATAAATAAAACACTTTGTCTGAATTATCATGTCAACGATATGCTTGAGTCATAAGGAAAATAAATCATGAGGACACGTTCTAGTGCAGCTAAGCGTTTATACGCAAGCACGTTAGACTTGCAATATTCGGCTTGTGTAAGTCCATATAAATGTATATAAATGCCTTCGGCATATTTTTATGTTGTATGGGTATTTGAGCTTAGCTGCACTAGTAATCATGCTATTTTTTTTGAGTTATCTTCAGCTAAAATGGGAACAACTTGAGCCTCCTGCTCTGGCTCTATAAAATCAGCAGTAGTAAAGTCAACGCCAATTCGCCCTTCATGATGGCTCTGCACAGCTTGATAACGAGCTGCATAATTTGGCGCCAACAGAACAATTGGGATCATCGTCATTTCTTCAGTTTTAATTCCTTCATCTTTATTTTTTAGTTTGAGTACTTTTTGCCCTGTATTAATTAAAACTCTATTATTATGATTCACCACAATTAATTTTACTAAATCCGGTTGTTTTGTCGTCGAGTTGATAACACTAAGGGCAATTCTTTTATTCTCATCAGAAATAAATATATATGATGATTGATGTGCATTTTCTAAAGCTTCAGCTAAAATCTCAGGTTTCAATTTTGCAAATGTAAGTAACCGATGGGGATCTAATTGAGCGGCGTTATCAGCATTTTTTTGCTCTGGCACGGTATCACAACTTGGTGTCACACACATATACCAACTTATTTTATTTCCTTTTTTAGATTTTAATACCATTCCTGTCGTTATGTAATTTGGAATATTAGGCAAAGTTGTTGTTCGCTCATTTAAGGCATGTCCGATATTTAAACAAAAATTAGTATCAAACTTTTCGATATTCTCTTTATAGTTTTCTTTCGCTAGTTTAACGGCTTCTCTTATGAATTCATTATGTTGTTCTTTGGTTTCTTTCGTTAATTTAACATAAGTCAATGGTTCCTTTAGTGAGCTCAAAGCTGCCGTTTTAATAAACGTAAGAACTTCTTTTTCATTTCGTTGAAGTAATTCGTCTGAAATATCTCTTAATAAATGCAGCAATAAACTTTCTGAAACATTCAACTGTTTATCGGAATTTTCTTTTAAAATTGCCCACAATAATGCAATCTGCTCATGTTCGGATCTATTTAATTTTTTAGACATACAAAAATTCGAATCTTCAATACGGTTTTGTAATTCCGAAAGTACGACGCGATAAAAATTTGGATACCAATTATTAAGAGCTTCTTCTAACTTATCCCACACGGCTTGAGGTTGTTGTGCAATTTCTTCTTGGCTACTGTTTTTTTTCTCACATAAAGCAATAAAAACCTCGCCACACTGGATCCAAAGCCCATTTTTACCATGAATTTTTGCAGTTTCTCCATAAACAGCTAGAAGATTATTCTTATTTATATCCAGCTCAGAAAGATAATTAACAATATTTCTGGTCGGTTTCTTATGGCTTATTTTATCAAAATCTTTATGATCTTGAAGATCATTCCAAAACTGCTCTATAACCTCAGTTATTACATTATTATTCTCACCAAGAATAAAGCGAATTTGTTGATTTTTAGATAGTTTTGTCCAGGATTCTTTATATTCATTCTCCGCATCATCCCATTGTTCTAATGATTTAGAATCTTCGAGAAAATATTTTTTTGGAGCAAGAACGGCATGGCATCTTAATGTTGCAGCGACTTCAAGCCAAACTCTTTCTAGAGATTGATTCGTATAGATAACAACTAAATTCAGATGTTTACTAACGCTAAGCTCTCTAAGCAATTGTAAAGATTTAGTTGAATCACTTCCGCTTAAGCAATAATCCAAAATAATAAGATCACTTTTTCTTACTTTATCAGGATTAAGAGCACTTACTTGATTAGCTACATCACAAATGTATTTCTCGTTGTGAAAAAACTTCACGAATTCAGATGCAACGGATGTACGTTTGAAACTAGTTGATATTTTATTTGATAATTCTCTCAATATTTCTAATTGTTCATATATTTTTTGCAGCGCTTGTTTAGCGAATATAGAATCTTCCGGGATTTCTGGCGGTTGTTTTCCTTCATTAAGCGAGGGTACTATTTTTTGTATCTCATCAATGAGTTCTTTTTGCTTTTTTGATAAATCAATGTATGAATTATAATCATCATCAATTAATAAAACTGAACGGATGGCATCATCACGAAATGTTTTTGTTATTATTTTCTTATAAGCTTCAGGCATTATTTTATTTCCATTCCGCGAAATTGCATTACAAAATTAGCGCCGTCTTGAATTAGCTTCTCTTCTGGTTTTACGCCGTACCAAATTTTATGCCGACTTGCTGCAAGATTTTGTTTGGAGAGATACAAACCCACACCATTACCATTTGAACGGCGACTATAAAACAATTGAAAAAGACTATCTATATCATCTTGATCAATAGCAGGGCCGTTATTTGCTATCACTATTAAATCATTAATGACATCGACTTTAACTACGCGTTCTTGTTCAGCTAAAGCAACCCAATAAAGTGCGTTATTTAGTATATTTACAAAAACAGGAATAATGCGAGACTTAATATCAATTACATTCATTCGCTTAAATGAATTACTAAATTCTATGTGGATATTTTGATCTTTAAATTGATCTTGGAAAAACAATTTTATATTTTTTATTATTTCTTCTCCCGAAATATCATCACGTGTTTGATAGCCAGAAAGTTTAAGTGGGGATAAAAAGCGGAGATATTCGGTAAACTGTTTATGCGATTTCATCGCATTTTTAAAACCGGGCTCTTGCTTTGCATTTGAACTCATAGAATTGAGAGATCGAGTGACCGCTTTATCTTGTGCGCTGAGCTCATGTGCCAATATTTCAAAACTAATGCCAAGCTGTGCAAGGCTGCGTATTTGATTAATTTCTTGTTCAGCTTTTACTCTGTCTTCTTCTGCCAACGTAAAAGCGGAGTCAAGATCTACACCTTGCTCTAATTTATCAATAGATTGTAAAAAACCTTCATATTTCGTTGCAATATCATCGGCCAATTCTCGATAAATGTGATCTAGCGAGTTAAGGATTTGGGTAATATCGCTTGAATCTGTCACTTTATCCAATAATGGAAGCGCTTGGCATTCATATGCTTCTTTGTCTGCTCTCGCCTCTTTTTTCCATGTACTTGCTAACCGTTCAAGTATTTTATCAATTGCATTAGCATAACGATTTACTTGTTTTGTTATTGTTGATTCAATCGCGTTATATTTATTCTGAGATATTTCCATCGGCGAGCATTTTTTATTCACTACTTCAAGTTTATTTAGTCGTTCACGACAACTTTGGGATAGCTCACTTAATTCACCAAACAGATCACGATAAACTCGATACTGCTCCTCAAGAAAATCATCCATTATTGCGGGTTTATTTGGCGCTTTTAATTCTGGTCTTAATGATTCTATTTCGTTGATATTTACAATTAACTCATCTAAATGATGTAAAGATATTTCAACTCCAGATCCTAACTTGTGATGGGTTTTATGTGCAGACTCAAGAAGTGCATTTAATTTAGGTAAGTTGCTTTCCATTGCGTGGGTAAAGATTTTTTTAGTGATACGAGCAGAAGAGCTTCGCGCTTTGACCTTTTTCTTTTTATCTTTGGATAACTGATCAAGCATTATTATTCGCTCTTCAGCTTTTGCACCAAAGTAAGTGTCAGCCAGTTTAAGCAGTAGGGTTTGTACCAAAAATTTCAGCTCACGAGCCGCTTGGTTTTTCACAAAACCTTCTCGACCAGCCTTATCTTTTAACTGTTGGTTTTTTGTTTGATCTAATAATATTTGACCAAATAAGCGACGAGAAGCCCAATAGTATCTACCTGCATGTTTTCCGCGACGTTCTTCAATTTCGAAGAAATCATTGTCAGTTCGCCCATAAGGAAGCACACGCAAACCATCACGAAATATTAAAAAACCAGAATATTTTTCAGCCTGAGCTTTTATAAATGCGTGATGCTCTGGATCAAGGGTTGATCTTGCAAAATCATATTCAAATGCTCCCAGTTTTATATCAAAAGATCCCGCCTTAGTCAGGGCTTCCATTCCAGGATATCGACATGGGAACACAACATCTGGATATTGTTTACCAAAGGCCGTGACATGACCTCTAAACCAACCTTTATCATCAATTTTACCGACAACTTTGTGCTCTAAAGTTTCAAAATCAGAATAACCAAACACGTCTTTATAATTAACAATTTCAGCTTTTTCACCAAATAAAAAACCTGTTTTATCAAATGCGGTTATTTCGTAGTGAAATTCATCTTCGGTGTCTTCTTTACGACTAAAAGGATCTACAAAAGCGCGTAAAGTATCAACCAAATCATGTTGAATGGCTAAGTACTCGGCAGCATCTCGATTCAACTCTCCTTTATTACTCAGTAAATTTAAATCACGATTTAAATCAAGCAAAAATAGAGCCGTACCATGTCGCTTGCCATCGTAATTGTCAGATTCAACTTTGCTTAATAAAGACTCCCAACTATCGATATAATCAGAATTGAATTTAAAGGTCTGACAAAATGCTTGAACCATGTCTTGTGTAGAAAGAAATATTTTACCATCTTGTTTATTATGACGTTTCTCAAAGATTTCTTTTTCATCTATGGAAAAACGCTCCCATGCATGGCGAACAATTGTTTCATCTGGGTTATCAACGGATGGGTTTAATGCAAGGTTTTGCAACATGTCAGCTTGAAGCGCAGTGCAAATATCGGGGAGCTGGGATAAATCATCAAATTCATCCATCGGCACTTTAATATCGTGCAAGCCAAGGTAGGTATTTTCAAATAAACGCCAATCAATTAATGCAACGCAATAACGAGAGTTGATCTTTTTGGTAACTATAAGAGTAACAGGTGCTAAAAATGCGGTGGATAACCGACCAATTCCTTTTTCGCCTTGAGTAAAGCGGGGAGGAAGACCAAAACGGTCTTCATTTGGTAAGAGTTCTTTTTTAGATTTTGATGCAGTTCCGATAGTGAGCCAACTGCCAGCAAGCTGCTCGTAGGTCATGCCGCAACCATTGTCGATAATGGCGCCACATTTTATATCACCGTCAAAGAGGTGTAGGGCGACATCTCGCGCGTAAGCGTCATATGAATTTTTCCAAAGCTCGCTAACCGCAGTCGGGGCATCCGCTATTTGCCCTTTACCTAGATGATCTATAGTGCGAGCTTGCGCTTTAAACGAAACCGATTTTCTTGTTGTTTCTTTTGTCATGTCAAATGGTTACGAATTAAAATAAAGTGCTTAACATTCTATGCACTTTTTTGACTTCAATCCATTTATTATCGAATATATGAGCTTATAACCAAGCATTGTGGGAACAGCATTACCGATTTGCTTGGCTTGTTCTGTGGTATTGCCTGTGAAAATGTAATCATCAGGAAATGTTTGCAATCTGGCTGCGTGGCGTAATGTGAAACCGTGGTGTTTCCAAGGGTGAACAAAGCGGCCTTTAGACGGATTATTACAACCCGTTGTTATTGTATTTGATGGCTGGTGAATAATTACTCGACCATAAACATCTTTATGGCCACTGTAGCCGTTAGCATGACATTTCAATTCAAATTCTGGCGCAGCATCTGTTCGGCTACCATTTAAACGCGTTGAGATAAAGCGTCGCTTCATTTTTTCAGTGGGCAGCATATGAATATTGCAGGGATCATTTTCATCTATCGGCTCACCCGATTCTAAACCTTGCAATAACTTTCTCGCAGCTTCATCTGTCATTTTCGTATATGGACGAAAATACACATCTATGTATTTTTCGATTAACTCTGAGGTCAATGGCTCGAATACAGCCGATCCTGTCCGCCAAGCATTCCGACCTTGCTTAACTTCTATTGAGGCAGGTGAAAAATAATCTGGTGTTGGAGGAAAAACTAAGTCATTAACATTAACATCAAATCGAGTTCCTAATATAAAAGCCCGTTTACGATTTTGAGGAGTTCCATAATCTTTTGCGTTTAATGTATCGCAAAAATGAATAATATAACCGTTTTCTTGAGCTAGTTTTTTGAACTTATTTAAATAATTGGCATGTTTTTCCCAAAATAATCCCGAGACGTTTTCAACTAAAAAAGCATTCGGTTGAAATTCTTCAACAAAATCATAGTAACGCAGAAGTAACTTGTTTCGTGGATCGTCAACTCCTGCATTTTTGATTCGATGAGAAGAAAAACCTTGGCAAGGCGGGCCACCAAGAATTAACTGTAATTCACCCTTTTCAAGACCGAGCTTTTCCCTTAACTCAGAGGGTGAAACTTTTAAAATATCGTCATTAATTAAATGTGTTTTTTGTTCCAATCTCTCAATTATATTTTTGCGATATGTTGTCGCAGCAGTTTTATCTAACTCTATTGCCGCGAGCACGTTTAAACCTGCTTGATGTGCGGCTAAACTAAAACCACCCGCCCCTGCGAATAAATCAATTACACTCATATACCCAAAAACCTACCTATCATCTGACTACTTCATTCTACCTATATATTTCTAGAAGGATAATTAAGTAGATTTAATTAGAATGCATGACTCATGCTATACCCAACGGACTTCAAGATGCCTGTTTTAGACGCAGGAAAGTCGGCTTGATAATTTGTCGGCCATTTCGGGTAATTTTTCGCTGAAAAACGTTTTTATTCCGGCACTGAATTCCTGCTTATTTTTAAAATAAACATTGTTTCTCGCTTCTTCGTTCATCAC
>CAMRDW010000171.1 GCA_947041315.1 uncultured Enterovibrio sp.
ATGCCCGCTTTGAGATTACAGTCGCCCCCCCAGTCATTTGTAAAGGGGACAGGGATAAATCAGAGGAACATCGGGTTAAAGGATCTCTTCAGGCTTTCTGTCTTGAGGTCATTTTCTTATGGGAGTAAACTCATTTTTGATCTTTCGATGCCAATGCTATGCCCAAGACAGTTGAAGATGCGCGCCTGCGGCAAACGAGTGAAGCCCCTGATCTTTGAGGGCTGAGCATTTGAGCATTGAGCATTGATGGATTCTGTGATGGGGCGAAGCACGCAGCCAACACCCAAGCCGATTTAAAGGCGACGGGTATCAACATTAATTGATGATGAATAAAAGAGAGTATCTCATGTATAAAGATCTTATTCGCTCAGAACTCAATGAAGCCTCTTTGGTTTTGTCTGCTTTTTTAAGCGACGATAAAAACATTGCAGACATAGAAGCTGCGGCCCTTTTGTTGGCCAAGCGTTTTAAAGCGGGTGGAAAAGTCCTGTCTTGTGGCAATGGCGGATCACATTGTGATGCCATGCATTTTGCCGAAGAATTAACAGGCCGTTACCGTGAAAACCGTCCCGCCTTGCCTGCCATTGCGATTTCAGACCCGAGTCATCTTTCTTGCGTGAGCAATGACTTTGGTTATGCCTTTGTTTTTTCTCGTTATCTTGAGGCGTTGGGTTCAAAGGGGGATGTTTTATTTGGGATCTCAACCTCCGGAAACTCGCTCAATATTTTAAATGCGATTGAGGTTGCGAAATCAAAAGGCATGAATGTCATCGTTTTAACCGGAAAAGATGCGGGAAAGATGGCAGGTCTTGCGGATGTTGAGATTTGTGTTCCGCATTTTGGTTATGCCGATCGCATTCAAGAAGTGCATATTAAGGTCATTCATATTCTTATTCAATTAATTGAAAAGGAAATGGAAAAATAAAGGATCCCCTTTGGGGTTGAGTGAAAAATATGTGTGAACTTCTCGGCATGAGTGCGAATGTACCGACCGATATTTGTTTTAGTTTTTCAGGCCTGCTCCTTCGCGGAGGAAAAACAGGCCCTCACAGTGACGGATGGGGGATTGTTTTTTATGAAGGCAAAGGATTTCGAACCTTCAAAGATCCCGCCCCAAGCTGTGATTCGAGCATTGCTGAATGGGTGCAAAATTACCCCATAAAAAGTTGCTCGGTGATAAGCCATATTCGAAAAGCAAACCGGGGGGAGGTGAGCCTGGTCAATACGCATCCTTTTACCCGCGAAATATGGGGGCGGTATTGGAGTTATGCCCATAACGGGCAACTTTCAGATTACGCGCATTTAAACACGGGGCATTTTAAGCCTGTGGGTGAAACCGACAGCGAGAAAGTGTTTTGCTGGCTTTTGCATGAAATCGAACAGCACTACCCAGATCAACCTGATGACATGAAAGAGATCTTTCAATTTATCGCGTCGCGCTGCGACACACTGCGTCACAAAGGCATCTTTAATATGCTCTTCAGTGACGGTGAATATGTGATGGCCTATTGTAGCAATCATCTTTATTGGATCACGCGTAAAGCCCCCTTTGGAAAAGCAAGCTTGATTGATGACGACATTACGGTTGATTTTCACAAAGAAACACAGCCGAGTGATCTGGTCACATTGATTGCAACAGCCCCTTTAACGCACAATGAAATTTGGCATAAAATGCAACCCGGTGAATATTGTGTTTTTCACCTTGGTAACGCATTTATAACGAACTGCGAAAATCTGGAATAAACCCGTTCACCTGAAAGTAAAGGGCGTCTATCCCCCTCGCCTTTGAAGCTGCATGGGTGTTGGCTACGCTCGTTCAGCCCAATCACATCGTCTCTCTATGCTCAGGGGCTTCACTCGTTTGCCTCAGGCGCGCCTCTTCAAGTGTCTTGGGTATGGCCCTTGTCTTTGACCCTGCATGGGTCTTGATGAGGCTTTAAAATTGACGCCCTTCTCTGTGTTAATAAACGATGTATTCGATCTTATTTTCACTTGAAAGCAAGATTTTGCCTTGGAAAAACAATTGCACGGCTTGAGGATAGATTTTGTGCTCTTGCTCTTGCACGCGGGCGGCCAGTAACTCCGGGTTATCTGTTTGTAAAATGGGTACTTTTGCTTGCAAAATGACAGGGCCTGCGTCGAGCTCTTCGGTCACAAAATGCACGGATGCGCCGTGTTCTTTCTCTTTTGCATCGAGTGCTCTTTGGTGCGTGTGAAGCCCTGGGTATTTAGGGAGAAGGGAGGGGTGAATATTGAGCAATTTCCCTTTGTAGTGACGAACAAAATGGGGGGTTAAAATACGCATGAAGCCTGCAAGAACAATCAAATCAGGTGCCTCTTTGTCGATACAGGCTTTCAATTTTTCGTCGTAATCATCTCGGTTAACCACGCCTTTGCTTAAGATTTCCCATGTTGGGATCCCTGCTTTTTGAGCGCGAATAAGCCCGTAAGCCCCTTCTTTGTTGCTGATAACAGCCACAATGCGCATGCCTTCTTTATTGTGGCATTTTTCAATAATGGCTTGAAGGTTCGAGCCATTTCCAGAAATGAGAACAACAATTTTTTTCATCTTAGTTCTTCATCACGACAGATTCTTCGCCTTCTAGAGCTGATTCTATTTGACCTAAACGCCATGCATGCTCACCGAGGGAGTTTAATAAATCGATTGCAATATCGACTTGGTTTTCGGGAAGCACGATCATCATGCCCACTCCGCAGTTAAAGGTGCGGTACATTTCTCGCTCATCAACCTGCCCTTTTTCTTGAAGCCAATGAAAAATAGGGGGCCATTCCCAGCTCTTTTTATCAATGACCGCTTTTGTACCCTGTGGCAATACGCGGGGAATATTCTCCCAAAAACCGCCCCCAGTGATATGAGTGATGGCATGCACTTCGCAGGTTTCAAGCAGCTCTAGAACCGGTTTTACATAAATGCGCGTGGGCTCTATGAGTTGTTCGGCCAGTGTTTTCCCTTTCCATTCTTGCGTTAAATCGGCATTGGATATGGAAAGGATTTTTCGAATGAGGCTGTAGCCGTTGGAATGTGGACCTGAGGAGGCCAAGGCGAGAATGGCGTCTTTGGGTTTTACTTTGGTACCATCAATGATGTTTTCTTTTTCGACGACGCCGACGCAAAATCCGGCAAGATCGTAATCTTCCCCTTGGTACATGCCCGGCATTTCAGCGGTTTCACCGCCAATCAAGGCGCACCCAGCACGTTGGCAACCTTCGGCTATCCCTGTGATGACTTGCGTTGCGACTTCTAGATTTAATTTTCCTGTGGCGTAATAATCATGAAAAAACAAAGGCTCGCCGCCTTGGACAATCAAATCGTTGACACACATTGCAACCAAGTCAATTCCGATACTGTCATGCAGTTTGAGATCCATGGCCAAACGAAGTTTGGTGCCGACCCCGTCGGTGCCAGAGACCAAAACAGGTTGTTTGTATTTGGTTGGCAATTGGCATAGCGCCCCGAATCCACCGATGTTACCCATGACTTCAGGACGGTGTGTTTTTTTAACTACGTCCTTGATTTTGGAAACCAATGCATTTCCTGCGTCGATATCCACACCAGCATCTTTGTAACTCAGAGAAGAATGTTTATCGTTCACGGGGGATCCTTTTTGCGTCTAGAAGCTGAATTTCAGGTATTTTACAGTGAGAAATGCAAAAAGAAAACGTTTGCTTAATGGAGATGCAAGTAAAGCGATTCTTTTAAAAAGAAAGAAAGAAGATTATTTTTCAAGAGGTGTAAATTCATTATTATTTTTGAGATGAATATCCCTTATTATCTTAGGGGATTATCTTATGTATAATATCGCTAATTTCTTTTATGGACTGGTGTTGAGTATGAAAATCGTTGAAGTGAACCACCCTTTAATAAAACATAAAATGGGTTTGTTGCGTGAAGAGGATATCAGTACAAAACGTTTTCGTGAGCTTGCGACGGAAATAGGGAGCCTGCTTACGTATGAAGCAACATCCGATCTTGAAACCGAAAAAGTGACAATTGAAGGCTGGAACGGTCCTGTTGTTGTTGATCGGATCAAGGGTAAAAAAGCGACCGTTGTGCCTATTTTACGGGCAGGATTAGGGATGATGGACGGTGTTTTAGAGCATGTTCCCAGTGCGCGGATTAGCGTTGTCGGGATTTATCGCAATGAAGAAACATTGGAGCCTGTGCCGTATTTCCATAAGCTTGCACGCAACATTGATGAGCGTATGGCTTTGGTTGTTGACCCCATGCTTGCAACGGGCGGCTCTATGATTGCCACAATCAATCTATTAAAAGAAAATGGCTGTCATCATATTAAAGTCTTGGTTTTAGTGTGTGCGCCTGAAGGCATTGCGGCATTGGAAAAAGCGCATCCAGATGTGGAGCTGTATACGGGCGCCATTGATGAGAAGCTCAATGATCATGGCTATATTATCCCAGGGCTTGGGGATGCGGGAGACAAAATCTTCGGTACAAAATAAGCCAAAAGTATTTCATTTCTGTTTTAAGACGCCGATAGGGCGTCTTTTTTTTATACCTAAGACACTGGAAGATGCCTGCCTGCGGCAAACGCGTGAAGGGCCTTGAGCATAGATCTACTGAGCGCTGCCAACCCCCACGCAGTTTCAAAAGCGACGGGTATAAAAGGGGCTGAATCAAGGCAAAAGAGGAAGAATGTTTTCCGGTGGGCGTCCTATCGCCGCTTTGCCATTAATCACAAAGATGGGCCTTTCGATTAATTTTGGATGTGTTTCCATGGCCTCGAACAATTGAGCTTCACTCGCGCTCTCAAGTTGCAGGGTTTTAAATATTTCTTCTTGGGGGCGCATCATTTGAACTGCGGAGTCAAACCCCAGCATTTTTTGAATGTTTTTTAAGGTCTCGATGGACGGGGGCGTGGCAAGATAAAGAACGATTTCAGGCTCGATGCCTTTGCTTTTTAGTAACGCCAAAGTCAGGCGGCTTTTTGTGCATTGGGGGTTATGGTAAAGGGTTGTGATCATGAGAGGTCCTTTGGAATGAAAAAAAGTGTATTTGTTTATTTTTAAAACGGAAAATAAATGCTGTTTTTTTTGAGGATCAGCGTATTTTTTGGGGGCGGTTCTTTTTTCAAGCAAGCAAGGTGGCGCGTTTCGTGCGCTTTTTTTTATCTTTTTGAAAGTGTGAATTGAAAAAGATCAGTTTTGTAATTCTCTAAAGCGAATTTCGTCGTGGGTGAGCTGGTCGATACGGGCATCATACCGAGCTTGGTCAAGGCTTCCAAGGGGAACAAGGTGGCTTGCTTGCACATAATTTGAAATGGCTTTTTTCCAATGGGCTTGAAGTGCAAAAATTTCCCCTTGTGCCATGAGGGCGCCGTGGCGGTTTTTATCTTTATCATAGGCTTCTTGCAACATAGACCAGCCGTTGATGTCGGAAGGGTTTTGGTGTGTAAAACGGTGCAAATTGTTGATGGCTTCTTTGAATTTTCCTTCTTTTATCAAAGCGTAATTAAGATTGAGGCTTAAAACCGCATTATTGGGTTTCATTTCTAAGGCTTTTTTTAAACGAAGAATGGCGGTTTTGAATTTGTTCTGATTGAGATCCAAGTCGGTGTAAGCATCTAAATAATAAAGATTTTGAGGATCCTTTTTTAAGAGCGGGTTTAATATTTTCTCTGCTTTCTCAAATTGTTGATTATCTAAATAAATCAAAGCCTTGCCGTAATTTAATGCGGCGACTTCATTCGGTAACGCGGTCTTTAATTCGACGTTAAACCAATTCAGGCCTTTTGTGGGGCCAAGATAGCTGTAACGCGCAATAACACGCGAACGCGCGAGCGCATAGTTTAAAGAATAAAGGTCGGTTTTTTTCGGGTATTGCTGTGCGCGGGTGCGCGCTTCTGTGATACGCGACGTGGGAAGAGGGTGCGTTAACAAAAAGGGGGGAGGGGTTGTCGTAAAGCGGAATTCGGTGGCCATACGTTCAAAAAAGCGGTGCATGCCATAGGTATCAAAACCAGCACGGGACAAGATATTGATCCCGATACGGTCGGCTTCTTGTTCATTTGAGCGGGTGTAGTTTATTTGGCTTTGCATGTTGGCCGCAGCGGTGGCTTGGATGGCCGCAATTCCGGCTTGGGGTGCTGCAATGCTCAACATGATGGAGCCAATAAGGGCCGCCATGGCAAGAGGGGACTGTTTGGCTTGGGCTTCCATGGCCCGCGCTAAATGACGTTGTGTTAAGTGGGCTATTTCATGTGCAAGAACAGAAGCAAGCTCCCCTTGTGTTTGTGCATGAAAAAAGAGCCCGGTGTGAATGCCAATGTGACCGCCAAAAAAAGCAAACGCATTGATGCTTTTATCTTGCACCAAGAAAAACGAAAAAGGCGTTTTGACGTCTTGCGCTTTTGAAAGCAATTTTGTCCCAAGAGTATGAATATATTCAGATAAAAGTGGGTCATAAACAAGGGGACGAGAGGCCCGAAGCAGGCGCATATACGCATCGCCATATTCCATTTCTTTTTTAACGCTTAAGGTGGCGGCGGCGGCGGTGCCAATCTCTGGAAGGGATTGAGGGCCATATTCAGGAAGCGTTGTAAAAGGTGAAGCCAGAATGGATGGGCTATACACGAGCGATGCAACCAAGAGGTGCGTGATCACTTTGTTAAAGGGTCGCATACGACAGATACAGACTCCAGCGTCAATAAGAAAGAACGAAAGTGCCTTTCTTGGATTGGTTTTTCGATTGATGTTTTTGTGTTTTCATTTTCAATGGATTGGACAATCAAGAGTGAAATAGGTTCTTTTATTATTTTATCAGGGCTTTTCAATAATATATACCCAAACAAACGGAAGTTGCAGCGATACCCAAAGGAATTGAAGATGCGCGCCTGCGCCAAGCGAATGAAGTCCCTGAGCATAGAATCTACTGTGTGATTGGGCTGAATGAGCCTAGCCAACACCCACGCACCTTCAAAGGCGACGGGTATAGACTTTGTGATTGGGTTTTGAAGGGGCTGCCAAGTTCAAAGGCGACGGGGATATGTGATGAGGCTTATAAGAACGAAGCAAACACCCATGAAGCCGCGAAGGCGGCGGGTATAAATTGCTTTTTTATTAAGCTTTGAGTATACAATGTGGACGATAAATCGCGCTCAGTGAGAAACAATAGAAAAGCAACCCCTTGATTTTTGTAAACGAGGATCCTTTATGGTGTTTATTTTCCTAAAAGAGCCGGTTTAGCCTTGATGCAAGGTGCGCTATACCCAAAGGAATTGAAGATGCGTGTAGGCGGCAAGCGAACGAAGCCCCTG
>CAMRDW010000172.1 GCA_947041315.1 uncultured Enterovibrio sp.
AAAGGCCACTGAGCAAGAATTCCGCCAGCAAGTATTGCAAGCCTTTACCGACCATAGCGCCATGGATTATATGTTCGATACGGTGAAAAGCCTTGCATTGGATAGAGAAAAAGAAGGTAGCGACTAGCGAGGCCAGTCGCTTGCAGCCTTTGTGGCTGTGAATGAATTATTGGTATGAGCTAATTTCTAAACTGCTTTTATAGCAGTGTTTGTCATATTACATGAAATATTCATTATTTGAAACCTCAAAGAATGTGTATTAGTAGTTTTGATTTATTTGAATGTGCTAAGGTTTGATTTATTGCACTGCAGAAATTCTTTCTGTATGATTTTTTGATACTTCTGCATTGAAATAGATAACCATATGAAACGTATTGAATTTATCGTGAAAATAAAAAAGTCTTTCGAGCGTGTTAATTACGCTTTTTTTAAAATATGGGGCTTTTTTTTTCGACCTGAGTTTCTCGGAATTTCACTGTTAATAATGAAGATCTGTAATGAGATAAAAAAAATATTGGAATAAATATTTTTTTAAATCGGAGATATCCCTTTAATGATGGTCACTTTTATTTCGCAGTGTGAAAAAAAGGCGCTTAAAAAAACACGCAAAGTCCTCGACGCCTTTGCGAATCGGATTGGGGACAACACTTGGCAAACCTTGATAACACAAGACGGGTTAGAAACGGTGCACGGTTTGTTAAAAAAAAGCGCCAGTCGCAGCACCGCCGTGAGTTGTCATTGGATAAGAAGCCGCTCCAGAACTCAATTATTATGGGTCGTCGGCAATAAAAATAAATTCAATCAACAAGGTTATGTGCCTGTGAACCGAACGGAAAAAGACTTAATGCAGAATGAATATGAAGGGGATTGGAAATACCTTCCATTGATAAAAGCAATAACGGGAATGGCTGCGTTATTTCATGACTGGGGAAAAGCCTCAGCGCTCTTTCAAAAGAAGCTTGATCCTAAGATTAAAACAAAATTTAAAGGGGATCCGCTTCGGCATGAATGGGTGTCTTGTTTATTGTTTAGCCAATTTGTTCATTTAAATGAAAATAATGATGAAACTTGGCTGCAAGCTATTATGGACGGGGATTTGAATGAGTCGCAATTTAGCAATGAAACGTTAACGAGTACAGAAAAGCCTTTATCCCATTTACCCGATGCGGCCTCTTTGATAAGTTGGCTGATAGTGTCACATCATCGTTTGCCTTTGCCCCAAGAAAAGGAAGAATGTAAAAATTTACGGGATAAAACGAACGGCACGCTGCAAGAATTATTGACGCGAATTGAGGCGTCGTGGGGTTATGAAAACCGATACGATGATTTTGAAAAACTGAAAAAGCAGTGTTTTGCCTTCCCCCAAGGTTTATTGTCCAAATCAGACCCATGGCGCAAGCAACTACAACACCGAGCCTGCGATTTATTGCATCATTTACCCCTGCTTGAGCAAGCAATGAATGATGGGTCTTGGCGCTTGATTTTACACCATGCCCGTTTGTGTTTGATGTTGGGCGATCATTATTATTCATCGAAACCTAAAAATGAACAATGGCAAAGCCCCTGTTCTCTTTTTGCTAACACAGACAGAGCGACAAAAGAGTTAAAACAAAAATTAGATGAGCATCTTTTTCATGTGGAAGACGCTGCAGTCAATGCGGTGAATATGTTGCCATTTTTTGAGTCGGAGCCTTTAGTCGCCTCTGATTTAGAGGCGTTAAAACCGCAAAAAAACACAGAAAAGAAGTTCAAATGGCAAGACAATACGGTCACAAAAATTAACGCGTGGCGTGAGAAAACACAAGACAAAAGCCAAGGTTATTTTGTGGTCAATATGGCGAGTACCGGAACCGGTAAAACCATTGCCAATGCCAAAGTCATGCAAGCGCTTTCTGAAGATAAAGCCAGTTTACGTTTTATTTTGGCCTTGGGCTTAAGAACCTTGACCTTGCAAACTGGAGAGGAGTACAAAATAAAACTGAACCTAAAATCGAGTGATTTGGCGGTATTGATTGGTTCAAAAACCATTTATCGTTTGCATACCGATGGCGGCCTCATAGAAAAAGACAATCAAGAGGAAGAAGATTGTGGTTCTCAATCCATTGAAAATCTTCAAGAAGAAAGCGATGAGCTGCATTGGGGTGAAGAAAAAGACGACTGGCAAGGCGTGTTGCCAGAAGAAGAGCTCGCCACTGTTTTAACTTGTGAAAAAGACAGAAAATTGCTTTATGCCCCCGTGCTCGCGTGCACGATAGACCACATTATGGCAGCAACCGAAACCAAGCGCGGCGGCCGTTATATTCTGCCTTGCCTTCGTTTGATGTCCTCTGATTTGGTCATTGATGAAATTGATGATTTTACAGGGGATGATCTCATTGCGATAGGGCGCTTGGTGCATTTAGCGGGCATGTTAGGCCGTAAAGTGATGATCTCTTCGGCCACTGTTCCTCCTGATTTGGCGTTGGGTTTTTATAATGCATACCGTTTAGGTTGGGCGATGTTTGCTGCAAGCCGTGAACGAAACGCGCAAGTGAATTGCGTGTGGATAGATGAATTTAATACCGAGATGCAATTAATTGGCAGTGAAGAAAGCGATATAGAAGCTTATCAAGCATCTCATGCGCGTTTTGTGAATCAACGTGTTGCCATATTAAAAGAACAAGTCCCCAAACGAAAAGCCGATATTTTTCTTTGTCCTAAAAGTAGCGATCTTCAAAATGTGAAAACGCTTTATTTTGAATATTGCCAACAAGCCGTATTGAAGAAGCACGCCCTTCATTTTACGCAAGATGAACAGAGCCAGATCAAGGTGTCTTTTGGGGTGATGAGGGTGGCGAATATTTCTTTATGCGCTGAATTAACGCCGTTTTTTCTCGATTGTGATTGGCCTGAAAACACAGAAATTCGTTGTATGGCCTACCACAGCCAACAAGTTTTATTGTTGCGTCATGAGCAAGAAAAACACCTCGATGAGGTTCTTAAACGCAAAGAAAAACCAGAAAAGTCACCTGAAGCATTTGCAAACCCTGTGATACGTCAACATTTGCAAGAATGCAAAGCGAAAAACCTGATTTTTATTTTGGTGGCAACGCCAGTAGAAGAAGTCGGGCGGGATCATGATTTTGATTGGGCCGTTCTTGAGCCTTCATCGTATCGCTCTTTTGTTCAAATGGGCGGGCGGGTGAGACGACACCGAGACGGGGGCGTTGAAACCCCGAACATCAGCCTCATGCAATACAACTTAAAAGGCTTTGAAGGAAAACAAGACCGGGTATTTTGTCAGCCAGGGTATGAGACGCGTCTAAGCCTGCAATTGAGCAGCCATGATCTCACTCAGCTGGTGGATGAAACGCAGTTATTGCACTGTCTTGATGCGGTGCCCCGAATACAAAAAAGAAAAGACGCCACCCCTAAAAGCAATTTGGCGGATCTCGAACATTTGGCCACGGCAAACGTGCTGGGCGTTGAACAAATCAATAAAATCAAACCTGTCGAGCCGGTGAAACAAAATCGTTTCGGTCCGCGAAGTGCAAAACAAAAGCCGATTTTTTGGAGCCATCATTTGCATGGACATTTAACGGATTTTTGGTGGTTAACGGCCTTGCCGCAATATTACAAAGGCTTTAGAAACAGTGAACCCAGTGTGCAACTTTATTTGCTCATCGATAAAAATAAAGTGCGCTTTCATCAAAGGGATGACAGTGGCGAGCCTGTCGCTGTCGAGCGTATTTTGAATATTGTGCACCATTTTTTGAATGAGCGTCAAATGAGTCGACTTTGGTTGGTGCGTGATTATAAAAACCTGATCTCGCAATACACAAAAGAAGGTGAAAGCGAGTACATCACTTCATTCATCTATGGTGAGATAAGTCTCATTTTTCGAGATCAAAACAACGAGTACGGTTACAACGATCAGCTGGGTTTGGTGAAAAAAGCGCGAAGGTGAATGCCCGTGAATGGGGGCATTCAATGATGCCCATTGGTTTATCGAAATAAGAAGGTGAAAATGTGTTAGATCCCGCGATTACATTGTTTTTTTCAGAACGTAAAGAAGCCTGGCTGAAAAAAAACATAAAAACAGACATGGACGAATTTGAAAAGAAAGAACAAGAACAAGCCTGTGAAGAGGTCTTCGCATTAAGCACTTGGCTGCCTAATGCGGCAAGAAGAGCAGGGCAGATGTCAATATCGACTCATCCTTGCACTTTTAGCCATCCAAGCGCTAGAAAAAATAAAAATGGGTATGCCTCTTCTGTGATAGCAAACAATCCCAGGGAGTGTGATGGATTTTTGCGAACTGGAAATGTAGAGGTGAAGCCTGACGCATTAGGCAATGCGGCGGCGTTGGATGTGCATAAATTTTTAACCTTGGTCATGGAAGACGGAAAAACCTTGCTCACACATTTAGAACAAAACTCAGAATTGGCGAGTGAACTTTTAAAGCAACCGGGGACTGAGGCCGATGCGCTCAGAGCGGGCTTTTTGAAAATGGTGCAAAGTGATCAAGAAAACATCACGAGCTCAAAAATAAAACAGGTCTATTTTCCTGTCGACGAGGATGAATACCATCTTCTTTCTATTTTGACTCACTCAGGGCATCTGTTTGAGCTTCGAAAACGCATTGATCATTTACGTTTTTCAGAGGCCACCAAAGAAGCGCGAGAATGCAAAAAAGCCAATAAACACCATGAGACGGGGTATCAGGATATTTTGGGTTTAACCACGATCGGCTATGGTGGCACAAAACCTCAAAACATCAGTGTATTAAACAATCAACATGGGGGTAAAGCGCATTTATTGTTGAGTGTGCCACCGAGCTTCACGGTGCGAAATATCCGTGTGCCCCAAAATGATTTCTTTACTGAAACCTTGAATCCATGGCATGCCAAAGACATATTTTCTGCGCTGCATCGGTTATTAACAAGGGAGCAAAACAACATCAATATTCGAGAAGGGCGAGATTATCGCATTCAAGAATACGTTGACGCTGTGATTAAAAAAATGTGGCAGTTGCGCCTTTTTCTTTCTGACTTTAAAGGTGAATTATCGAGTTCGCTTAATAAAGAACAGCAAATCTGGCTTTATCCAGAGTATGAGCAATACCGCATTGAAAATAACGATTGGTTAGATCACATCGTACTGCAAATGAGTCGAAGTTTAAATTTTGGATATAAAAAAGTATTGGCGCAACACGCCATATTACTCAGTGATGAAGTATTCATGCTGATAGAAAAAGTGGTGAAAAAAAACAAGGAGGCTTTGCGATGAAAGTGCTCACCTTACCCCGCATTAAAATTCACAATGCCAATGCGTTATCTAGCCCTTTTACTGTCGGTTTTCCTGCTATGACAGCCTGGCTTGGTTTTGTGCACGCCCTTGAACGCAAACTGAAAGCACGCGGTTTAAATGCTTTATGGCTAAAAAGTGTGGCGGTCGTCAATCACGAATTTGATTTACAAACCCATAAAGGGCCAGGGGATTATGTTCATTCGATCATTGGGACTGGAAATCCGTTGAATCACGATGGTACGCGCAGTGCCTTTATAGAAGAAGCGCGTTGCCATCTGTGTGTGTCTTTGGTCATTGAATATGAAGGTCATGAAAACGAAATCCAGGACCCTGCTTTTTTAGAGAGCCTGCGTTCTGTTATCCACACCATGAAAATGGCGGGAGGCGATATCTTTTCGTTAAACATGCCGACATCCGTCACGATGGATGAAGATGAGCAAGTCGAAATGACCCAATTTTTGGGGGAATTGATGCCAGGGTATGTCTTGATTGAACGACGTGATTTGATGATAGACGCGATGAAAAAGGGGGAAGATGCTCTGGATGCGATGCTTGGTTTTTTAACTTTGCATCATGAAAGTGAACAGACAGAGCCTAAAGAAAAAGAAGAAGAGGGCGGCAAAGAGCAAAAAGAAAAAGAGGTAATTTGGCGCACTCAGCGCAAAGTGCCCGGCTGGATTGTGCCGATTGCCACCGGATTTCAAGGTATTTCAGCATTGGCTGAAGCTAAAAATCAGCGTGACGCACAGACTCCCCATCGATTTGCAGAAAGCATTGTCACCCTGGGTGAATTTATCATGGTCAATCAAATCAAAGCGCTCGATGACATGCTCTGGCACTACCTCAGCGATTTAGAAAATGATCTCTATCTTTGTCAACAAAATAACAAAATTAAAGCATAAGGAATAATAACATGGCTAAAAATGACAACATCGCATCGGTACTGGCGTTTGAGAAAAAATTGGTTCCCTCTGACGGATATATGTTTGGTACGTCTTGGGAGGCGCGCGATAAGCAAACGGCGCTGAAATTAACGGAAAAATCGGTGCGAGGCACCATCTCAAACCGATTAAAAGCGGCGGTAAAAGGCGATCCTGCGAAATTAAATGCAGAGGTTGAAAAAGCCAATTTACAAACAGTGGATGTCTGCGCGCTAGAGCCGAATCAAGATACATTAAAGCTGCAATTTACTTTAAAAGTCTTGGGGGGGGTGGCAAAGCCTTCTGCCTGTAATAATGCGAATTTTAAACAAAGTTACAGTAAAGCGGTGAACCAATATATTGAAGAACATGCTTTTTCTGAGCTGGCGAAGCGTTATGCCACCAATTTAGCGAATGCGCGTTTTTTATGGCGTAATCGCGTTGGCGCAGAAGAGATCGAAGTACAGATTAAGGCGCTCAATAAAGGCGCAGAGCAAAGCTGGGTATTTGATTCTACGCAATTGAGCACGCGCCATTTTGATCATGATCAGGAGGATATTCTTGATCTTGCAGGACGTATTGCCAAGGTCCTGGCCAGTGAGTCTGATTTTTTGATGCTTGAAATCAACGCTTACGCCAAAGTGGGTAAAGCGCAAGAAGTGTATCCAAGTGAAGAGCTTGTTTTAGACAAGGGAAAAAGCAAAAAAAGCAAAATTTTGTATTCAGTACAAGAAAATGCAGCGATGCACTCGCAAAAAATCGGTAACGCACTTCGCTCTATTGACACCTGGTACCCTGAATTTTCTGATGAAATCGCGACAGCAGGCCCCATCGCCATAGAACCTTATGGCGCGGTCACAAATTTGGGCAAAGCCTTTCGCACTCCAAAAGAAAAACAAGACTTTTATACCCATTTTGATAAATGGGCACGCGGTGAAGAGTTGACTCGAGTTGAAGATGCGCATTATGTCATGGCTGTGCTTGTGCGCGGCGGCGTATTTGGTGAAAGCGACAAAGGTTGATCCCGATGAATTATTACCAAGAGATCACCTTATTGCCTGACTC
>CAMRDW010000173.1 GCA_947041315.1 uncultured Enterovibrio sp.
TAAATAAAACCGATAACCAAAAGAAACAGCCACTAAAACAAAAAAGAAGAAATCCAAAGATCCACCTCCAGAACTCTGTTGGCTCGCAATCGGTGTAATACATTGACCTTCTATGCAGCTGTCAATCCAAGCGTTATAAGTGGAAATTTGAGTGTAAACGTCAGGATGTAAATCTGAGGCACATTGAGAGTCCACCCCAAAGCTAACCAAACCTACCAAGGTCGCACCACCATCAGGATCTGCAGCCCTTGAAGGATCATTCCAAATTAATGGTCCACCCGAGTCTCCATTGCAGGCGCCGATTCCAGAGTCTTGAGCACAAACAAATTTATTCTCATAATCTTCAACCCTTAATAGCGTTAAGCCCCAAAGATCGGCGCAAGCCTCATCAGACACAAGTGACAAGGTTGCTTTTTGAAGAATATCTGTAAGATGCGTTCTGTCTTCATCGGTGTAGCCCCAGCCAGAAAGAAGAAGATTTTTCGCTGAAATGTCTCCCGTGGCATCGAAGTCCTTTTGAGCGAGGGTATTCGCACGCATAACAGGACGCGCATTTGTAGAGACAGGGCTCACTAATTTAATGAGGGCAATGTCCCCATCAAAAATATCTTTATTGTATGTATCATAAACATACAAAGCCTCAACACTCGAATGGAATGCACTCAAACCCGATATTGAAATGTCAGCGGTTCCCGTGTAAACAGAAACAGAGGAAGGAGACATAAGAGAAAAAGCCTCATTGTCCCCAGCTTGATCGAGACAATGTGCCGCCGTAAGCACCCACTCCGAGGCAATGAGAACCCCACCACAACGCTTGTTATCTCCCCAAACGAGAACCTGCCAAGGCGCATCTTCGATGCTGGCATTGCTCCCCCCAACAACAAAAGGTGAAACCGTCGAGGCCTGCACGGGCAAAAAAAGAGTGGTGAAAAAAAAACATAAAATAAACGAAAGGTTGCGCATTGTTTTCTCCCTAAAACACACAAACACGCAATAACTAAAGAGCATGGTTTTTGCGAAAAAATAGACGGTATGAAGTCCTTTAATATTAGCAAAGTTTGAGAGGCATCTTTTAAAGCACACTATGATTATACGGAAAAGATCATACAATTTAGTTAACCAAGATGATTGTGAGGAACCCATGTTCAAAGTTCATGAAATGATGACACCTAACCCCGTCACTCTCTTTGCTCATCAAACCATCGAAGACGCAAAGGCCTTGATGGATTTAAAACGAATCCGTCATATCCCTATCGTTTCTAACACTGGGCATTTAGAAGGACTCGTCACACAAAGAGACATTCTGTTTGCACAAAATTCCAGCCTTGAAAAAGAAATTGGCGATGTTCATTATCCCATGAAAGAGCCGCTTTCTCGGTTGCCCCATCGTTCTTTATTAACCGTCTCTCCAGGCGCAAATTTAAAAACAGCGGCCCTCTATATGCAAGAGCATAAAATTGGGTGTTTACTTGTGGTTGAGAAAAAGAAATTAGTGGGGATCATCACGGATGCTGATTTTATTGCAATCGCCATTAATTTATTAGAAATACAAGAAGAAACAGAATCCATGGAAGAAGACGAAATGCAATAAAGCGACCCGAAGGTCGCTTTTCTTTTTTATTGATGAGGTTAAAGCCAATGCAGCCGCTGAAAATAACCAGAAACTGTCAGTCTATTCAATAATTAAAACTGATCTTCTTCAGTAGAGCCATCTAAAGCTGTTACAGAAGAGCGCCCGCCTTGAATAATATTGGTCATTTTATCAAAATACCCCGTTCCCACTTCTTGCTGATGAGCCACAAAGGTATACCCTTTTTGTGCCGCTTCAAATTCTGGACGTTGTACTTTCTCAACATAATGACGCATCCCTTCACCTTGTGCATAAGCATGAGAAAGCTCAAACATGTTAAACCACATACTGTGAATGCCAGCAAGCGTAATAAATTGATATTTATATCCCATATCAGACAAAGCTTGTTGGAAGCGCGCGATGGTGCCCGCATCCAAATTCTTTTCCCAATTAAAAGAAGGTGAACAATTATAAGCGAGCAATTGACCGGGGTATTTCGCCAAAATGGCTTCTGCAAATTGACGGGCTTCTTCTAAGTCAGGTTTTGCTGTTTCACACCAAACAAGATCCGCATACGGCGCATACGCTAAACCCCGAGCAATGGCTTGATCTATCCCTGCTCGTACTTTATAAAACCCTTCTGCGGTTCTTTGACCCACAATAAAATCTTTGTCGTAAGGATCGCAATCTGAGGTTAAAAGATCGGCCGCGTTCGCATCGGTTCTTGCGATGACCAGTGTCGGCGTGCCTGCCACATCAGCGGCTAAACGCGCTGCAATCAATTTTTGAACGGCTTCTTGTGTTGGAACCAGGACTTTCCCTCCCATGTGCCCACATTTTTTAACCGATGCAAGTTGATCTTCAAAATGCACACCCGCCGCCCCGGCGTCAATCATGCTCGTCATCAGCTCATAGGCATTTAAAACCCCGCCAAAACCGGCCTCTGCATCTGCGACAATCGGTAAAAAATAATCCGTTCCTTCTTCAACACTGACGCCTTTTGACCACTGAATTTGATCTGCCCGTCGAAAAGCATTGTTCATCCGTGTCACAACAGCCGGTACGGAGTCTACAGGGTAAAGGGATTGATCAGGGTACATGCTTGATGCGGTGTTGTTGTCTGCTGCAACTTGCCAACCTGAAAGATAAATGGCCTCAATGCCCGCTTTCGCTTGTTGAACCGCTTGCCCTCCGGTCAACGCGCCCAAACAATTCACATAGCCTTTTTTAGCCGAGCCATTGACTAATTTCCATAGCTTTTCAGCCCCTAACGTGGCCAAGGTATTTTCTGGCAAAACAGAGCCTCGCAGTGAAACGACCTCTTCTGCCGTGTAAGTGCGTTTTACGTTTTTCCAACGTGGATTTTCCTTCCAGTCCTTGTTCAACGCGTCTATTTGTTGCTGTCTCGTCAATGTCATGCCACTTCCCTCTGTCAATATATTGATGGGTTTACCCGTCATTTCTGAAGCGCGATGGGCTGGGTCTCTTTTTAAATCTGAACCCCCTTCGATGCTCAAAGGAGGCGCTCAGGGTTTTGCTTAAAAGGGACCTGCCTGCATCTTCAAATCACCTGGGTATATCACTTGATTTAATTTAAAAATTCATAACTCGATAAGGTTAAAAAATCCGCCAGATGTTCATCCGTGGTCAGTTTTTCCATTAACCGGCCCGCTTGCTCGTATTGGCCTTGCGTAAATTTTGAAACCCCTAGCTCTTTTTTCAGCGTCTGCATTTCTTCTAATAAGCAGGCCCGAAAAAAATCAGCGGTCACCGTCTTTCCGTTGCTCAACGTTTTTTTATGTTTAATCCACTGCCAAATAGACGCGCGAGCAATTTCAGCCGTGGCGGCATCTTCCATTAATCCATAAATCGGCACACAACCATTGCCGCCAATCCAAGCTTCAATGTATTGCACCGCGACACGAATGTTATGGCGCATTCCTTCTTCAGTTCGCTCTCCTTCACAAGGGGCAAGCAGTTCTTCTGCAAAAATGTGGGCATCTTCTTCACGCAAAATATCCAATTGATTTTTACGCGCTCCGAGCGCCGCATCAAAGACCGCTTTTGCCGTGTCAGCAAGCCCGGGGTGGGCGACCCAGCTGCCATCGTGCCCATTTTTAACTTCCAGCGATTTATCGCTCGTGATTTTATTGAGCACCCAGGCATTTTTTTCTGGGTCTTTTGAGGGAATAAACGCAGCCATCCCTCCCATCGCCATCGCGCCACGACGATGACAGGTTTTCACTAAAAGGCGTGAATAGGCGTTTAAAAAAGATTTGTCCATCGTCACCGCTTGCCTGTCAGGCAAAACGCGATCAGGATGATTACGGAATGTTTTGATATAACTGAAAATATAATCCCAACGACCACAATTCAGAGCCACAATGTGATCTTTGAGCTGATATAAAATTTCGTCCATTTCAAACACGGCAGGCAAGGTTTCAATCAAAACCGTGGCTTTGATGGTTCCACGAGGCAATTTAAAACGATCTTCTGTGGAACAAAAAACAGCATTCCACCAAGCCGCTTCTTGATAAGATTGCAATTTAGGCAGATAAAAATAAGGGCCTGAACCATTTTCTAATAAGGCTTTGTAGTTTCTATAAAAATAAACAGCAAAATCAAACAAAGCCGCCGGGATCGGCGCGCCTTTAAATAGAACATGCTTTTCAATTAAATGCAGCCCTCGAACGCGGCAAATAAGCACACTCGGATCCGAGCCAAGCGTATAATGACGTCCTGTATCAAGTTGCTGATAGGAAATCGTTCTGGCAATGGCATCCGTTAAATTTCGTTGACCTTGAAGTACAGCCCCCCAAGCAGGAGAAAATGAATCTTCGAAATCTGCCATAAATACTTTTACATTCGCATTTAAAGCATTAATGACCATTTTTCTTTCTGGTGGCCCCGTGATTTCAATACGTCGGTCTTGCAAGTCTTCCGGGATCCCGCGAATACACCAGTTCTTGTTACGAATGTCTGCTGTTTCAGGTAAGAAATCAGGCAAGTCTCCGGCATCAAAGCGCCCTTGTCTCTCTTTTCTCGCCTCTAAAAGCGCCAAGACAGGCGCGCTGAAATCAGAGGCCAATTGACACAGAAAAGACGCAAGCCCCTCCGTTATCACATCTTGCCCTTGCTCACAAAGAGGTGGAATAAACGTCAATTCAGTGGGGGTCTTTTTTGATTGTAAATCCATAGACACGCATCCTTGTGCATTCAAAAAATATAAACGTACACCCTGTTATTTCTTTTTATTTCTTTTTCCCCTGAGTCATTTAAAAAATAAGGTTTTTTCAAAAAGAACAAGGCAAAGAAAAAAGCATTTCTTAAACTTAGCACTGGAATGAAAATCTTCAATAAAATCATTTACAACAAAGATTTATGGCAGGTATTGACAGGCTCACTTTTTTCTTTAAAGCGTTAATTTAATTATGGGTCGCTCGCAAATTTTTTAAAAATACGTCTCTATTACATAAAAAAACACACCTCAAAATAGACTCGAAAGACACACTTTATCACTGCGTATTTTATGATGAGCTCTTGAGTGGTTTCATTTGCTTATAATCGGATCCCTGATGGCGTACAGAGTAAAAACGCGGAAAATGTCTCATCAGCATTTTCAAAGCGTTTAAACAACCTTACTAAGTATAAGGAAAAGACCCGATGCAAAGAAATATTAAAGCCAACATTCTCTTTTCAAAAAAAGACATTTTTTTTTATTATGATAAAAATTTTATGGCCGTCCATACAGTATTAATAAAGCAAATTAGCTTATAAACCCCGGTGGATTTTCTTTTTTCTGCACACGCTTTACAGTATACTTTTTAGGAAAGTGAATAAACTCATACTTTCATAAACTTAAATTAATGAGGAAATAAAAATGGTTCTCGTAGGACGCCAAGCGCCAAACTTTACCGCCGCCGCCGTGATGGGAAATGGCGAAATTGTTGATAATTTCAATTTCAAAGAATTCACTTCAGGCAAAAAAGCCGTCGTATTTTTCTACCCTCTTGATTTTACTTTTGTTTGTCCCTCAGAGCTGATTGCTTTTGACAAACGCTATGACGACTTTAAAGCCAAAGGCGTTGAAGTTATCGGTATTTCTATTGATTCACAATTTTCTCATAACGCATGGCGTAACATGTCAGTCGAAGACGGTGGCATTGGTCCTGTAAAATATCCTTTGGTTGCAGACGTAAAACACGACATCTGCAAAGCATACGATGTTGAACATCCTGAAGCTGGCGTGGCATTTCGTGGATCATTTTTAATTGATGAAGACGGCGTTGTTCGCCATCAAGTTGTGAATGATTTACCTCTTGGACGTGATATTGATGAAATGCTGCGCATGGTCGATGCACTTAATTTTCACCAAAAAAATGGTGAAGTGTGTCCAGCACAATGGAAAGAAGGTAAAGCAGGAATGAATGCATCTCCTAAAGGTGTTGCTGAATATTTAACTGCGCATTCTAAAGATTTATAATTTCCCTTTTTAATGCTTATCTTCATAAAACAGCCCATTGAGGCTGTTTTTTTATTTTTAAGCTTTATTAAAGAGAAAAATAATAGCCATTCCAGTAAGTCGTTAACCAGACATTGCGCAGGAAACATCACAAACAACAAAGCTAGAATGGGTAAACCACGCACATTAAAAATATCAGCCACCTCCCTCTCAAAATAACCCTTGCGCTTGCAAGAGATGAGATCCATGACTAACCCTGTCAAATTATCTCTTTTGGATTTTTCGCCATTAAAATATTATCCCTGTTTTTTATGAGTGAATATGATGTCCATCTTGGTTGAAGTCTGTATTGATAGTCTTGAGTCTCTTCCTATTGCTCAAAATGCGGGAGCACAACGCATTGAACTTTGTTGCTCTCTTGCAACTGGAGGCCTCACACCCAGCGCAGGTTATATGCGCCAAGCCGCGAAAATCGCACGCATTCCCGTGTATGCCATCATCCGGCCACGAGAAGGGGATTTTCTTTATTCAAGTGATGATATTGAAATCATGCTCGAAGACATTCACACAGTGAAACGCGCGAATTTACAAGGCATTTCAATCGGCGCACTCCATCAAAATGGGGACCTCAATCAAGAGGCCTTAAAAGAGATGGTGATAGCCGCAAAGGGACTCGGAGTCACTTTTCACAGGGCCATCGATCATTGCCGCTCTCCTTTTGAAGCCTTGGAGGTTTTAATGTCTTATCAGGTTGAACGCGTGCTCACATCCGGACTTGCAAAAAGCGCCAATGAGGGAATAAAGACCTTGAAAGAAATGACCGCATTTTGCGGTGACAGGCTTCGTATTATGCCAGGCGCGGGGGTATCCCCTTCCAACGTGAAAAATATTATCACTCAAACAAATGCAAAAGAAATTCACCTCTCAGGGAAAACAACCCGTCCATCCCAGATGCAATACCACAATACAAAGGCCACCCTTGGCGCCAATGAAAGTGACTTTGATATCACAGTGACGTCCGAAGACATCATTCGTAACACCATTAAGGCATTAAAATCTTGACGTTATGGGATACCCATTAGGTTAAAAAGTGCGCATTACTTGGGCATATCACATGAGCAATGTGGGGTTCGAGACAAGCGGCAC
>CAMRDW010000174.1 GCA_947041315.1 uncultured Enterovibrio sp.
AAAGGCCACTGAGCAAGAATTCCGCCAGCAAGTATTGCAAGCCTTTACCGACCATCGCGCCATGGATTACATGTTCGATACGGTGAAAAGCCTTGCTTTACAATCTTTAAGCAAAGAACAAATTCAAGATATAAAAAGTAAACAAACGAGTCCATCTTCATGATGGTCACTTTTGTTTCGCAGTGTGAAAAAAAGGCGCTTAAAAAAACACGCAAAGTCCTCGACGCCTTTGCGAATCGGATTGGGGACAACACTTGGCAAACCTTGATAACACAAGACGGGTTAGAAACGGTGCACGGTTTGTTAAAAAAAAGCGCCAGTCGCAGCACCGCCGTGAGTTGTCATTGGATAAGAAGCCGCTCCAGAACTCAATTATTATGGGTCGTCGGCAATAAAAATAAATTCAATCAACAAGGTTATGTGCCTGTGAACCGAACGGAAAAAGATCTCTTAAAGAAAGAATCATCCTTGAATATGGGGATTGTCGAAAATTTAGCGGCCATCGCCGGATTTTTTCACGACATTGGAAAATCAACTCTTTTATTTCAAAATAAATTAGACATTGATTATGCCGGCCTTGCCTATGAAGCACTTCGTCATGAATGGATTTCTTTGAGGTTATTTCAAGCGTTCGTGGGCAATAAAACGGACAAAGAGTGGCTAGAAGCATTGACGAAGGTGAATAATTCAACGGAAAATGAAATCATTCATGCATTAGATGCTTATAAAGATGGCTTGATCAAAAATATTCCTAATGCATTAACGTCTTTACCCGCGATTGCTCGCATTGTCGGCTGGTTAATTGTTTCTCACCATCGTTTGCCCCAATTTCCGAAAAAATTAGATAATCCGCCTTCTTTTGAAAATATCGATCTGTGGCCATCCATTTTTGAGCCATGCTGGAATTCGCCACAAATTATTACTGAGACGTGGTCGAATCAATCGATGATTGATAATTGGACTTTCCCTTATGGTACCTTATTTAAAAGTGCCTTTTGGCAAAGTCATATTGCACATTTGGCTGAGCGAGTATTAAAGTCTCCGCAATTTTTTGATAATGACTGGCATGATAATTTGTATATTAAACATCTTTCAAGGTTATCCTTGATGTTGGCTGATCATGCAGTGTCATTTAAAAAAGACGTTGATAATTTATTGTCCGATAGAAATTATCTGGCTTATGCCAATACAGATAAAAATGAGCAAGGATTAAAATATAAAAAGCAGAAATTAGATGAACACAATATTAACGTTGGAAAACTTGCGTATTCAATTGCGTGTGATTTACCTCGTTTAAAGAAAAATTTAAAAGCACTTGATACAATAAAATCTCTAACGAAAAAAGTGCCTAAAAAATTAGAAAATGAATTTGGTTGGCAAGATAAAGCGGCAGCATTAGCTCAATCAATGAAAGAAGATGTAAAAAAGTACGGTTTTTTTGGTATTTCGATGGCTTCGACAGGCAAAGGAAAAACACGTGCAAACGTAAAAATAATGCATGGGTTATCTGAAGAAGATCAGTGTCGTTTTAATATCGCTCTAGGATTAAGAACCCTTACGATTCAAACAGCAAAAGCCCTTAAAACGGATTTATTTGACGCAGATCCTCGGAGTCAAAAAAAAGCAGATCAAAACATTGCGCTGCTTGTTGGCTCACAAGCGGTGCGAGATCTACAGGGGGTGTCTTTAACAGAAAAAAGCAGCCTAGAAGAGAATAATGGCAGTGAGTCTCGTGAGTCTTTGTTAAAAGATGAAATTGATTTGATTGAAAATTTAGATTGCAGCGCATTGGAACAAATTGATTGGTTACAGCATGATTCAAAAATCGCGAAGTTGCTTCATGCGCCAATACTGGTAAGCACCATTGATTATTTGATTCCAGCAACAGAAGGTGTAAGAGGGGGGCGCCAAATTGCCCCAATGCTGCGCTTGTTGACATCTGATTTGGTGCTGGATGAACCCGATGATTTTGGTATCAGTGATTTACCAGCCTTGTGCCGTTTAGTTCATTGGGCAGGGATGTTAGGAAGTAAAGTCTTACTTTCAACTGCAACGATTTCGCCTTCGTTGGCGAAACATCTTTTTGAAGCTTATCAAGCGGGACGTAAACATTTTGTTCTGGCAAATAATCGAGAAGACGTCAGTAATGCAATTTGTTGTGCATGGTTTGATGAATGCAATCCCCCTCAAAAGGCAACAGTAAAAAACACAGAAGAATTTATATCAAAGCATGTCAGTTATGTAGACATGCGCGTTAAAACATTGGAAGAAACCTCATTGCCACTTCGACAAGGTCAGCTTGTTGAATTGAATATCGCGGCGTATTCAACTCTGAGTGACGCTTTTACTGCACGCATTTATCAATCTATTACTGAGTTACATTCTCAGCATTGTGTTCAATTGTCGGATAAAAAAGTATCGATAGGCTTAGTTCGCATGGCCAATATTGATCCGCTTGTTCATATAGCAAAACAACTTTTCACTGTCGCCGCTCCTGAAAATACACGCATTCATTATTGTGTTTATCACGGACAATATCCTTTGCTGCAACGCTCCAGTATTGAACAAATGCTTGATAAGGCACTCACACGCCATGATCAAACAAAATGGGAAGAGGCTTCCGGCATAAAAGAAAGGATTGAAGGTACAAAAGAAGCTCATCATATTTTTGTTGTAATCGCGACTTCTGTTGCTGAAGTTGGGCGAGATCATGATTATGATTGGGCGGTGGTCGAGCCGAGCTCTATGCGTTCGCTTATTCAATTGGCAGGAAGAATACAACGCCACAGAAAGAAAGTGCCCACTTGTGAAAATATTCATATATTGGAACAAAATTATAAAGGGGCGAAAGGGAAAACCCCGTGTTTTGAAAAACCTGGATTTGAAACAGGAAAGATGCAATATGCCTCATCTCACTTATCCGAGCTGAATATACAAAAGCAACTCAGCGCAATTAATGCGATTCCAAGGGTTGTTGCTCCAAAAGTACCGGAATTAACAAAAAGTGAACCGCGAAGATTTAAAACATTTTCAGAATTAGAGCATTTTGCTCAATCATTGTGCTTGCAAGGCAATACAAACAATAAAAGCTATGCTGCGCAGTGGTGGCAACAAGACGTGAGCTGGTGCGGAGAAATACAACGCCATCAGCCCTTTAGGCAATCAGGGCGAAATGATGATTATTGTCTACATCTGACACGGGAAAATACGCTTCTTTTTCAAAAAAAACAGCAGGGTGTTTATCCTGTGAATTATCAGAATACCGATGATATTGAATTACAAAAAAGCGCGCTTTTATTCGGCGATAGGGTGCAATTTTGGCATCAGTTTGATTTGAATAAAGCGGTTAATGTGCTGTTTGATAAATTCGGCGATAACGAAAAATATATTATGCGCGTGTACACACAAATATCATTGAACGAATTAGATGAAAACACCACTCAACAGTGGTTGTACCATGTGCATTTAGGTGTTTATAAGAAATTAAAAAAGGATATATAAATCATGTTAGCGAAGAGTACCTCGATTGCTCTTGCCAATAAAATAAAAATTTGTTTGGCTGAGCGAAGAGATAAAAAAGAAGAAGAATTTTTGAAGTCTAAACCGGAAAATAAAAAGGGCACGATCAGTAAAGGTATTATTATTCGCTTGATCAGCCAAGCTAAATTATTGAGTGATAAAAATGAAGAAATAAAACAAATTGAAAGCATGAAAAAAAATAAGGATCAGTCTTCCTTGTCTCTTCAACAGGATAAATATCATGCTCTTTTATCCTTGATTGCTGAGGAAAATCTAAGTGCTGAATTGATGGATATTAAATCAGAATATACGCGTTTTTTAATTGAGCTTAACGAACAACATATTCCTAGTAACTGGCTTGATGATTGGGCGCTGAAAGCGAAAGACATTAGTTTTGCAACTCACGTGGCTAAATTAACGCATTCGAGCAGCAAAGGATCAAGCATTTTAGATCAGAGCATGAGTAAAAATGCACGATATTTAACAACAAACGCTTTAATAGAGCCTGACATTGATACTGCTTCTTCAAATGCGGCATCTTTACCTATTGGTGATATTTTAAAAATAAACATGAATGATGTGAGTGTGATTGATTGTTTAAAAAATGGTGATATAGAGCTATTCGAAGAATTTACAGAGGACAATAATAAAATACATTCTTGGGTCAATGCACTTAAACAGGCCTATGACAGCGATAAAAAGCAAAGTTATTTTTTAGCCAAACAAGTGTATTTCCCTGTAAAAAATGATTATCATTTATTGTTGCCATTAACCTCTTCTTCCATCGCGCAAAAAATATATTTAGAACAAAAAGAATATTTTGATGATGAACAGGTTTTAGCAAGGGAACAACTGAATAAAAAGAAATTCAATTCGACGATTGTTGTGCGTTACCCCAATAAAGCAAAATTAAATGTTACCGCATCAAATAACTCAAATGCATCTTCATTTAATGGAATGCGAGGAGGAAAACTTGTTTTGTTTTCTTCAAAACCGCCTGAATGGACAAAGATCCCCTTGAGTTATCGTAATAAAGACGATTTCTTTAATAAAGATCTTGTTTATCCATTGTTATCAGAAATAAAAGAATTAAAAAAATACCTCCGATTACTTAAAGAAAAAGATCTGAGTGACCGTCAACCTGTTCGCGCGGCCTCTGTTATAAAAAAAGTACAACAAATCATTCATTCTATTTTTGATCTTGTTTTACTTTCAAATCAAAATGAGATCACAAGGCATTGGACCTTAGGATCTCAATTACCTATTGAATATCAACTCTTTTTTGAGCCTTGGCGCAATGATGAATTGGCGAACGCTGAAAAAGCATTGGGGCATTGGAAAAAGAGAGTAAGCAAAGATTTTGCACGCTGGCTTAATCGGCAGCTTAATAAAAAAAGTAAATTGGGATTAACGCCCATTCAAGCGCAGTGTTGGGAAAATATTTTTTCAAAAGAATTAAGAGCGTTTATCGCTATTCAAGAGGTTGCACTGTGAGCCAATATTTGGTGTTGAGTCATATTAAAATCCAAAATGCGAATTCGATTGCGGGTTTTACATGGGGTTTCCCTGCGATAACGCACTTTTTGGGTTTTACGCATGCGCTAAGCCGTAAAATTTCAGCATCTTATCAGGGGAATTATCAAACAGAATTTTCAGGTTGCGCGGTTATTTCGCATAAAGTAGACAATAAAGTGTATCAACCCAAACCTTATGCAGATGTTGAATTTTTACAAAGTAAAAATCCTCCCGTGTTGAAAATACATAAAGCGAAATCTCCCCCCATCATAGAAGAAGGAAAGCTTAATTTAACGGTGAGTTTGGTACTTGAATTAAGTGAAGCGTTGACATTCAACAGCGAACAAGTAAAAACATTTGAACAAGACATGGATTTACTTTGTCGCTCTATGCGTATCGCGGGCGGTTTAGTGCTTGATATTTCAAAGGTAAAGTTGTTATCGGCCAGTACTGATGAGAAACAGCAAACCATGTTGATGAAAATTAAACGCTTATGTATGCCGGGATTTGTATTAAAAGACAGAAGCGAATATTTAGAAAAGCACACTGAAAACCTGCTTTCAAACCCAGCTGAAAACGCAGCGCAACCCTCACTGAGGGCATGGTTAGATTTTGTCGCTCTTAAATTCCAAGCTGAGCCTCAGTTAAGTGAAAATCAACACACACCAGACAATCAAACAGATGCAAATTGGTTCGCGCAAGGCAAACCATTTTCTGGGTATTTAGTGCCCTTAATGACAGGATATAAAGCCATCAGTGATCTTTATGAAGCGGGTTTCGTGGAGAACACCCGTGACGTTAAAACACCGACGTGTTTTGTTGAGCCTCTTCATTCTGTCGGTGAGTGGTTAGGCATGCACAAAGTCGATGAACTAAAAAACTTTATTTGGCGTTATCACCAAGAAGGGGAGTGGTATTTATGCCAGCAGAAAATATCAAATGAAAAGAACGCAGAAAAAGAGATAGAAATTGGAATAAGTAAAACAGAAGCAGAAATAGAACAACAAATACTGGATCTTTTTTAAGGGGAAATGATGAAAGCGTTAACTTTACCGTCCGTACTTGCTTTTGACAGAAAATTGGAGCCTTCTGATGGCATTATGTTTTCTGGCTTGTGGAATGATATCCATCATGAAGAAAAATGGTTACCCATCGCATTGTTTGAGCGTCGTAATCGCGCTGTAAAAAGTAATTTCAATTCGGAAGTCTTAAAGGATGAAGAAAAACTTCAAGAAGAAATAGAAAAACCCAACTTATCTTGGGGAGATGATGCGGCCCTTAAACAGGGTCAAGATACATTACGTTTGAGTTTCAGTTTGCGTGTTGTTTCTGGTGTTGAAAATCCAACAGCATGCAACAGCTTGGAGTTTGAAAGTCAGTTTAATAAAGTGATCAAAGAGTATGTGGAAACAGACATAAAAGAGTTGGCAGACAGATATGCCCACAATATTGCAAATGGTCGTTTTTTATGGCGTAACAGAGTGGGCGCTGAGCAAATCATCATCCGCGTTTCAGGAAATGCGTTAACTGAAAGCTTGTCATTTGATGCTTATGCTTTTTCTTTACATGAAACGACGTCAGACAATGCGCAAGTGGCCGCTTTGAGTCAGGTTATTTTGGCCGGCTTAAAAGGTGAGCAGCGTTTGGTGCTTAAAGTACAGGCTTTCGCACAATTAGGGGACGCACAAAGAGTATGGCCTTCCCAAGAGATGGTACTTAATTCTCCAAAGGGTGAAAAAAGTCGTCATTTATTTCAATTAGAGGGGGTTGCCGCGATGCACTGCGAAAAAATTGGTAACGCCCTTCGTACCATTGATGATTGGTACCCACAATTTAGCGAAACGATGAAACCCATAGCCATTGAAGCTTATGGCTCGGTAACACAACGCGGTGTTGCTTACCGTTCCAGTAAAAATGATTTTAAAACATTGTTACTCAAATGGTTAAATGCCCAAACACCTTCGAGCTTGAATGAAGATGAAAAGCATTTTGTGGCGGCCATGTTGATCCGTGGAGGTGTTTTTGGTGAAGCTGATAAAGAGAAAGACAAAGGTTGATCCCGATGAATTATTACCAAGAGATCACCTTATTGCCTGACTC
>CAMRDW010000175.1 GCA_947041315.1 uncultured Enterovibrio sp.
AAATAAAATGGAATGGATCTTTTTTAATGATTTGATTTATCGCGACACAGAATAAGCGGGGAAAGAATTGAATATGCAATAAAGCAGCAATTTTATTGCATATTGTTTTCAGTTAAATACAAAAGGCAATAGAAATACCCGCGGAAAACTTAAGAAAACTGTATTATACCCAAGCCTCAGCGCCAAGCGAATGAGGCTTCTGAATATAGATGGACTATCTGATTGGACGCACTGCGCGTAGCCAACAAACAGATGCATTTTATTTTTAGGGCAGGGTGAGGCAAACCTAAGCAGAAATTCAACGCGTAATAAAAAAATGGCCTACAAAAAATCTCTTAATTATCCGATAAATCATCAAGGCCTCTCAAAGATAATTTCCAGCCATGAAAGCAGGCATCTTCAAGTGTCTTGGGTATATTCAGAATTTAAATCGATTCTTCTATTTTAAAAGGTTCTCAATGAAATTTAAATTTCCTCTATTTCTTCTAACGCTCTTTTCATCATCCGTATTTTCTGGCGCTCTAGAAAACAATGTTTCATATGAAAGAGCGTCAAATAGAAGCATTGAAGACAGAGAAAGACTGAGCAACGGAGTGATGTTATCCCCCAATGGAAAAAGCACAAAGCTGAGTGTTTATAATAAAGGGGGGTATGTGGTCAATATATGGATTAGCTATTTATACCCTTCTGGTGGGGAATATTACAAGGCGAGCTACAGCGTGAGAAATATGGCACTTCTAAGCAGTATTGAACGGAATATTCCTGAAGATGCGATTGATTTAGAGCTTTTTGTCGACATGCACACAGGTCTTATTTGGGAGCCGTTCAGACGTATTTTTTCAGCCCCGCTTTGTGAATATAATAATCAATGGTCGGACGGTGCCCTTAATCAGATGAGAATAGAAATGTGGGGTTCCGTATTTAATCCGAAAACTCAGCTTGTTCGTTCGCAAGGGACGTATGAGAATGGCGCTGATACCTCATTGCAATGTGGTGAATATTAACCTTGATTTATACCCTTCGCCTTTGACGTTACCTGGGTGTTGCCTGCTCTCGCTTAAGATCAATCACAGAGTTGCTCTAGGCTCAGGGGGCTTCAAGTGTCTTGGGTATTCATTTTTTTGGTCGGCGACCTGTATCTTCAAGTGAGTCGTCCTCGATGAAAATTCAGGCGTGTTGCCAGCGTTTTTAAAGCCCAATCATACAGCCCCTTCTTTCGTTGAGGGGCGCTTCTTTTTTCTTGTCTCTCTTCTCTTCTGATTTCTTGTGTATGCACTTGATTTTATGTGGTTATAATTTTTATTCTCTGATCACGAAATGTGAAAAAAAGTGAAATATTTTCATTTTTTCGTGATAAATTGAGGCGTTTTTTGTGAAGTGTCCTTGTTTTTTTACCAATAAAAATAAGAAGAACCATGACTAAAATTAAAAAACGCCATTTTGGTACTGCCTTATTATTGATCTTCTTGCTTTTTTCGTGCGGGGGAGAAAACAGCGCGCCCACAACCCCAAAAGCAGGCAATGAATTAACCCCTTTAAATACGAACACAATTTTTTCAGCCATCTTCAGTCAAACAATTAAAAAAGACCATTCTGGATCCTTTAAATCTGATCCCGTTTTGGTGTCAGGGTCAAGCCAAAGCGTGCCGCCAAATAGCCAGAGCAAAAGCTATAACGGTAAGATGCAAGTGATCAACTTATTAACCGAATCAAAAGAAGAATTTGATTGGCCTCTGACGCAAACGATGGACGATGAAGGAAATATCAGCACCGTTTCACACCGTGAACTTCCCTTAAAATCAGGTATCTATGATTTTGTACTTTTGTTAACCGCCAAAGACGCCGTTAAAAGCCAATACACAGCAAAAGCATTGGGTCAACGCATTGTTGATGGCGAAAGCCCTGTTATTCGTTTTGTCTTATCACCGAATTTGGGCGACCCTATCAGGCATTTTGATGAAATAAGATCTCTTTCTACCTTGTCATTTTCTTGGACAGAAGAAGACCTCCTCGGGCTCCAGTTGCCTCAATTTGGTATATCGATTAATGAGGGAGATGAAGGTGTTTATGTCATTAATAAAAAAACGGGTTTGTCCGCACTCACTTTGAATGTGCAGCCCGGTGAATACCGTTTAAGAATGCGTCTTTATGACGGGGATAAGATGTTGGGCAAAAATGAACAAGACGAAAATCTTATCACTTTAATTGAAGGTGAAAACGCACAAGTCAAGATGATCCCCTTGCAGGCGGGTATCAATATCCGCCTTGATCCCATTAAAGACGAAAGCCCTTTTAGTTTTATTGTGCCTTCTGAAATCGTCACTGAAGTGGGCGGGGCACAAAACGTGACTTTATTGGTGCGCTTAGGGGGCATTGGAGTGCCTGTTCAAGAAAAACGTTTAGATGTGCTTGATGAAAATGGTATTTTCAAAGCCAGAGGGGTATTTGAAACAGGTGGGCAACCTGGCGTGACGGCTTATCTTGCTTTTCATCGTACCACGGAAGCGGCCACCCAATTTTCTGATGTCCCCCTTGCCCGTTGTAATACAAGAATCAATGTTGAGCAAACGAAAACCCTGGGTTGTAACCTTGAATTAAAACGAGAAAGTTTGCTGACGCGCCGTATTTTAGGGACCTTGATGCTCAGTGTGCTTGATGAAGAAAACCAAAGTGCAATGGGGGCTGAGGTCTTTTTAAATGGAGAATTGGTGGGTCTTACGGGAACACATTATTCTACAGGGTCCATTAAAACCCAAAAAGAAGCAGGAAATTATAAGCTAAAAGTACAAAAAGAGGCATTGAGTGCAAGTGGTGATTTTTTGCTTGCGCCTTTAGAGATGAAAAACGAATTCCTGAATTTAGAGACTCAGGCTGACACGATTGATTTTATTAGGCTTCCTGATGTCGAACTTCCCGATGGTTTTACAAACCATAACGGTGAGTTGCTCGATTTTGATGGTGATGGCGATTTGGATGCCCTTATTCCAAAATTCGAAAAAAATGAACTGATTATTGCTTTAAATGATGGAAAAGGAAAATTCACTGTCGTTGAGCCCGCGTTTTCAAGTCATTATTCATTGTCAGGCCTGGTTGTCGCAGACATTGACGGCGATAACGATAAAGACATTCTTGTATTAAGCGGTATATTTTCAGAAGAGGCGCATCAGT
Organism: uncultured Enterovibrio sp.; assembly: GCA_947041315.1. Classification (GTDB taxonomy): domain Bacteria; phylum Pseudomonadota; class Gammaproteobacteria; order Enterobacterales; family Vibrionaceae; genus Enterovibrio. Next base: position 3,169 of record CAMRDW010000175.1, read on the forward strand.
TTTTTTATAACCAAGGAAACGGTTATTTTATTCCGGGACAAAAAATAACAATTGAAACAGGATATCCTTCTCATTTCAGAACTGAAAATGCGGAGGGGATTGCCAAATTTGGCGATCTTGATAAGGATGGTGATTTAGATTTAATAACGAACATAAACACGGATTCCTTGGGTATTTTTATCAATGATGGTAAAGGAAAATACACTAAACATCCTTTTGAACCCTTTATTTATAAATCCAATCCGATAGGGCTTGCGATTGCTGATTTTAATCAAGATAAATATCAGGATATTTATGCTGGTGGGCGGATTTGGATAAACAATCAACAAGGTGATTTTTTACCATTAAATGTTCCTTCTTTAGAAAGTGCGGTCGGCAAGGTTATTAGCGCAGACTTTAATGGTGATGGTGCGCCAGATTTATTTTCCAATGGCGGACCTCATCCTGAATCGGGAAAAGGTAATCACTCAGCAATATTATTTTTAAATAAAGGGAATGGTGAATTTACAGTATCCACTCAAGATTTTCACACGCAATATAATATACATGATTCCAATGCGGCTGATTTTAATGGTGATGCGATAGCGGATTTAATCACGTCGATGGACAATAGTGTTAATTCATATCTTTATTCGAAAAGTCCTGAGATGATAAAAATAAAAATCAGTGATGAGGGGTTGCGCTGGATTAAAACCGGAGATCTAGACAATGATGGAGATATAGATCTAATGAATTTGTTGACGCATATTCGTGTGTATTTAAATCAGAGAATTCCTAACGCGATATAAACTCATTCAAGGCGCGCACCTGCGCCAAGCGAAGCCCCTTAACTATCTTTTATCTTTTTGATTGAGTTTGAAGCGCCTACCCCACATCCTTGTTGTTTTAAAGGTGAGGGGTATAAAGTGATGATGAAAATAGAGAAATAAATTATACCCGTCGCCTTTGACACTGCGTGGGTGTTGGCTGCTCTCGCTCAGGTCAATTACAGACTAGAACGATGCTCAGGCCCTTCACTCGTTTGCCGCAGGCGCGCATCTTCAAGTGTCTTGGGTATAACTATTTTTTGTTTCCTGTTTTGTGATGCTCTCGTGACGCTTCTTTGTGATCATGATTTTTGGTTTTATGGTGTTTATGTTCATCGTGCTCGTGGCGTTCTTCATGCGTTTTTTGTGGGTGTTTGTGTCCTTTTGGATCGCCGCCGTGTTGGGTGTGTGGGTGGCTTTTTTCATGCTCTCTGTATTCATGATGATCTTTATCGTGTTTGTGTTTTATGTTTTCTTCGTATTTTCGTTTCATGCGCTCATGTTCAAATTCTGCAGTATCTTGCTGACCGTGATTATTTTTTTTGTGTTGTTTTTTCTCGTTGTTTTCTTCTTCTTTTTGATCTTGATGATGACTCATAATGTAAACCTCAAAAATGCATGTATGCTGAGTGATGAGTTTAGGTAGCTCAGAAGCCAAAATCAAAAATACCAGGCAAGGTTTATTCGTCTATGTCCAAGGCGGACGTTTTTAATTTTTTCTCTATTGTCTTGATTTTAAAAATAGCGATATACCCGTCTCCTTTGACGCGGTCTGGGTGTTGGTGCGCTCGCCGCGCTCAATCACAGAGTTCATCTTCGCTCTGTGTTTCACTCGCTTGGTGTTGACGCGCATCTTCAAGTGTCTTGGGTATATATAAATAACAGGTTGAATTTAATGTCTAAAACGAAAAAGGGCTTAAAAGCACTGGCTATTTTTGAGGCCATGAAAGGAAGCGTGGCTTTGGTATTTGGATTAGGCCTTCATGAAATGGCTGGAAAAGGCCTTCAAGAAACGGTGTTTTATTTATTGAAGCATTTACATTTGAATCCTGCGGCTCATTTTTATGTCACTATTCAGCATTATGCAGGAGAGATCAGTGCTTCACATTTGAACCTTTTTTTTATTGGAAGTCTTGTGTACGGGATTATTCGTTTTTTTGAGGCGTTTGGTTTATGGAAAGGTTTTATTTGGACACAGTGGTTTGCTTTATTAACGGGGGGCATTTACCTTCCGTTTGAAATTTATGAAATGATCACACAGAAGAATCTTTTTTCGGTAGGTTTGTTTTGTTTAAATATTGGGATCCTTGCTTATTTATATCTTTTTTTACGTGCAGGTAAAGAGAAATAAAGCGAAATACAACGGAAAAAAACAGCGTCCTTGCTTTTTTATGTGTTAATTTACCGAAATCGTGCTCCACACAAAGCGATGATCAGAGGAAACTTCTTTGTCTGTGCCTCTTTTTCCAACGCGAGGATCATTGAATAAAAGTCGACCGACTTGATCTTTAGCTTGCCAATAAACCCCCGTTTTAATAAGTGATAAATCTGCAGAAGTAAGAGCATAATCAACGCGAGAGCCAAAAGTGCTGGTGCGTGTTTCAGGATGTGGGTGCAGCTTTGGATTTTCTTCGTCCATCGCTCCTTGGCTTACGGGGGTGAACAAGGCGTTGCTTTGAGAGAGATCTAAATTGAGTTTTGGGTTGTTCGTTAAAGTTTGAATGCCATTAAAGAGCGGATCTGTTGCGGTTCCGAAGGCGGGATCTGCATTTAAATCTCCCATAATCACAAAGCTTTCTCCTTTAAATCCGCCTATTCCTCCTTTGTCGTCATAAAAAAACGATTTTCCAGAAATATAGTGATCCCAAAAAGTAATTTCATCGCTGTTTCGGTATTTATTGTTGTCTGAGAAGGAATCAAACGCAGGAGGGGTTGGATGAGAAAGCAGAGCGTGAATGGTTTTTATTCCCTTGTTTGTCGGGATTAAGATAGGTGCATCCACATGATTTTTAGAAGATAAACGAACTTTATTCCAATTATCCTCTGTAAACCAGGGGTCTCCACAAGAAAGCCCGTCAGGAAGCGGCTTTGTGCATTGATTAACGGCTGGGTTGACCGCTTCAGGTAAATCTTTTCTTAAGAAGGTTTGAAATGTACGCGTATTTTGGGTGTCAATTTCGAATTTGGACATCAAAGCAAAAGCATATTGTCCGTGATAGAAGCCAAATCCATACGCGTCATCAGGATTAAAGGATGAAGAAGCGGTATGACTTAAATTGAGTTTTGGATCTAGCCCCGTATTTGTTGCGTAGTTTTGAACAAAAGGATATTGAATGGGGGCCAGCATGGCGCCGCCATCGACACTGTTCAGGCTTTGAGAGACACCTAAATAATTTTTTTGGAATCCTTCAAGCGCGGCCATATTCTGCCCGACACCGTCGTTGTTAAATTCGGTTAAGAAGAGAACATCGGGTCTGTTTTTTTGAATAATCGCCGCGATATTGCGAATTTGAATAATTCGTTCAGCTAAGAGGTGATCTGCTGGGGTCGTGGTATTTGCAAGCCAAGCTGCAATCAGTTTTTGCTGTTTTTTTTCTGGAATATTCATAAATTCTACCCAGCGTTCAAAATTATCGCTCTTGTCATTGTCTACAGCAAAAGAGACATTAAAAGAAGCAAAAGAAACGCGGGTAACAGGATTGGGTTCAGGGGCAAGGATGGACGTCTCTATTTTGCAACCGATGAGAGAAAGAGAGAGGATTTCAGTTGAAATAAGATTGTTTTTCATCATTTATTCTTTTGATTCAATCAATGAGAATTTTATTCATTTTACCGATGTGAATCGAAAAGAAAATACTGATTTTTAATATAATTTTGAACGTGATGATTTATTTCAAGGTTTCTCTTTCAGCACTGAAGAGGCGTTTATTTCTTCGAACCCAATTGATTTTTTTATGGACCCCTCCCTTTTGAACCTGCTTGAGTTCTTGGCTAGGCTCATTCAGCTCAATGACTGAGTCTATCTATTTTGAGGGGTTTCACTCACTTGTCGCAGGCGCGAAACGTCAAGTGTCTTGGGT
>CAMRDW010000176.1 GCA_947041315.1 uncultured Enterovibrio sp.
GACAGTTAATCAGATCAAAAAAAAGAATTTGAGCTAACTTGGCGGAAGGTTACGAATGTTTGAGTATAAAAAATAGCCTTATCCTTTCGCATTAATCCGAAAATTACTCATCAGTGCAACACGGCATGGATATGAAGAGTTACGGCGATTTCAGAGGGCGGCGTAACATCAGATATTAAATGCTAAATTAGATGCGGAATGTCAGTTATTTATGAGTCTGGTTGAATTTAAGGTTGAGAACCATGCTAAAATGCGGTCTTTTTGGACTGGCATTGCTTGAAACTAAGCTGCGTGACGTCAAAAAACATCTCGATTTTTTGTGATTTGATTGAATAAAATCCATTCTTTCCGGTCTTTCTTCTCTTTTCAAAGCATATGAAACAACATCGTACAAATGTGTTTTTTAATTTATTGATATTAATATAAAATATCTTTGATTTTTCGAAATTTACTCAGACTAACACCGCCAATGCGGTTTTTTTAATATTTCGATATATTTTTTGCTTTATTAAGCTCAAAAGCTTGATAAAAAACTTCATTTTTATTGCCAATAGTCAGGGATTAAGTATGCAAATTGGTGTACCAAAAGAAATACTTGCACATGAGACACGCGTGGCTGCGACCCCGAAAACGGTTGAGCAGCTTATTGCCATGGGATTTAATGTTGTCGTTGAAGACAACGCGGGTCATTTAGCCAGTTTTGATAATCAATCCTTTGAGAAGTCAGGTGCGAGAATCGTTGATACAGAAACTGTTTGGAAATCAGACATTATTTTCAAAGTCAATGCCCCTGCTGAAAATTCAGAAACAGGCACCCACGAGATTGACCTTCTTAATGACGGCGTGACCTTGATAAGCTTTATTTGGCCCGCCCAGAATGAAGATCTAATGCAACGTTTGGCTTCAAAGAATATCAATGTGTTAGCGATGGATTCAGTTCCTCGTATTTCACGTGCTCAGGCCCTTGATGCATTAAGTTCGATGGCCAATATTGCAGGCTACCGCGCTGTAGTTGAAGCGGCCCATCAATTTGGGCGATTCTTTACAGGGCAAATTACTGCAGCAGGAAAAGTCCCCCCGGCAAAAGTATTTGTTGCAGGTGCCGGTGTTGCCGGTCTTGCGGCCATTGGTGCGGCAGGAAGCTTGGGGGCTATTGTTCGCGCTTTTGACGTTCGTCCTGAAGTCAAAGAACAAGTTGAAAGCATGGGAGCCCATTTTTTAGAGGTGCAATTTGAAGAGGAAGCGGGCAGTGGTGATGGTTATGCCAAAGAAATGTCAGATACTTTCAATCTTAAAGCGCAAGCCTTGTATGCTGCCCAAGCGGAAGACGTTGATATAATTATTACAACGGCCTTAATCCCTGGTCGCCCTGCTCCAAAGCTGATAACCAAAGCCATGGTCGATTCAATGAAATCGGGCAGTGTTATTGTGGATCTCGCTGCAGCAAATGGCGGGAATTGCGAATACACCCAAGCCGATAAGGTTATTTTGACAGACAATGGCGTTAAGGTCATTGGCTATACCGATATGGTGTCACGTTTGCCGACACAATCGTCACAGTTGTATGGTACAAACCTTGTTAATTTGATGAAGCTTCTTTGCAAAGAAAAAGATGGAAGCATCAATATTGATTTTGACGATACCGTACTTCGTGGTGTGACGGTGATAAAAGAAGGTGAAATTACATGGCCTGCACCGGCTATTCAGGTTTCAGCACAACCTCAAATTAAAGCGGCCGCTCCAAAACCAGTTAAAAAAGAAGAGGTGCCTACCTCGCCTGTGAAAAAAGCCTTAGGGCTTGCGGGGGGGTTCGGAGGTTTTGCATGGGTGGCTTCCGTAGCACCACCTTCTTTTCTTTCTCATTTTACTGTTTTCGTTTTAGCGTGTGTTGTTGGGTATTATGTTGTTTGGAATGTGGTTCACGCACTACATACACCATTGATGTCTGTCACGAATGCGATTTCGGGGATCATCGTTGTAGGAGCGCTTCTGCAAATAGGACAAGGAAATGCGGTCGTTTCATGTCTCGCATTCATTGCGGTGTTAATTGCCAGTATTAACATTTTTGGTGGTTTTACCGTAACCAAGCGCATGCTTGAAATGTTTCGTCGTCATTAATAGGAGTAGCGACACATGTCTGCAGGACTAACACAAGCGGCCTATATTATTGCGGCGCTGTTTTTTATTTTGAGTTTAGCTGGATTATCTAAGCAAGAATCGGCGAGAGCCGGGAATTATTATGGTATTGCGGGCATGACCATTGCCTTACTTGCCACAGTGTTTGGACCTGAATCGGAAGGGATTTCTTGGATCCTTCTTGCGATGGTCATTGGGGGAAGCATTGGCGTTCATTATGCTAAAAAAGTAGAAATGACAGAAATGCCAGAGCTTGTGGCTGTGCTTCATTCTTTTGTTGGCATGGCGGCGGTTTTGGTGGGGTATAACAGTTTTATTACGCCACCCATTTATGCTGGGGAATTTGCTCACACTGAGCACCTGATACACCTTGTTGAAGTTTTCCTTGGTGTCTTTATCGGTGCTGTAACCTTTACTGGTTCTATCGTGGCTTTTGGCAAATTACGCGGATTGATTTCTTCGTCTTCTCTTAATCTTCCTCATAAACATAAGTTAAATTTTACTGCAATTTTAGTCTCAGTCGCATTAATGGTTTCTTTTGTTCAATCTGACGGAAGTTATTTCGCGCTCATTTTAATGACATTCATCGCTTTTGCTTTTGGTGCGCATTTGGTTGCCTCTATTGGTGGCGCAGATATGCCTGTTGTTGTTTCCATGCTGAATTCTTATTCAGGTTGGGCGGCGGCGGCGGCGGGCTTTATGTTGGCCAATGATCTGTTGATTGTAACGGGGGCTTTGGTAGGCTCCTCTGGTGCAATCTTGTCTTATATTATGTGTAAAGCGATGAACCGCTCCTTTATCAGCGTGATTGCAGGCGGTTTTGGTCAGGTTGTTCTTATTTCGGGTGACGACGAAGAAGGGGAGTACAGAAGTATTTCAGCCGAAGAAGTGGCTGAGATGCTAAAAGAATCCCGTTCTGTGATTATTACTCCTGGATACGGTATGGCTGTAGCGCAAGCACAATACCCCGTTCATGAATTGACAGAAAAACTTCGTGCCAAAGGAATCGATGTACGTTTTGGAATTCACCCTGTTGCGGGACGTTTGCCTGGACATATGAATGTCCTTCTTGCTGAAGCTCGCGTTCCCTATGATGTCGTTCTTGAAATGGATGAGATCAATGATGATTTTTCAAAAACAGACACGGTTTTAGTGATTGGGGCCAATGACACTGTGAACCCGGCGGCCTTGGATGATCCGAACAGTCCGATCGCGGGCATGCCTGTTCTTGAAGTTTGGAATGCAAAAAATGTGATTGTCTTTAAGCGTTCAATGAATACAGGGTATGCAGGGGTTCAGAATCCTCTGTTTTTTAAAGAGAATACCTCAATGCTTTTTGGTGATGCAAAAGAAAGTGTCGAAGCGATCTCAAAAGCCATTTAATCTAAAAAAGAGACAAAAAACCAGCTTAGGCTGGTTTTTTTGCATAAAAAAACCACGTTTATGAGTAAGCGCGCAATTAAGCAGTGAAGGCTTATTTAGCTTCACCGAGATCAAGATCCCAGGGCATTGTAGTGGTCAACTATTTCCTGACATAAAATGAGTTTGTTTTTCAGCTATTGCAGGCGGTATGCCTTCATTGTATTTATGAGGGCGTCGCCAATTGTAATAACCCATCAAATATTGGCTCACATCTTTTGTAACCTTCCGGATGAATAGCTTACATTTTCATTCATTTTATGTTAATAAAATCATAAAGTTAATATTAAGTGACAGTGGGGCTTGCCATATCTGCAATAAGAATTCACCATGCCATAAATATCTAAAATATAGATAACTCAATCAGTTACACATAAAATCGTAACAAAATCAAGCTATCTGGGCGGAAGAACCCGTTTAATTGAGGGGATATCAGCGCCTCTTTATTAAATGTATATTTATCAAGGGAATGTATTTCTATAAAAGCGTTCAGCTTTGTGAATGAATAGAATGAGATCCAATGATTTTCGGAGTTTTAGTTTGAGATGTGACTAAGAGACAGTAGCTGCACTAGTGCAGCTAAGCGTTAATACGTGAACACTTTATGTTTGCAATACGCGGCCTTCAAACCTCCATTTAAATGGTTTTGCCATGTATCTCAACGCATATGTTTGGGTGTATTGGTATTAGAGCTTCGCTGCACTAGCATGATCTTCTAGCCCCAAAAAAGCAAACATCTTCAATGGTCACGGGTATATACAAAAATGTAGATTTGAGCCACTGCCGAACGTTTGACGCTATTGCCAGACATTTTTTAATCCCCATCGGAATTGAAAATTACGGGTTGTTTGATCGCTTGCATCCAAAGTTAATAAATATTTTATATACTAGTCTTCGTTTTTTTTATAAAATTTATTTAAATTAACAATTTGAGTTTAAAACTCAAAGTGGTTTTTTCATAGTTAAGCGTCAGGTTATTCATAACCTATTTATTTTTAAATTTGAGTACTTGAATGAAAAAAATCTTGATCGCAGTTTTTGGATCTATAGCAGATTCTAAAGGGAACGCATTAGATAAAATGTTAACAAAACTAGAAGGATTGAAACTTCAGGGTGGCATTGTTGCAACCTGTGTACTTCCTACAGAACGTTTTGAAGCGATTAAAACACTCATCTGTGCAATTGAAGAAGAGCAACCTTATTTCGTTATTACTCTTGAAGAAAATAATACGATTAAAGTAATTACAACTGAAATGCGTGCAAAAAATACAGATATATTTTCATTATTAGATAGAATTCCTGATCATGAAATTCATAAAAAGATTGAAGAAGATGGCCCGGATGAATATCTTACTAAACTTCCGGTTCATGCAATGCAAAAATGCTTAAAAGAGAAAGGAATTGAAAGTAAAATATCAGAAACATCCCTAAACTCATTATGTAATCATGTTTCCTATGGTATACATCATTTTTTACGGGATACCGATATTGTATATGGATACATTCATATTCCATTTATTTCTGGGCGTAATCATTGGTTCAATTATAACAATACAATGTTTTTTGCTTTGACTTTAATACTTAAAACAATGATCAAAAACAAAGAAAATATTATTGTTCATGGTGATTTAAATGAAATGATTAATATTGAGTTCTAACCAAGTTGATTCGTATTAATGAAATTTCAAATGATAAGACAGTGTTTTTTTTCGTTATTTAATGAAATAAAAGGGAATAAAGTTAATTCTAACTTTATCAAAAAAAATAACTTGAACTATTTATCAGTTAGTGCATTTTTAATTGTGCTTAAGTTTGAAAGGGCAATGCAAGGGCCAGTTCTAAAGCAATTAAAATTAGATGTCCTGAGATAAGTTATTTATTTTAATGCGTTAAAGTATAACGCTTAAAGAATACAGTTAAAAGTAAGGACTCGAAATGAAACGAACTATAAGGAAGCGAAGGGATAGAAATAAGCATTTCAAATTTAATACAAAAAAAGAATGTATAGCTCAATATAATCATCTTGAACTCCGCAGTGTTTTTCAACCTATTTTTGGTCTTGATGAAAAAACTTTAGGTTTTGAAGCCTTAATACGTGCAAGAGACCATAATGGGAATCCTATTTGCTCTAATGATCTTTTTCAAACTCAGGAAAGAGAAGATCCTGCATTCTATAGTCAAAGAAGTATCGATGAACTTGCTTGGATTCTTCATCTAAAAAATTTAATACAGTTTCCAAAAAACAATTATATTTTTTTAAACGTACTTCCTTCAAATTTGCAGTTATTTTATAAAAAACAAAACATTCTGATTAAGCGTTTAGAAGAATTGAGCATTTCTCCTTCAATGTTGGTTCTTGAGATCCTTGAGCATGAATATCATGATAATGATATTCTTTGTGATCTCGTTATCTTTTTTAAAGAGTCTGGATTTAAAATCGCAGTGGATGATTATGGAATTAAATATTCAAATGAGGAACGAGTGAGAAAAATAAAACCGGATATCATTAAGATTGACCATTCGCTTTTAATTCGATATATGTCTACCGAAAAGCAACCACTTCTTGATGCGATTTCACTTGCAAAAGATGTGTCTTCAAAAGTGTTGGTGGAAGGAATAGAAAATCGGGCACAATATGATGCTATGCGTTTACTGAAGGTCGATTATTTTCAAGGTTTTTATCTTGGTATACCGATGACAATTGAAGACGTCTGTAGGCAGAAAGCGAACAAAGTACCTAAACATAGATGTACGATTTAATTGTGTTTCACGGTACCCATCATTTAAAGGGGTTTTCGGGTAACAGATCCAATAAAGATCCCCAGTTTGATTGTAAGCGCGCAATTAAGCAGTGAAGGCTTATTCAGCTTCACCGAGATCAAGATTCCAGGGCATTAAATCTGTCAGATCATCTTCGGATTTTCGTTTGGGCAGCTCGGTGAACAAGTGCTGGAAGTAATAGTAGGGATTGATATCATTGGCGCGGCACGTCATCACCAAGCTATAAAGATTGGCGCTCGCCCGAGCACCGTTCGCGGAGGTCGAGAATAGCCAGTTTTTCCGTCCCGTGGTAAAGGGGCGGATATCTCGCTCGGTCACATTGTTATCAATGCTGATAGCGCCGTTTTCCAGGTAGATTATCAGTTTTGTCCATTGATTGAGGGTATATTTAATATTGCTGTATCAAACGAAACTACCCCCCTCAGACAAATTCGATCTTCTACTAAAAAGCGTCGCTTGCCAAGTCCATGGGGCAATAACTTCACTGGCGAATGAATTTTCTCTTTCCCGTAAAATCATATATTCACTACGTGATTCGATCCTCAATCTCTTCAAAGAACGTAAGCGCCTAATAAACCCCACGTTCCAAAATTAAAAATAATCACGCATCCTATC
>CAMRDW010000177.1 GCA_947041315.1 uncultured Enterovibrio sp.
CTAAGCGTCAAGGTCGAAAAAAACCAAACAGAAAAGGAAATATCTAATGGGGTATAACAAGCGAGCATCACGTTCCCCCATAAGCCAATAAAAAAGAGCTAATGGGAGATCGTGATATACCCAGAGGAATTGAAGATGTGCGCCTACGATATGCGAGTGGCGCTCCTGAATATAGATAGACGATGTGATTGGGCTAAACGAGCCAGGCCAACAACCACGCAGTTTCAAAACCGACGGGTATAGAATTTAAGCCCTAATAGTTAATTTTATTTTCCTTCCCATCCAGATCGTTATTAAGATCTTTTAATTTAGGTAAAAAAGCATTCAATAAAAGATAACCAAACACAGCAGACAAAGTGGAGCCCATCAGAATGCCCAACCGTGAAAAAGTAATATAACTGTATTCAATCCCAATAAAAGCAAGAGAAGATATAAAAATAGACATGGTAAAACCAATCCCGCATAAAACGGAGACCGCAAAAATTTGTACCGGAGTCACCCCTTCAGGCAAACGTGCAATCCCAAGCTTTACTGCCCCCCAACTAAATAAACAAATTCCTATGGGCTTTCCAACTAAAAGGCCTAATGCGATACCTAAAGGAAGAGGGTTACTTAAACTCGAAATTGAAATCCCATCCAATGAAACGCCTGCATTGACAAAAGCAAACAAAGGTAAAATCAAAAAAGCGGCATAAGGGTGGATTGCATGCTCCAAGGTTTTCAATGGCGACTTCCCATCTTTTCCCCCGTTCAGTGGAATGGCAAATCCAAGCACCACACCAGCCAGAGTTGCATGAACACCTGACTTCAAGACACTGAACCATAAAATCGCACCGACTAAGAGGTACCATCGTCTCTGGGGTACTTTTTTACTGTTCAATATAAATAAAATGGCGGTAGAAATAAAAGCAAAAGTCAGCGCAGAAACGGACAAATCCGTGCTATAAAAAAGCGCGATGATAACAATCACGCCAAGATCATCAATGATGGCCAAAGCCAATAAAAAGACTTTCAGTGACAAGGGTACACGCTTACCAAAAAGCGCCATAACGCCCAAAGCAAATGCAATGTCTGTTGCTGCAGGAATGGCCCAACCATTAATAGTGAGAGGATCATTGATATTGAAAAAGAGATAAACCAGAGCAGGAGCAAGCATGCCCCCAATCGCTGCAATAGCAGGAAAAATGGCTTTTTCTCGTGAATTTAATGCCCCTTCAATGAGTTCTCTTTTTACTTCTAATCCAATAAGGAAAAAGAACACGGCCATTAAACCATCGTTTACCCAATGCGTAAGAGAAAGACCAGCAAAAGACAATTGAAAAAAATCATTATAAAATGATTCTAATGGTGAATTTGCAACAATGATTGCCAAAATTGCTGCAAGAATCAATACCATACCGCCAGCTGATTCCATTTTCATAAACTGACGAATTGCATCAGTCATATAAAATACTCCTTAATTTTTATGTTTCTTTAGACAGTTTAGGCAACTGAAATAACGAGAAAAAAAATGCGTCTTTAGTCTTAAAAAAAAAGAAATAAACAGCAATTTTGACACTCGTTTCTATTGAGAAAAATTTGTTTCTATTATGTGCATCTTCGTATCAATAAACAAAGAAAAATAAAACCTTCAGATTGAAGTAAAATGCGACTTTGCCTCTCCATTTGAATGGCGTTAACCGAAAAAAAAGAAACACAGCAAATTATACCCAACATATTGTATACATAAAAAAAATCGGACTTAACTCTGAAGCCTGTTCCATTAATTCATTAAATTTTAAAATCAAAACGTATTAATAATGAACAGTGAATGTATATTCACTTTTTTATACAAAAAAAACCACCCTCACCTGCAATTATTTAGCACTTAAAAAGCGCAGAAAGAAACAGACTTAACCCATTGAACTCAAAGGAATATATCGAACTTTCTTGATTTTAAGACACCTGTCCAATCGCCTTAAGTGAATCGAATCATGCGCACTGTCATATTAGTGAAATAATTCCTACCTACTATTCGCTCAGATTCCTTTATCGACATAATTTTGACATTTCAATGTCACGGAGATTCCTTATGACCTCCCAAGCCTCAACTGCTGCACCCATTAACAGCTCTAAGAATTGGGTACATTGGATCAACCTCGGGTTAATGCTTTATTTCTTACTATTGGCAGTGTCCATGGTTGGAAGCGGTTTCAAATGGGCAGCCGGCGACGAAGCTAAAATGCTCTTCGAATTAGCTTCTCATCCAGTGTCGGGTTTAATGATAGGCATTGTTGCAACGGCGCTTATTCAATCATCAAGTACAGTTACTTCCATCATTGTCGGTCTTGTTGCGGGTGGTTTACCTGTTGAAACCGCCATTCCGATGGTCATGGGTGCAAACGTGGGCACCACAGTAACCAATACGCTTGTGAGTCTTGGCCATGCACGTTGTAAAGAAGAATTCCGACGCGCTTTTACCTGCGCAACCGTACACGATTTTTTCAATCTCGTAGCAGTCAGTATCTTTTTACCTTTAGAAATGATGTTTGGCCTTCTTGATAAAATTTCAAGTTGGATGGTCGCTCCATTTATGTTTGAGGGTGACATCAGCATGAAAGGCTTTGATTTCATGGGGCAAATTACAAAGCCTGTCGTGAAAATAAGTCAAGAAATGCTCTCTGACCTTCCAGGCGCCTGGGGGGGAGTTACCATGATCATCTTGGGCATCGCATTAATTTTTGCCTCTATCACAATGATGGGCAAACTCATGCGCTCACTGATGGTTGGACGCGCAAAAGAAATGCTCCACAATGCAATTGGTCGTGGTCCTTTTCACGGGATTTTATCTGGCACTATCGTGACGATTTTAGTTCAGTCTTCCTCAACAACAACCAGCTTAATGGTCCCTTTAGTTGGAACCAATGTGCTAAAGATTCGTGACGTCTACCCCTTTACCTTAGGTGCCAACATTGGCACGTGTGTCACCGCGCTCCTCGCAGCAACCGCTGTCACAGGACCAAACGCAGTATTAGCACTTCAAATCGCATTGGTCCATTTAACATTTAATGTCTTGGCCACTGTCCTTATCTTTGGGACCCCGTTCTTACGCGAATTACCATTAAAATGCGCAGAAGCTCTTGGAAATGCAGCTGCAAAAACAAAATGGGCTGTCGTGATTTATCTCACTTTGGTCTTTATCGCCATTCCTGCGACAGTGATGCTTTTGACTGTGTAATTTTACTCCCAACGTCTTTCTCTTTATTTATGAAAAATGGCCTTATAAGAGGCCATTTTTTTTATTGAACTCAAGTGCATTTCAAAAAAAAAAATCACAAATTCAATGCCCAACAGTAAAACGCTCTATAACAGCTGAATGCATTTTTCGAAAATAACATTTAATACCCCCAAACTTAAGACAACTCCTTAGCCTAAAATTTAATTTATCTTGCATCAAGGCGATACCCACACGATTTAAAGACACAGGTAAGCTGCAAGAGCGAAAAGCCCAGGGCATAGATGCATACTCTGTGAATCGACGTTAAAAACCCACTCAAGAAGGCTCCAGCTTCAAAAGCGACCTGTATATATCGCTTTATTTTTTAAATTGTATACCCAAGAAAAACGCCATTAAGTCGCGAGGGTAAGCCAATGAAACCATTAAGCATAAATTCACCATCTGATTAGATTGAACACCAACAACCAACGCTTACACAATTTGAATCGCCAGAAAATAAGAAAATCCAAAAACTACATCCTCCCCCCTTCAAAGTCTTTGAAAATTTTCAATTTTTTTATGTTAATTCTTTTCAAACAGAAAAGATCAAATGAGATTAGATTCACTTTTGAAAGAGAACTAGATTGCAAGAACAAGACATCACTAAGGGCATTTTTTATATACTCTTCGCCTTTGAAGCTGCGTGATGTTGGGTACGCTCGTTCAGCCTAATCAGGTAATCTCTCTATGCTAAGGGGCTTCACTCGCTTGCCGCCTACACGCAACCTCAAGCGTCTTGGGTATAGCTGGGTATTGGCTAGGCTCGTTCAGCCCAATCGCACTGTAGATCGATGTTCAAGAGGGTCACTCGCTTGCCGCAGGCACGCAACGTCAATTACTTTGGATATAAAAAAAGTAATATTCTTTTCATGTGCTGAATAAATTAAGGAATTGACTAATAAAGCCTAAAAATGAAACATTAGTATTTAAATTGCAGATTAAAAGTTTCAGACTCATTTATATTGCATATTATTTTTTGAAGTCCATAATCATACAGACCATATAATCATTGATGACTTTATGTTTTAGCTTTTATAATAAGAATGCTACTTTTGCTTTTATAAAGAAACATCCCTGCCAGGCGATAAAGAAAATAAAAGAAACACAATCGACTCATATATAAAACAGCTGTAAGGTTTGAACATGATAAAAAAAATACTCTACACCTTTATTATTATTTTCATTATATTCTCAACCTCTGTTGGTTTATTGGTTAACCACTTCTTGAATAATCAACTTTATCAAACTGTTAAAGCACTAAATGATCGTTCTGTCTCTAATTTCATGAAAACATATCATGAAACTGAAATAAACATTCTTTCGACAACAAAACAAATTTCACTTTTAATCCCTTTTGATGGCCATTTTTCAAATAACAACACCCCCCTTCTTAATACTCTCTTAAAATTAAAAGAAAGTAATCCACTCTTCATGAGCGCATTTATAGTTGATATACAAGGAAATGTTTTTTCAACAAGTTCAAATGGGTTTATTAAGAATTTGAATGCAAAAGAAGATAGAAGAGAATACTACACATCTATCATTGACAATAAAAAAGACGTCCATATTACATCCCCTTATTTTTCCGATTCTTTTGGCAAAAATGTCATCTCTGTTTCCTCCCCTATCTTATCAACAGACGGTTCAATCATTGGTGTTTTTGGTGGTTCAATTGATTTTGATTCACTTCTTCCTGAAATCCGTATGCAGTACGCCCTCACAAACAAAAATGGTATTGTGATTGCTGGCAGTAAACTCACTAAAGCATGGGTTGGAACTGACATAGACAAGATTCGTCCTATGTATAAATCACTAACAAGTGATCCCATACTATATAAAGCAGATGATGGAAAGAATTACTCCGCTTCAAGACAAGCTTTAGGAGATAATATTTCATTATTTGCAATAACAGAGCAAAGCAATGCAATTTCGGAAATTAACAAGAGCATTAAAACAATACTCACAATATTATTGTCTCTTGGGCTTATTCTTTCCCTGTCTGTTTTTATTATGTTGCGCCGGGAATTAAACGCCCTCCCAAGTATTGTTTCTGTTATTAAAAACATGTCAAATGGTTCATTTAAAACCTTGAACATATCAAAGGCGAACAATGAGCTCGATATGATTACACAGTCATTAATGCTATTACAAAATAATATTTATTCTTTTATTACATCGTCAAAAATAGAAATCAATAGTTTATCTTCAAGCCAGCATGATATTGATGTCATTATTGAAAAAAACAGTGTCAATATTGAAAATGAAAACTTGAGCATTGAACAAATAGCTAAAGCGGTAACAGAACTATCAAGTAAAGCCTCAGAGGTCGCAAAACATGCGATTGATGCCGAATCAGTGGCCTCATGCACCTTAAAAACAATCCATCAAAATACACTTGCTCTTGAAAAATCGGAGTCGATTTCTCACACAGTGAATAAGTCCATGGTTGAGTCTGCAAAAATTGTCAGTGAGCTCAAAGAGCATTCAGCAAAAATAAGCAGCGTGATTGATGTCATCAAGGCCATTTCAGACCAAACCAATTTATTAGCTCTAAATGCGGCAATTGAAGCGGCAAGGGCAGGAGAGCAAGGAAGAGGGTTCGCTGTCGTCGCAGATGAAGTGCGTTCTTTAGCTGAAAAAACACAACAATCAACCGTTAGCATTCAAGAAGAGATAAGTAAACTCCAAGAGCAATCTCAAAAAGCAGATGATCATATGAAAAACAGCGCAGATTGCGTTAATCAATCACAAAACGTCCTTTTTGAATTACGAGAAGTTTTTTCCTCTATCTCAGGGGATTTAGTGAAACTGTCTGATATTAATGCAATGGTCGCATCCGCATCTGAAAAACAAGCCTCTGTCACAGAAAACATTTCAGACAAAATAGAACAAGTAAATAACATTTCACAAACAAATCAAACTGGCTCAGTAAAATTAGTGAAATTGAATAAAGAAATAGGTAATTTGACCATTAATTTAAACAAAGAGCTGTCTTTCTTTAAATTAGACTGAAAGCGTTTTTAATTAACCCTGAATAAAACAAGCAGATGCACCCAAATACCTGTAGGCGCCAAACGAGTGAAGCCTCTGAGCATAGATGGTCAGTGTGATGGGGCTGAATCGAAGTGTCAATCGATGCTCTAGGGCTTATATCAATTTAAGACTAACTCGCAATTTCAAACAACTTGGTATAGGGAAACTCATCAAACGGGAGTAAGCATTAATCACATTCCCTAGTGCAGCTCAGCGTTTATATGCGAACACTTTATGTTTGCAATACTCGGCCTTCAAACCGTCATTTAAATGGCTTTTCATGTATATCAACGCATATGTTTAGGAGTGTGGGTATTAGAGCTTCGCTGCACTAGTGCACTTAAGCTCTATACCCGTCGCCTTTGACGCTATCTGGGTGTTGCTTTCTCTCGTTCAGCCCAATCACAGAGTAGATCTATGCTCAGGAGCTTCACTTGTTTGCCGCCTACACGTATCTTCAACTGTCTTGGCATAATACCAATACACCATAAAGATATGCCGAAGGCATTTATATAGAGCAAGCCTAAGTGATTGTGTATAAATGTTTAACTGCAGTAGCAGGTTGTATACCCGTCGCCTTTGAAGCTGCGTGGGTGTTGGCTGCTCTCATTCAGGCCAATCACATAGCCCATCTATGCTCAGGGCCT
>CAMRDW010000178.1 GCA_947041315.1 uncultured Enterovibrio sp.
ATAAAACCAGGCGATGTCGCTGTGATCCATGCCTGCGTGAATTTTATTTAAAATGTCCGTTGTGTTTCAAATATGCATTTTTATATAAGTGCTGATGCACAATAAAAAGGCTTTAAATATGTAAATAGTTCGCAATATCAAATATCTATGCATACTTAGAATTAAAGCGTAAATAGACTCAATCACATCATTTGGCCACGACCCATCTGTTTTTAGCTGCCGAATCAAAACCTTATTGGCGATGGTATACGCACTCACCATATGGAGCCTCGAATTTCGATCATTTCGATTATAAGAGCCTCGAAGTATTTTTCTATTAACCGTAACACTTTGACCTGTTGCCAGTTTATTAACCTGTGTTTCCAGGCAATAAAGCAGTGACTAAATTTTTTTGGATTGATACGTACAATTGATCCGCGCAATTGTCTCATCAAGAGGCAGGCCCTCTGTAAGAAACCCCTGTTTTTTAAAGCAATTATGATGACTTTCTGCCTGTTCTTGGATCTCTTTCCTGCCCTGTGGACGCGCGATAACGGCGTAAAGTGTGACAAACATGATATCAAAAAGTGGATACGAGACTTTTGCCGCTTGGCGTGGATCTTCTATTGACGAGAAGTGTTCAGTGAATGCATTGAGGTACATGGTCGATCCAAAAAGGGAGCATATGATCAAAGCCAGAATGAATCGTAAAATTATTATTTAGTGGTTAAAAAACGTTCGAGATCTTGCCCTGTATAATTATTTCTGTGACTTATGTATTTGTTTTGTTTATCATTGTCGCTACCGTGTTAATGTCGAGCGGCACAAAGGTAGCATTTATTTTACATCCTGTAAGTGTTTATCATTTAATTTGGTGTTTTATTATGAATGGAAAATGGTTATATTTTTTTTTTATTGTCTGCTTTTCAACTAATGCAGAACAAATAAATAACAAAATCGCATCTCAGTTAACTCAAGCCGTTGGTTCCGTTTCTACAGATAATGAGGAGATAATTAACATCCGTGAAGTTTATGGCGATATTATCTCATATTATATTCCTCAAGAATTCGCAAATCCACAGATGTCATTCATATGGGAAGGACACAGTAATTATGCTATGAAAGTTAACCTTGGTGCGATCATAGTTGAAGCTTTTGAAGAATGGAATAGAGGACAAGTTCGAATTCAAAGAGCACTGGATGAAATCGAACGTGGAATTTCTATCAGAGTAAATCCTCATTCTGATGATTCATTAGCATCTACAAATTTCAATCATTCAACAGGACATTCATTTTTAAATGTAAATTTGCACACTCTTGAACGATTATTATTAAAGAATTTTGATGCCTATAAAAAACGAAATATAATTCGTCAAGATATGGAAGCAGATACATATATTAGACTGAAGTTAAAAATAATTTTTAAACATGAATTTGGTCATGCTTTAGGGCTTCAACATAATATTGATGATGGTGAATTTGTTGGTGGAGTTGAAGGACGTTTGCTCGCTCAATCATCGGGATATAATTTTTGGACTGGCCCATCAATTATGTTGGATGGAAGCACTTCTGATTATATGGTTGAGCTAAATAACTATACAGGACAACCTGTATCCTTTGAACAAATAAGACCTAATGCAAATGATTATGAAGCTGTAAGAATTATGTATACACAGACTGGAGTGCCTCCAAGAGTTGAAACATGTTATTTTTGTGCAATCGGACTCGCAACAATGATGAGGAGTGAATTTTGATAAATAAATTATTTCTTGTGTGTTTTTTGATATTCACAAGTTTTTATTCACATGCAACTCAAATTGCAAACATTGAATGCGCTCCAAATATATTTAGTGGTGCTGATGTTTATAAAGTAGATGCAGTCTCTAGAGATGCTTTAAAATACATTTATGTAGTAAGGTCTATTACTGAAAATTCTAATTTTTTGTACTGTTTTATAACGGAAAAGCAAGATTTATTAGATGAGGCAATTATGCATTCATTTTCACTTGGAATCCCAATTACATTAAGAGTTAAAAACAATGTAATCAACGCAGTACGATTAAGTCTTCAAAATTAAGGATTAAAAAATGAAATATTTCATGTTTTTTGTAGTAATAATGATCTCTTTTAATTCAAGAGCCAATGTTGAATTAGGATGTAATAATGCTCTTAGAAATGCAAAAAATATCCCTGTTATAGTTCATTCAGTTGTAATAAGAGACGATTGGGGACTGGATACGCCACATGTAGTTGTAATTAATAGCCTTACGAACACTCATCATTGTGTAAGGACTCGCGACAAAAAGATTTTAAATATAATATATTCATCATTATTTAAAAGAGATGCGTTAAGAATTGACTCAAATGAAAACTATGATTTAACTTCTATTGTAATTTTAAATTAAGATGACATATCAATGAGACATATAATTATTTTATTTTTTTTATTGTTTTTTTCGCAAAAAAGTATTTCTACTGAAATAGAATGCGGGGTTGACATAACAACTTTAAATGGTCAACATTATCTTGACCCTGTATGGCGAATGTTAATTAAAGATACTGAAAAAGAAAAATTTTCATTTTCTCTCGTTAATCATAGCGGACAAAGATTCTGTCTTGATATGAATAACACAAAAATCAGTAATAATGTTCGAGATACGATAATAGACTCTTTTTTATTCGAAACATCTTTGACTATTTATGTCGAAGACAAAAAAATAAAGGCCGTATCACAAGCAATTCATATTCCTGAAGAGGAACGTTATGTTACATTTTATGACAAAATAAATTACGAAGGAAATTCAAGCATTGTAAAGCACAGTATTGAAGAGATGGATATCTATCCACTTCAGGTAAATGTGAAATCATTAAAATTACCGACAGGATGGTCAATGGAATTATATAGAAATTCTCACTTCACTGGAGAGAGGCAGGATATCAATTCCAGCGCGCCATCTTTACATATTGAAAATGTTAAATCTTTCCTATTAAGAAAAGATGATTCAATTGATAATTTAATGAATAATGATATAAAAAGCAGAAATAGGTCAAAATGTGATGTTTATCTTGTCGGGGCTAAACATTATCAAATCATACCGCTAGCTCGAACTTCAAATAATTCTTTTTTTCATAACGATAATGTCGAATGGGATGCATATATATATAAATCACACGAAAACAAAAATGTTTGTTTTAGTGTAAAAAACACTCATCTTCGTGATTTAATTCAGAGAGCATTTTATTTTGGCTTTCCGCTAACAATCAATACAGATCTTTCAAGTGAAGTTACATCCGCAGAAATAGCTGCTGGATATGAAGTATCTGAAATGAAATTTTTAAAAGATGCAAGAGTTTGTGTGAAATTTATAGCTGGTACAGCATTTGCTGGTGCTGTAGTCATTGATAATGAAATGTCATCTGCAATGGGCGTTGGAAATACATACTGCCATAATGTTCACGCTAAGAAAACAGTGCGCCCTTCCGTTTTAGTATTTTGGGGTAAGGATATATATTGTCCTGAACAATTGATCTCTGGACATATAAGCGAAATACATTATCAAGTATGGGGTAGTAACTTAAACCCGCATTGCGTAATTGGTTTAATAAGTGAATATCAATAAAATGACTTAATCACATCATTGGGCCTCGACCCTTTATTAATAAAGTGAGGGGAGATCTGAAAAACACGCGCTCGTTAACCAAACCAGTCTGGCCACTGGTTCAATTGACCTGGCGCGTGAGCATCATCAACACACACGAGAGAAACCGATGCCAGAGATATATTGCTCCTGCAATATCTGAATTTTCGTCATCTTTGGCGGTCAAAAACGACAGCGCTTAATGAGGTCATTCGTGGAGTGATTAAGCAGAAGACCAAAAATTTTCAGACATTTTTTGGCATGCAGTCCTTACTTGGATATTTCAGAAAACGGCATGCTTTATTATATAAAAGCGGCAAATGCCCCTCTTTTTCGCAATGGTTGAGATAAGGTGAAGGCCTGAACCAAGAGAGCAATGAGGAGTCTGTGCAACTCAACATGCTATCGAGCGGACTTTAGGTATGGGGGCGTTGATATACCCGTTGCTTTTGAAGCTGCGTGGGTGTTGGTTGCGCTCGTTCAGCCCAATCACATAGTCACTCTATGCTCAGGCTTCGATCGCGAAGTCAACAACCCTGCAACGTCAAAGGCGATGGGTATAGCACACTTTATTTAAAAAGGGCGATCTGATGAATCAATACATCTATGAGGAGTAAGCTCAATCCGAGTTGATATTAAAGCGCTTAAAGATCCAAAATTAATCCTTTAATTCAATTGATTAATCTTTATTGCAAGTTGGCTGGGAATGCGAATAATTTTTACCCCAACTTGATGGATCCCAAAAATGCATCTTTGAAACACTAACGTTCTTCCCAAACATTCAAAAAAACTTCAATGGCTTTTCTGGCCTCTTTCCAGCGTGTTGAGCGCTTTAATTCAGTCAGAGATATTTGATGTTTTTTCAGCAAAATGTCGGCATTTGAAACCTCGGTGACCTTTAAATTATCTAAGGCTAAAATTGAGGAGGCTCGATTATTGCATAAAAGAAGCATGTCACATCCCGCATCTAAAGCCTGTTGGCAACGATAGGGTGTATTCCCCATGACCTTTGCGCCTTCCATGTTTAAGTCATCAGAAAAAACAATGCCTTTAAAGCCAAGCTGAGCACGTAAAATCTTTTTTAACCAAAAAGAAGAGCCGCTTGCTGGTAAATCGTCAAACTGAGGGTAAATAACATGAGCGGGCATAAGAGCATCCAAAACGCCTGCCTCAATATGCCCTTTAAAAATTGCCATATCTTGTTCAAGGAGATCATTGCGATCATCAAAAGGAGTTTCAAAATGGGAATCGGCTATAACTGCGCCGTGCCCCGGGAAGTGCTTGCCTGTGGTCGCCATTCCTGCTTCTTTCATTCCCTGCATAAAAGCTGTAGAAAAACGAATTACTGTTGAATTATCATCGCCAAAGGCCCGAGTACCGATAGCTTTACAGTTAAAGCCACGATCTAAAACAGGCGCAAAACTTAAATCAATATCATGTGCAATCAACTCCGCAGCCATTAGCCAACCGACTTCTATTGCCATCTTTTCGCCAGACTTCAATTTTGCAAAAGATTGGGCAGGAGGAAGATGCGTAAAATCATCTTTAAATCGTTGAACTCGACCGCCTTCTTGGTCGACACCAATTAAAATGGGGCGTTTCGCATTTTTACGAATCGCTTTCGTTAATGCATCTAATTGTTGGGTATCATGGTAATTTCTTGCGAATAAAATCACCCCTCCTGCGGTCGGGTGTTGTAATAATTCACATTCTTCCGCATCAAGTTCATATCCTTGTAAATCAAGCCACAAAGGACCCATAATCCCACTCCTTTATTAGAAATTTGTTATCTAAATGATCATTTTAATACGCAGAAACTTAATCTCATTTGTTCAGTATTCAATACTTAGGAGAGTTTCTGAATTTAGTGATATACCCTTCGCCTTTGAAGTTGCGTGGGTGTTGGCTTCGCTCGCCAACCCAATCACATCGTCCATCTATGCTCAGGGGGTTCACTTACCTGCCGCCTGCACGGATCTTCAATTCCTTTGGGCATGCTAATGAATATTAAGTTGTTGATTTTAAAGGAAACTGTTGTTTTCGCTCTCAAGTTAAAATATTTTAAATTCAATTGGTTATGAAAACTGTCTGCGCTGTTAAGTATTAAGTAAAGCGAGACACCAAAAAGTGCCTTAAAATGCAAGAACACTTGAATTCTTGCGTCTTCTTTGAGACAGTATATTTACATTGAATACGGTACACAGACAAGCGACAGCATCAATTAATTTCGGATTGAAAAAATCAAAAAGAAAAGATAAATCAGAAAGTTTCAGAATAAAAGTAAAAAGAAGTAGGCACTAAGCAATCGAAACAACATTGAACTCATCCAAATAATGTGGCAAAGTCACCCCAATCAAACCTTAATGAGTTTTTTCATGACAGTTCAACCTAAAAATCCATTACATGGTATAAAATTAGAAACGATAATCAATGAATTAGTTGCTTATTATGGTTGGAATGACCTTGGAAATAAGATCTCAATCAATTGTTTTCGTGACGATCCCTCTATCAAATCAAGCCTCTCCTTTTTAAGAAGAACCGCTTGGGCAAGAGAAAAAGTAGAAAAACTCTACATCAAGACTTTTTGCTCAAAAAAAGGAAATCTGAGCACGACAAGATCATTATAATTAATTGAACTTTTAGTGGTCGTGGTTCATATCTGTGATTTGTATTTTTTCTGTATCGTGCAGATATGACAATTTATCAAAATTCATTTCCCAGGATGCGGCAATACAGACATCTTTAAAGCGGGTTTTATAGCTAAAAGAAAACAAGGTTATCCTTGTCGCTTTACTGCATATAGATAAAAGCCATTTTCTCCTCAATTTTTCTTATCAAGCCTCTCTTCCGGGAGAAAAAATCGGTTTCAACTCAATCCTCATTTTTTCCCATGAGCATTCATAAAACAGCGGTAAAAAGCAGAGTGGAACGGGTCTGCAATGAAGCACAAATAGATAAACAGTTCATTTGTGGGGAAAAATCAAAGCAACGCAAGCTTTAGCACCCTGTCCTTGTTTTTGTTTTTACAAAACGAAAAGAGGGCGTTTCAAAAAGCTTATACCCAAGACACTTGAAGATGCGCGCCTGCGGCAAACGAGTGAAGGCCCTGAGCATCGATCTACGGTGTGATTGGCCTGAGCGAGAGCAGCAAACACTCACGCAGTTTCAACGGCGACGGGCATAAAGAGCATCTTGCCCCTTTTTGTGTAACCCAGTTTTATACCTGTCTCTTAGTCACATCTCAAACTAAAACTCCAAAAATCATTGGATCTCATTCT
>CAMRDW010000179.1 GCA_947041315.1 uncultured Enterovibrio sp.
ACGCAAGTTCAGCAGTCTTCATCCGTTTTTGTTTCATAAAAAGGGGACATTTCGGCACAAAGCACGCGCGGAACCCGTTCTAAAACCTGCGTGTTGACACTCGCTTCTGCGCCAAGCCAGGTGGTGTTTTTTCGTGAACCTTCTTCTTTGAATCTTTCTATGTCAGACAATTTCACCATGTAGCCTGTGATCCGCATTAAATCATTGGATGCGACATTGGCAGTGAATTCACGAAATCCCGTATGGAGGGCACCTTTACACAGGTTAAACATGGCTTCAGGGTTTGATTTGATGGTTTCATCAAGGGTTAAAATATCGCTGATACCGGAGGTGTAATAACGGTGGTGAGGCGCGGTCGCTTGTACATAGGCTACAGGATCTGGCTCTGTACCATAGGGGATCCTTAGCCCTGGCGTGACCTCTACATCAGAGCTTATCCCCCCTTGCGCATGGAGCAAGGCTTTTCCATTGAAGCCGTATTTGACCGGGGTTGTTTCGACAATCTCAT
Source organism: uncultured Enterovibrio sp. (assembly GCA_947041315.1). GTDB lineage: Bacteria > Pseudomonadota > Gammaproteobacteria > Enterobacterales > Vibrionaceae > Enterovibrio. Next base: position 509 of record CAMRDW010000179.1, read on the forward strand.
TGAGGGTTTCTGAAATGCGCAAGCTGAATGCATTGGCTTCATTGTCATGGCCGTATTTTTTGTTTTTCCCTTCTTTTTCCATCAAGATATTGACCGCTTCAGCCATGCCATAAACACCGAACATGGGCGCGAAACGCGCTTCTTCAATCAGGCCTTCTTGGGTTAAAAATCCTGAAAAGAAATGAGAGGATTCATGCAGGAAACGGCTTCTGACATCGATTAACTCAAACATCAATTGTGCATATTGAGGAAGGATCTCTTGCAGAAAGTCGTCTGCATTTTTGGCTTTTTGTGCGACGGCTTTGAGGTTCATTCGAACCAAGGTGTTTGCGCCTCCTGCCAGAGGGAGTGAATTATAACAACTCACAATTCCGAAGCCTTTTTCTCCGTAGGCCTCGGCATGCATGGGGTAGTTTGCAATGTGAGGTTTACTGCATTCGCAGATGTTTTTTGTGGCTTGTCGAAGCAGTGCATCGGGCGTCACGTCGGCGGCGTACATAAAAGTAAGGTTGGGGGCAATTTGTTTTAGTTTTGAATCCACTTTTAAAAGGGTGCGACAAATAACATTGTCTGTCGGGCCGATGTTGGCGTGCATAAAGGCATCGGGCAGGGTGCGGTCGAGCAAGATCCAAAAGCGAGTGAGTTTTTCTTCGATTTCGGCTTCTGTTAAATGGCCAACAAAAGGAAGAAGGAGATCATCGAGTTGCCCTAGATAAACGGGGATTTGGGTAACGGATGGCACGTGATGATAAAGAATGTTGAGCATATTCAAAGCATCATCAAAGTGTGTTGCTGGAAGAAGCTCTAAATAGGCGGATCCATTTTTTAAAAATTTGGCGTAGTCTGGCAAAACATAACGGGGCTTAAAGGGGGCATTTCCTTCAAACATATCACAGAGGACGCCTTCTTTCATTGCCCTTGATACGGCTTTTGAAACCGGAAGGGAAGGCAAAGCGGCTTCGGCTTCGACGGTAAGCCAGAGGTTTTTTTGTTTGGGAGACAAATGAGGGTCGGTGATGATTTTAATGAAACGTTCTTGATGTAAAGAAGGCGCTGGGTTCATAGAGAAAGGCTCTGTTTGAATGGGTGAGAAATTTTACGTTGAAAGGTGAAATTTCACAATTGAGACAGACAAAAAAAGCAGAAAAAGGCGCCTCTGCTTTTTTGTAAAGGGGGAGGGGGCTTTGGATTATTTAACTTCAAGGCCTTGTGCTTGCATATCAGCATGATAAGAGGAGCGAACAAAAGGGCCGCATGCGGCATGGGTGAAGCCCAGATCCAGTGCAATCTGCTTGAGTTCATCAAATTCGGAAGGGGGGATGTAGCGTTCCACCGGGAGATGAGAGGCGCTTGGCGCTAAATATTGACCCAAGGTCAGCATGGTGACGCCGTGTGCACGCAAATCGGTAAGAACTTGAACGATATCTTCTTTTGTTTCTCCAAGGCCCATCATTAACCCTGATTTTGTGGGGATGTCTGGGTGCATTTCTCCAAAGGTTTTTAATAATAAAAGGGAGCCTTGGTAATTTGCGCCGGGACGGACTTTCTTATAAAAATGAGGGGCGGTCTCTAAATTGTGGTTGAATACATCTGGCGGGTTTGTATTTAAAATCGCCAAGGCTTTTTCCATTCGACCTCGAAAATCAGGCACCAGAGTTTCTATTCTGATTGTGGGGCTGAGTCTGCGAATTTCGCGGATGCATTCGGCAAAATGTTCGGCGCCACCGTCACGTAAATCATCACGGTCAACCGATGTAATGACAACATATTTGAGCTTCATGTCTTGGATGGTTTGGGCTAAATGCAAAGGCTCCTCTGGATCAGGGACGAGTGGGCGACCATGTCCGACATCACAGAAGGGGCATCGACGGGTACAAATCGCCCCTAAAATCATAAAGGTTGCAGTGCCATGATTAAAACATTCCGCTAAATTCGGGCAAGACGCTTCTTCACAAACGGAGTGCAAATTATGTTTACGCATGGCGGCTTTTATTTCTTGGATACGCTGCGTACTTGAGGGAAGCTTAATTTTCATCCAAGCCGGTTTTGGAAGGCTCTGTCTTTTTTCTGATGGGATATTTTTAATGGGGATCTGTGTCATTTTATTTTGCTTGCTCATTTTAGGTCGCTTTTTGTTTGGGACTCGACCTCATGATAGCCAAGGTGCAAAGTCAGTTTTTCTATTAACACAGGAGACAAGGTTGTCAGTGATGTTGGGCCGTTTAAATCTGCTGTTTGTGTCATTTTCATTCCAGCATAACCACAAGGATTAATACGAAGAAAAGGCGATAAGTCCATATTGACATTTAAGGCCAAACCATGGAAGGAACAGCCTCGTCGAATTCGAAAGCCCAAAGAGCAAATTTTGCTCTCATTGATGTACACCCCAGGGGCGTCGGGTTTGGCTTTTGCTGTTAAATTAAAATGCTGCAATGTGTCAATAATTGCATTTTCTGTGTGTGTGACGAGATCTCGAACACCCATTTTTTTTCTTTTTAAATCAATGAGCAGATAAGCGATTTGCTGGCCTGGTCCATGATAGGTGACTTGCCCTCCTCGGTTGCTTTGTATGATGGGAATGTTCCCTGTTGCCAGTAAATGTTGGGCTTTTCCTGCTTGGCCTTGAGTGAACACGGGATCATGCTCAAGCAACCAAATTTCATCTGTGGTCTCTTGGGTTCGAAGATCAGTAAAGCGATGCATCGCCTCTAACACAGGGGAGTAGGGTTGCAATCCAAGGTGTTTGATGATCAGTTTATTTTTATGCAACACATGAGCCCCTTTGACGTTTTTCGTGCGCATTCGTAAGGCGCTGGGTTACATTCTGAGCTTATTATAATGACCGCGCGCTAAATGAACAGTGACAACCGAATATCCCCTTTTATTTGAAAGTCTCTTGTGTGTTTTCTGCGGGTCTTGTATCCGTCGCTGAACCTGCGTGGGTGTTGGCTGCGCTCATTTCGCTCAATCAGAGAGTCCATTGATGCTGACGGGGTTTCATTCGTTTGGTGCCTACACGCATTTTCAATTACTTTGGGGATATAAAAGTGATTGACGCTGAAAATTCATGTTCATCTTTTTGTGTTTTGAAATGCCAGTTCATTTTTTCGCAAATACGTTCAATGATCACTAAACCACAACCATATCCATAATGTTTTTCTGAGCTTCTATCTATGGTATTTATCATTGTTAATTGATTATTCGAAACATTGATTTTTATTAAATTGTCGCCATAAACAATGGCATTACGCATTAAATTTTGAATGATGATGATGATGAACTGAGCAGGAGACTTGATGCGTATATTATTTTGTATATTTATCGCTAGCTTGATCTCATGTCGTGATAACGTGGGTTGAAATTGGATGACTTGAGCGATAAGAATGTCACTTAAGGAACAATTTTGAAAATACTCTTCCTCTATTTCGTTTTTACCTATCAGTAAAAAAGTTTCTGTAAGTATGTGCATTTCGGTGCATGCGTTTTGGATGCGAACGATGGCTTTATTTGCAATCCTTGATGTCTTTTCGAGCTTCGCCAATAACTCGATAGAGGCTTGAATGACGGAAATAGGTGTTTTTAATTCATGTGAAGTGAAACGACTGACTTCTTGCTCTCTCGTAAAATTGCGATCAATGGTGATTTTACTTTCAAGCAAGCTGGTTTCAATCTTTCTTGTTTCATAAAATGGTGAGTCGGCGATAAAAATAGGTTTATTTGGAGGCATGTTTTTTATTTTTTCAATGATTTCATTAAAGGGGCGTGAAATAACATAAATAAAATATAAAACAATCAAAACGACACATAAAAAAAGAAATAAGCCAATGAAGAGAATCGATTTATAGAGCTCACTTTCATACCCATCAAGAAAGTCATCCATGTCATTCTTGAATATAATGTACATTTTTCCTTTTCCTGAAGGATGAGACGAGACAATAAAATGTTTATCTTCATCTTCAATCATATGTTCATAAAATGCATTCACCTGAAATTGATTCAGCCAAGCGGGAATAGATTGTTCGCTCCAATAAAAATCAAATTGTTCCGCATTGGGGGGCGGTGTTTTTTCTCCTTGTTGAGCATAGTTTTTCGTGAAATAGTCTGATTCAGTTCTCAGCCAGTGCTCGAGACTGATTTTTTCGAATTCATTTTCTGAAATATAAATGAGGGTAGAAAATAATAAGAAAATAATAACGCTAAAACTGATGAATATTATTTTAATTAATCGAAATACGCTTGGCAAATTAGTCTGATTTAAGTCTATAACCTTGTCCATGAACGGTCTCTAATCGTGATTTTCCGGTATTTAAAGCAGTGCGAAGGCTGTAGATATGGCTGCGCAAAGCATCACTTCCGGGTACATTATCACCCCAAATGGTGGCTGTTATTTCGTTACGTGAAACCAAAGAGGGGGCGCGCTTTATGAGTAATTTCAGAATATCAGTTTGAATGCGATTTAATTTTATGGGAACACCATCTTGTTGAACTTCCATTGTTTTCATATTCATGGTGAGTGAAGCAAAAGAGAGTGTGCCGACGTCTTGTCGATGCCCTCTTTTAGCAAGGGCTTGTACTCGAAGGGCAAGCTCTTCTAATGCGAAGGGTTTGAGTAGGTAATCGTCTCCGCCTGCGTTAAATGCCTCGGTTTTATCTTGTAAAGTATCTTTGCCAGTTAAAAATAGGACAGGGATATTACAAAAGAGTTCTTCTCGAAGGTAGGTGACGGCTGCGATACCATCCATTTTGGGCATCATGATATCCATAATAATGACATCATAATAAGCCCCTTTTTCGATAAGGGCGATAGCCGCTTTGCCATTCACTGCATAATCTAAAAAATAATCGAGTAAAGAAAGATAGTCACCAATTGCTTCTGCAATGTCAGAATTATCCTCCACAACAAGAATGTTCATATTTGACCTTTTTATTTCACGTTTGCTTCACGTTCGTTGCGGTAGCGTGCTTGCTATCAAAACAAAATCACTTACTGAATGGGCGGAAAACAATGAAAAAACATTTAATCTGTAGCGTAGTCGCCGTACTGTTGACGGGTTGTAACGATGGTAATAACGGGAATACAAACGCGGGCGTTTCTCCTGGCGTTACACCCGCTGCGGCAGTAGGTGCGATTCAAAATATCAACCCAGAAAATAAAACGGTGAATGTAAACGGCGTTTGGTATCCCGTCAGTAAAATTGCTTACGCCAGTGTGCCTTTAGAATTCTCCGATCTCCAAACTAATATGAATGTAAAAGTGAGAAATAGTTCACTTCAGCGTCAAGCCGGAGTCGATTTATCGCTTGAGCCGACAGTGAGCGGAGAAATTCAAAACATCAATCATGTTACTGGCACCTTCACCGTGAATGGGATGGCATTGACCTTTGTCGGGATCAGCGACCAGATCCAAAACGGGCAGTGGGTGGCGGTTTCAAGCCGCCCAGATCAGTCTGGCGGAAACCGCGTGACCTCTGTTGTTCAAATTCAAAATCCGGCCCTTTATGCCCTCGCTGAAATTGAAGGCAAGATCACCGATGTGGATGAGAATGCAAGCACCTTTACAATCAATGGTGTCACTGTGAGCCATGATGCAAGCACTCAATTAGAGGGTTTAACTTCGCCTAAAGTGGGTTATTGGGTGGAAGTTGACGGCCGATATTCAAGCGACGGATTTCAAGCAAGCAAAATTGAGAATGAATCCTATGATTTTGATTTCGATGATCTCATTGGGGAAGTCGAACTTCAAGGAATCGTCACCTGGGTGGCAAAAAACGGAACCGCTTTTGAGTTAAACCACCGCGGTAAAATTCAACTGACCAGCACCACCTCATTTGATGGCGGAAACAAAGGGATGCTAAAACCAGGCCGTCAAGTTGAAGTTTCTCTTTATAACTCAAACGGCAAGCAATATGCCCGTGAAGTGGAATTTGAAGACGATTTTGATGATGTATGGGAAGGCTTTGAATTTGAATGCTTTGGGATTGTTTTAAACAGCACTGCAGCCTCTTTTAACATGAGATGTAATGGTCAAAACAGAAACATTTCTATTGATTCTTCGACTGAATTTGAAAATGTAGATCCTAGTCAAATGGACGGTTTACGGCTTGATGTAGAAGGCGTGATCATGAATAACAGATACATCGCAAGAGAAATTGAAGCGGATGATTAATTTTTAACGCAAATACAAATTATATAAAGAAGGGACCTTGAGTCCCTTTTTTTGTCTGTCTTTTTGTTTGTTGTAAGAGGGATCTTTGTCAATCCTTGATCATTTTGTTGCTTGAAATAACCGAAATATCCCTCGTCTTTGAAGCGG
>CAMRDW010000180.1 GCA_947041315.1 uncultured Enterovibrio sp.
TTCTTGATGAGATTGACATTTTATAGAAAAGTTTAATTTATAAAATGCGGTGATAGCCCCCTCGCATTTGACTCTGCCTGCATGTTGGCTACGCGCTGTCTCTTAGTCACATCTTTTCGAATCTAATTCTGACTGATTATTGTTCGAATCGCTTATTTATCAGTCGAAACTTCAGTTAGAGCAAAATGGATCCGGTTAATTAAAGGGATATCAGGACCTCTTAATCAAACAGATATCAATTAAATAGATGCATTCCAATATAGATGTTCTGTTATATGAATAAGTAGAATGAGATCCAATGATTTTTGGCGTTTTAGTTTGAGATGTGACTAAGAGACAGGGCTACGCGCGTTCAGCCCAATCACAGACTCTATCTATGCTCAGGGGCTTCACTCGCTTGGCGCAGGCGCGCATCTTCAATTCTTTTGGGTATACCTATCGCAGCCAATATTGGGTGATTTTTCCTGGGTAATATCGGGTGACTGTTGCATGAGATGGGTTTCATATATTTTGGGTGTTCCCCTCATCTTTGAAGGTGTGTTTTTTATTCTTTATATGCAGCAAAACACAGAGGGCTTTTCTGTGTGCATGAGAGGATATATTGATATTAAATTTCATTGATTATTTCTATTAAAGAGATAGTTATAAGTGATTGTACAGGTTTTCTCTATGAGGATATTTTCAAATAAATAAAAAGGTTCTTATTTTTTGAAATGTGCATATCCGTTAAGGGCTTGAAAGGAGAAAATATGAAAATCGCAAAAAACATATTGTTTATTTCGATAGGGTTCGCCTGTTTACCTTTATACGCAAAAACAATCACGCAAGACAATGGCGCGCCAGTTGGAGATAATCAAAATTCAATTACGGCGGGTGATACAGGAAGCGTATTGCTTCAAGACGTTCATTTGATACAAAAGCTTCAACGTTTTGCGAGAGAGCGAATTCCTGAGCGTGTGGTTCATGCGCGTGGAACAGGCGCTCATGGTGAATTTATTTCAGATGGCAATTTTAACGATTTGACGATGGCAGAGCCTTTTGGAGCTAAAAATAAAATCACGCCTGTTTTTGTTCGCTTTTCTTCGGTTGTTCACTCAAAAGGCTCCCCTGAAACCTTACGCGATCCACGCGGATTTGCGACCAAATTTTACACGCAAAAAGGGAATTGGGATTTAGTGGGTAATAGTTTGCCTGTCTTTTTTATTCGTGATGCGATGAAATTTCCTGATATGGTGCATTCTTTGAAACCATCGCCTATCACCAATCTTCAAGATCCGAATCGGTTTTTCGATTTCTTTAGTTTGCAGCCCAGCTCAACGCACATGTTGACACAGCTTTATACCAATAAGGGAACACCTGAAAGTTATCGTACTATGGATGGTTTTGGCGTTCATGCGTATAAATGGATAAACAAGAAGGGGGAGGTGAAATATGTTAAATTTCAGTGGAAAAGCCAGCAAGGCGTTAAAAATTTAAGGCCTAAAGAAGTGATTGAAATGCAAAGTAAAGATTTTAATCATATGACGAAGGATCTTTATACTCAAATCAAGGCTGGCAAATACCCCAAATGGGATTTGTATGTAAAAATATTGTCGCCAAGTGAGCTTAATAACTTGGGCTATAACGGTTTAGATGCAACAAAGCAGTGGTTAAATGTTCCAGAACAAAAAGTGGGAACCATGATCTTAAACCGTGTCCCTGATAATTTTTTCTTGGATACAGAACAATCCGCATTCGCACCTTCCAATTTGATCCCGGGTATTGAACCCTCAGAAGACCGTCTGCTTCAAGGGCGTTTATTTGCTTATGCAGATACTCAATTATATCGTTTAGGTGTAAATCTCTTTCAATTACCGATTAACCGCCCTTTAGCGGAGGTGAATAATTATAATCAAGAAGGGGTAAGCAACAATACGATGATAAAATCCGATGTTAATTATGAACCCAGCAGAAAAATAAAGTTGATAGAAGATAAATCATCAAAAGCGGTTGAAACAATTATTTCGGGTACCGTGCAACAAAAGAAAATAGGAAAAGAAAGAGACTTTTATCAAGCTGGAATATTTTATCGGTCACTCACAAAAGAAGATAAAAATGATCTTATTATGAATCTTGGAGGAGATCTTAATCAGGTCAGAAATAAAGAGGTTAAGACTAAAATGGTCAGTTATTTTTATCAGGCAGACAAGGAATATGGTACTCGCTTAGCGAAGCAAGTAAATGTTTCTTTAAAAGAAGTCATCAAAACAATAAAACAATGAGCCAACTCTATTCAATCTTATAAATATACCCGTCACCTTTGAAGCTGCGTGGGTGTTGCTTTAGGCTCGCTGCGCCCAATCACAGAGTCTATCTATGTTGAGGAGCTTCATTTCGAGGGGGCTACGCATCATCTCAATTACTTAGGGTGTCGTTATTAATTGACATAAAATAAGGATTTAAACATTGAAAACAATGATTAGAATGTTTTTTTGTATTTTCTTTTTATCTTTATCTACGAATTCGAGAGCATCAAGTGATGATCTGACACTTCAAGAAAGTTATAAAGAATTAATATCGTTATTTTTTGATGCAGCGAGAACAGCAAATAACGAAGTGATTATTAAATTCATTGATTCAGGATTTCCGATCAATGAAAAAAACGCAAAAAGTTACACCGCGCTAATGGTTGCAGCTTACCAAGGACATAAAGAGACCGTTCAACTTCTTTTAAATGAAGGTGCGAATGCATGTATTGAAGATAAAAGAGGAAATACAGCATTATTGGGAGCATTGCTAAAAGGAGAAATTCAAATTGCTAAAATGTTGTATAAAAAAAAGTGTGCTTATGAGGATTCTAAAAATAAAGCGGGTCTTAATTTAACGCAATTCGCCGAAGTGTTCGGTCAAGCCGACGCTCTCAAAATGCTCAAAGAAGACTCTATGAATAAAAACAAAATCGCGCAATAGCCTTGTTTGTCCTTGTACCCGCCTCCTTTGAAATTGCGTGGATGTTGGCAGCTCTCGCTTAAGATCAATCACAGAGTAGATCTATGTTCAGGTCCTTCACTCGTTTACCGCAGGCGCGCATCTTCAAGCCTCTTGGGTATATGCTATTTATTGCTTTTAATGGGAGATTCTTCACTGTAAATTGACAGGATACATTCGCATCAGGGGAGACTCGTATCTGAATATGTTTGGGTATAAGCGCCTGAAAACGACTTAGAGCAACGACATGAAACCGACAAGCTATTTGATGAATAAAAATTTCATAACAGAACGGGATTGTAATCATTCAAACTGTGAATTACCTAATCAATGTTTGAAAGTAACCCATGTTACGGCCTCTGGAGAAAGAATGGAAACGGTCTGTATTTAGGTTCGGCACAACGACAGTGTTCACTTTAATTACCTTGTCCTTCCTTCAAAAAGAACCTGGTTTCAACGTCTTTTTCATCGTCAGCCAAAAAATGAAACCTCTTTAAATCGAGTTGATAAATGTGTAGATGTTCACACACATCGTGTTCAAAAATACACAGTCTAGCTTGAGTTAATCGCGAAGCCGGTATCGGGCTTGAAAAAGGCCTCAGAACCAAAATAAAACAAAGCGTGAATTTTCTCTATTAAGACGACAAAATGCTCAAAACCCAAGTGTAAAATCCCCCTTTACTTAATGGCTTTTCGCCCTTTCTACCTGCTTGTAACGTCAAATCTCTGGGGTATATACCCGTCGCCTTTGAAACTGCGTGGGTGTTGGCTACGCTCGCTCAAGCCAATCACAGAGTAGAACGATGCTCAGGGCCTTCACTCGTTTGCTGCAGGCGCGCATCTTCAAGTTATAACATCGTTTTGAATTTCTCAATGAGAATAAGGCATTATCAAAAATTTCAGCCATGTTCTCCGTGATTTTGACTGCGTAATTTCTGGTTAAGCACTTATTGGAATGGGTGTTATTTCTCAATTTCAACGGACTCTTTAAGGTTTTCTTTTTCAGTCAGTTCCTTTGAAAGAGCAGGGTTGTTTGCTGCATTATTAAAATTCAGTCACAGAGCCCTTTTTGCTCAAGTGCTTCATTTATTTGCCGCCCAATGTGTTAATCAGAAATTTAAAATGATTTGGGTATATGCGCGATGTGGTTATGCATTTATTATACTCGTCACCTTTGAATCTAGCCGGGTGTTAGGCTCGTTTAATCCAATCACACTGTGGCTCTATGCTCAAAGGATTTACTTACTTGCTTGCCAGCTATATGCAACTTCAAGCGCCTTGGGTATATTTGAATCTAAGTATTCTATTTTGTCTGAAATGATAAAGTAAGCGCCATAGAAAAGAGGCAATTCCTTTATTTTAAATATCTTTAATCTATGTTTTGTAATTGCAGATTCGGTTTGTGAATAAATAAAGGTGAATTTAGAGATATACCCGTCGCCTTTTAAACTGCGTGGGTGTTTTCTGCTTTCGTTTAAGATCAATCACAGAGTTTCTCTATGCTCAGGGCCTTCACTCGTTTGCCGCAGGCGCGCATCTTACAAGTGTCTTTGGTATAGACATAACTCCATTAAAAAATATATTTAATCATCACGAAGGCATTAATTATGCGCACTCCAACAAATGCGTTTTTCAGGCTCCTCTCGATAATAACAAGAACAGTAGCAGAGAGGACGGAGAATCTGCCAATAAGGAGAGTTTACAATTCGGAGAATAACATTAGAACTGGTTCTTCATCTTCCGCTCAGCCTTATACGAATCAAGTTCCAGTGCCAGTTGATCTTGCGCAGAACCAAGCCCTTCAACCGGCGCTCGTTCAAGCGCAACCTTTAATCGAATCTCCACCAAGAGGTCCGCTTTCAGACACACTTCCTTCTGCGCCAGCAGCGGGAGGTCAAGCCGAACGTCCTCAAGAGCCAAATCTTCCCGTTGAAGGTCTACTCTCTCAAATGCGAAGCAGATATCAAACATCGCCTCCTCAAGAGCCCGCAGCATCGATTTCCCCTCAAACAGAAGCAGTGTCCCCTTTACCTTCTGCTGTCTTGGAGGGGGCAAATACAGAACAAGGATTAAACCGGCGACAGAGGCATTTGACGCAAGATAACGCCAGTATGGAAGCGAGTGCTCCGCTTAAGACTAAGACAAAGAAAAATCTTATCTTTAAATTTCAATTGATTAGTGAGGGGGTGAAGAATGAGGTTGATGAGTTAGGGAAAATGCACCCCAATTTAAGACAAGGACTTTCTTCTTTTCTTTCCCGTTTTAATCGGCTCAAAGAAAATACGAATCCTCCTCCGCAGACTCGACCTCCTCGTGGTTTAGCTTATTCAAGCGAGCGAATAAGCCCTGTATCACCGAACCCCAGATTAACAGGGCGCTCATTGCAATTTAGCCCCATCCAAGCACAGACGTCTGCTCTTCCTCTGTCGCCAAGCCTTGAGCTTCCAAATCAGGTGAGAGATGAAACACCTGATGCAAGACAGAGCGGAGCGATAAGGAGAGCGAGAGGATCTGTGAGGCCTGAGATTGTTTTTTCTAGACGATCAGGTCTTCAAGAGAATCAGCGTCTCGATCTCCTGCCTCCTCCTCCCACCGATTTAAATACATTAACGCAAGAGTTAGCATCTGTTTTTCAAGTGTCACCAGACTTACTCAGCCCCACGGATAGAAGCACAGCTGCGCAAATGATTCATGAGGCACGTGGACTTTCGCACCAGCGGAGAACTTCAATAACACCGACTGAAGTGCCGTCTATCATAACACCGCCTCAATCGCCAACAGTTGACATCATAAGTAATGAAAACGTCATTTCTGCAGATGAAGAAGCGAATATCGATGCCGCTATCATAACACCGCCTGAAGTGCCGTCTATCATAACACCGCCTCAATCGCCAACAGTTGAAACCATAAGTAATGAAAACGTCATTTCTGCAGATGAACAAGCGGATATCGATGCCGCTATAAGAAGATCGCTTGAAGCGCCCCAAGACAACTCCACTCAAGAAGAAAGGGAAAAAGAAAAAAAAGAAAGGCTTGATAGGGATAGAGAATGCTTAGCTCTGTTCTTATTTGCGCATCACGAAGAGGTACTTGAGTGGAGTGGGGAAATTTCGATTATTTTAAATACAGAGCCTGAGATCACTATTGAAAACAGGATATATCTAGTTTTATATGCATATTCACATGTTCAGAGGTATAAAGAAACGAAAAAACGCCTTTCAACGATCTCTCCAGAAACAGTAAGAGAGCTCCGTTTGTATTTTGCTCGCAATATAGATTCTTTAGTTGATAGCGAAAATGCTTTAGAAGAAGATGAGGCATCCGCAGCACTGAGAGTCATAACGGAAAAGAATACTAACATAAACAGCCCGCCTAAGAAAAAGCGTAACAAAGAGAGTAACAAAGAGAGTAACAAAGAGAGTAACAAAGAGAGTAACTGTAGAGATGACCACAAGAAGCATTCTGAACCGAGTCAAAAAGAAAAAAAGAAGGTTCGATTTATAGTTGAGCAAGCAAGAATGACTTTAGATCAGGACGATCATGTAAGCCCTCAAAGCGAAAATGCGGATTTATATACAAGTGAAAATTTTGAAACAAATACAGATACAAATACAGATACAAATACAGATACAAATACAGATACAAATACAGATACAGATACAGATAAAAAGTCTGATTTTTGTGTTGAGGCAAGTACATCAGTTAGTACTCACGATGATGGTGGTGATAATGATAATTGTTATCCAGCTAATTCATTCGAGGATCTGAGTGATCGCCTTAATGATTTTAGTGATGATGAGTCTAGTGATGATGAGT
>CAMRDW010000181.1 GCA_947041315.1 uncultured Enterovibrio sp.
GGAGATACTGGAGATACTGGACGTCCTGATTCCACGGATGCCTGATCCACAAAAAAACAAAGCGTTCTTTTAAAGCACGAAAAATAAAAAAGAAAATTTCATGCAATCGCCCTCCCCTGTTTTTTCATTTTTAAACCGCGGTGGCATCAAAACAGACTTGATAACTTTTTCCAATGGCCTTTAAAAAGTCCACATAACGGTGCTTTTTAAGGGTTAAATTTTGCCCCATGGGATCTAAAAGAACCACTTTCGTTTGGGTGCCTTTTGTCACACTTTCCACCGTGGCAGGATTAAATTGAGATTCAGAAAACACACACACCGCCTCTTTGTTTTTTAAGGCGGTACGAATAGCAACCAAGGTTCGAGCTCCCGCTTTACGCTCTGGTGTCAAAGTAATATGCCCTGAGGGTTTAAGGTTAAAAACCGCTTCGAAATACCCGTACCCATCATGAAATAAAAAATACCCTTTCTGCTTTGAAGGAGGGTGTTTTTTTGAAGACGCGGATAATAAAGACGGCGTTGAAGGTAAAACCTTCAACCTATCCAATGTTTCTTGAATTTCTTTTTGAGCCTCATCCACTTCTTTGATAAAAAAAGCCAGATTTTTTTCATAGCTGGCTTTATTTTCAGGATCAATTTCAATCAGTTTTGATGCCATCGCTTTTGCAATGACTTTACTTTGCAAGGTGCCTAACCAAATATGCCCATCGACCCCTGTATCGTGCGAATGCCCTTTCTCCTCTTCCTCGTGATCATGCCCCCCTTTGGATGCGTATTGCCGTAATGGCATTCCAGGATAAGCTGTAAGCTGAACCGCTTGTGGATTCTTTTTAAGCACCTTGGTCAAAAAGGATTCCACCTCTGGGCCCACCCAAAAAACAAGGGATGCAGATTGTAATAATTGAATATCTGAAGGTTTTAACGCGTAGTCGTGGGGGGAGGCATTCTCTGATAACAAAACATCCACAAAAGCCAAATCACCCGCAATATCTTGGGCGATTAAACCGATGGGTTTAATGCTGGTCACAATGAGAGGTTTTGCCAAGCTCGGGAACACACTGAAGTTCCCGAATAAAAACAAGATAAAAATAAAAAAATATCGCATATAAAGCACCCTTAGAAATTGATTATTCATTGACAGGACATGGTATGATAAAGGATTCCCTTTTAAACGCCACGCTTGATTTATGTCCACACCACTCATTACATTGAACCGCGTTTCTGTTGTTTTTGACGGACGACACGTCCTTGATAAGGTATCGTTTTCTCTTTACAGAAATAAAATCACGACCCTTATCGGTCCCAATGGCGCAGGAAAGTCAACACTGGTTAAAACCTTGGTGGGTTTAATTTCCCCGACTCAGGGCAAGATCCAGCGTCAAGCCCACTTAAAAATTGGCTATGTTCCTCAAAAGCTCAAGCTCAATGAAAATTTACCCTTAAAGGTTGACCGTTTTTTGAAGCTGACCCATGGCGCAACACCAGAGGCCATTGATGAGGCATTGGCCTTACTGGGTGCGACGGCGTTACTCAAGGCCAATTTGCACACACTTTCAGGCGGAGAAACACAACGTATTTTGCTTGCTTGCGCTGTTTTGAAAAAACCTGATTTGCTTGTGCTTGATGAACCCGTTCAAGGTGTCGATGTTTCAGGACAACTTGAACTTTATAACTTGATTGGAAAACTAAAAGAAACCTTGCAATGCGGCATTTTAATGGTGTCTCACGATTTACATTTGGTCATGGCAAAAACAGACGAAGTCATTTGTTTCCAACATCATATTTGCTGCTCAGGCGAGCCCGAGTCCATTCATTCTCATCCTGAATTTGTGGCCCTTTTTGGTTTAAGAGAAAGCCAACAGCTCGCGCTTTATCACCACCATCACAACCACCAGCATGATTTAGCAGGGCACCCCCTCGCCCCCTGCCAACATGAGGATCATTAAATGTTCGAATTTCTCCTCCTTCCTCTTCTTGCCGGATTCTGTATTGCCGCCGCCGCAGGCCCTTTAGGGGCTTTTGTGGTCTGGCGAAAAATGGCCTATTTTGGCGACACCCTTGCCCATGCTTCACTCCTTGGGCTGGCCATCGGTTTTGCACTTCAGGTTAACCTCCATTTTGCGCTCATCGTCAGTTGCTTCTGTGTTGCCGGTTTGCTGGTTGCCCTTCAAAGAAAAAACGCAGTTTCAAGCGACACCTTATTGGGGATCATCGCACACACCTCTCTTTCTCTAGGGCTTGTTGCCATCAGTTTTATTGACAACTTGCGCATTGATCTGATGGCCTATTTATTTGGGGATCTTCTGTCTGTTTCTTCGTCTGATCTTGCTTGGATTGCATCAGGAAGCGCCTTGATTTCCTTTCTCTTATTTAAACTTTGGACCCCGCTTCTTGCCATCACGGTAGATGAAGACATGGCCAAAGTGGACGGGTATCCTGTTGCTGGCTTAAAGCTTATATTGATGCTCATGGTGGCCCTTGTTATCGCCCTTTCAATTAAATTTGTCGGGGCGCTCATCATCACCTCTTTGTTGATCATTCCGGCGGCAACCGCCCGTCGTTTTTCCACAAGCCCAGAAAAAATGGCAATTTTAGCCAGTCTATTTGGTGTCTGTTCCGTTTTTGGGGGAATGGGGCTTTCCTGGTTTAAAGACACCCCGGCCGGACCTTCGGTTGTTGTGGTCGCGGGCGCCTTGTTCTTTTTAAGTCAATTAAAAAGAGGTTCTGAATAAAAAAGACCCACCTTGTACGCCAAGTAACCAAACGCACCGTGATTTTCATTTAATTGAATGGCAATGATTGACACCCCTTACAGAGATAGATAAGATTCGCTCCGATTTGAGGAATTCCCCTGTAGTTCAGTTGGTAGAACGGCGGACTGTTAATCCGTATGTCACTGGTTCGAGTCCAGTCTGGGGAGCCATCTCATTTCAATTTTAAAGATGCCAATAAACCCCTTCCTCCATAGTTCAGTTGGTAGAACGCCGGACTGTTAATCCGTATGTCACTGGTTCGAGTCCAGTTGGAGGAGCCATCTTTTCAGATCCCCTCTTTATTTCAATCCACCAAAGAACATTTCCCTTTAATTTCAATGCAATAAACCTTAACCTTTAATAATTAAAAATATCTCTTTTGTATATTCCTTTTATCTAATAAGCTGCGATAAATCAAATCGACTCCCGTCGTCTCATATTCTTTCTGTTTCATACAAAAATTCATACTCGATTCGAGTATCTATTGTTATAGAGGCTACAAAGTTTGATAATAAGTAAATCTGTTTAACAAATTAGATAATGCCGTGACTGACTATTTATTGCTACTTCTGGGTACTGTCCTTGTCAACAACTTCGTGCTTGTTAAGTTTCTCGGTCTTTGCCCTTTTATGGGGGTTTCAAAGAAGCTAGAATCAGCCATCGGAATGGGACTGGCTACCACCTTTGTTTTAACCCTCGCATCGGTCTGTAGTTATTTGATTGAGAATTACTTACTGGCTCCCTTGGGTCTTGTGTATTTACGCACCTTGAGTTTTATCCTGGTTATCGCAGTTGTGGTTCAATTTACTGAAATGCTTGTGCATAAAACAAGCCCGACACTCTATCGATTATTGGGGATTTTTTTGCCCTTGATCACCACAAATTGCGCCGTACTCGGGGTTGCTTTACTCAATGTCAATGCCAAACACAATTTTATTGAATCCATCGTTTACGGATTCAGCGCCGCTGTTGGCTTTTCTTTTGTATTGATATTGTTTGCTTCGCTAAGAGAACGCATTGCCGCCGCAGACGTACCGCAGCCTTTTCGCGGGGCGTCTATTGCGATGATCACTGCGGGTTTAATGTCCCTTGCCTTTATGGGCTTTACTGGTTTGGTGAAACCCTGATGTTAGAGCTCTACATCGCTTTTTTTGCGGTCCCGGTCCTTGCTTTGCTTTTTGGCTTGTTATTGGGATTGTCTTCTATCAAATTCAAAGTTGAAAGCGATCCTATTGTCGATCAAATTGATGCCATTTTACCACAAACCCAATGTGGGCAATGTGGGTATCCTGGATGTCGTCCCTATGCAGAAGCCATTGCCAATGGGGACAGCATCAATAAATGCCCGCCAGGTGGACAAGCCTGCATCGAAAAACTGGCCAATTTGATGGGGGTTGAGGCCACTGAGCCCCCTTGTGACGAAATGAAAAACATCAAGAAAGTGGCGTACATTCATGAAAAAGACTGCATCGGTTGCACAAAATGCATTCAAGCCTGTCCAGTTGATGCCATTGTAGGAAGCACCAAAGCGATGCACACCGTCATTAAAGACGAATGCACGGGATGTGATCTGTGTGTCGCACCCTGCCCTACCAATTGCATAGAAATGCGCCCTAAACCGTCCCCTTATAACCTCTGGGGATCAAGTTCAAATACCATCGCTGTGGTTAACATTTCAGACGAAGAAGAAAACGGGAAAAAGCCGGTATGATAAATCTTATAGAACAAATAAAACACGGGCTAGTCTGGGACTTTCATGGCGGGATCCATCCATTAGAAAATAAACGTCAATCCAGCGAAGACACTATTTTACCTTACGACATTCCGAATGAAATCATTTTGCCTTTAAGACAACATAAGGGCACAAGCGGGGATGTATTGGTCAGCATTGGTGAGCATGTGCTTAAAGGTCAACCTCTAACACAATCTTTCCTTTTACAATGCGTTCCTGTTCATGCCCCGACGTCTGGCACCGTGGTTGACATTGCCCAAAAAAATGTCCCCACCCCCTCAGGACAACCCGAAACCTGTATCATCATTCAACCTGACTTTAAAGATGAATGGATAAAGAGAAAAAAAATACCTGATTATTTACATTCCTCCCCAGAGCAACTCATTAACCACATTAGGAACATGGGAATAGCAGGTATGGGAGGGGCTGGATTTCCTGTTGCAAAAAAACTGCAAACGGCCTTAGCAAGAACCGCGATCCTCATTATTAATGGCGCCGAATGTGAACCCTATATCACAGCAGACGATCGCTTGATGCGAGAACATGCAAAAGAGATCATCGAAGGCATTGAAATTTTACGTCACATTGTCGACCCCTCATTGACGGTACTGGCGGTTGAAGACAATAAACCAGAAGCAATCCTCGCCTTAAAGCAAGCCATCGTGGAAAAACCAGACATCATTGTTCAAGTGGTCCCCACCAAATACCCTTCCGGGGGCGAAAAGCAGCTAATCCAACTCATAACAGGCAAAGAGGTTCCCTCAAACGCCATCCCAACCGCCATCGGTGTGATGGTACAAAACATGGCCACAATTTATGCGATTAAACGTGCCGTTGCCGATGGTGAGCCTTTAATTCAACGGGTGGTCACCATGACGGGTTCACGCCTTACAAAACAACGAAATCGCTGGGCTTTGCTGGGAACCCCCATTGATTTTTTACTTGAAAAGCACGGCTATCAAGCGAGTGACAAATACAACCGGATTATTATTGGTGGTCCGATGATGGGCTTTTCTCTTCCGCGAACTGACATCCCTTTGTCTAAATTAACCAATTGTATTTTGCTCCCAAGTCACAAAGAACTGCCTATAAAAAAAGAAGAGCTAAATTGCATTCGTTGCAGTGCGTGCGCTGATGTGTGTCCTGCAACCTTGCTGCCTCAACAACTTTTCTGGTATGCAAAAGATCAGGATTTCGAAAAATGCCAGCATTATAATTTGTTCGATTGTATCGAATGTGGCGCTTGTGCCTATGTCTGTCCAAGTGACATCCCCTTGGTGCAATATTATCAGCACGCCAAAGCCAACATCAGAGAGGAAGAAGCCGATAAAGTGGCCGCCATCCTGGCCAAAGAGCGCTTTGATGCACGCAATGCGCGTTTACTAAGAGAAAAACAAGAACGCGAAGAGCGCCACAAACAGGCTGCGCAAACCAGACTCAAAGCCATGGAAAATACCCAAGATCCCACAACGCAAGACAAAGCAAAAAATGACAAAGATCTTATCGCAGCAGCCATTGCGAGAACAAAAGCACGTAAAGCCCAAGAGAAAGCCCCTCAAAAGAACGCCTCCTTTGACAGCCTAAAAACAGACCAAAAAACAACGCCAAACCAAGAAATAAAGACACAAGAAGAAATTAAAAAATCAGGATCTGCTCCCAATGAAATCGAGATCACGAACGCGACAAATGAGGCAAGCAACCCAGCTCTTCAAAAGCCCGCCCATGAATCCAATACGCCCGTGTCTTCGTCTCCATTGGAAGAGATCATTGAACTGAAAAAAGAAACCCTCACACCAATCCATCCGCATAAGGTCAAAGAAAGACCCGCATTGAATCTGGCGGTTTCCCCAATTCAAAAGGTGCGCATTCAAGCGGTTCCCATTCTAAAGACCCCCATTAAAGCGCCTTTATTGCAAATGGGCCCAAGCTTAGAAAGCGCCATTGAAGAGCCGGCAGTTCAAATGACGTCCGCGCTTCAAACCCCTCTTGACGACGCGCTCGCTCAAGAGACAACCGCGCTTGAAACCCCTCTTGACAATGCGCTCGCTCAAGAGACAATCGCGCTTGAAACCCCTCTTGACAATGCGCACGTTCAAGAGACAACCGCGCTTGAAACCCCTCTTGACAATACGAACGCTCAAGAGACAACCGCGCTTGAAACCCCTCTTGACAATACGAACGCTCAAGAGACAACCGCGCTTGAAACCCCTCTTGACAACGCGCACGTTCAAGAGACAACCGCGCTTGAAACCCCTCTTGACAATGCGCACGTTCAAGAGACAACCGCGCTTGAA
>CAMRDW010000182.1 GCA_947041315.1 uncultured Enterovibrio sp.
CTCGCCAAAGCCTTCCGAGGGGAACTCACCAAAGAGTGGCGTACTGCAAACCCTGAATTAATCAGCGGTGAAAACAGCGCAAAAGCCCTGCTTAAACGCATTAAATCCGAGCGCGAAACCTTATCGACGAAAAGCAAACCCAGTAAATCAAGGAAGAAGGTGACAACCAATGAAGGTTAAAACAAAAATTTATCGAGACACCCATGATTTCCAGTTCAAATTTTCGCTCTCATCTTTGTTAAGAATCTATAGATATAATCAGCCGTGAGGCACTTTGATCTGTCGTTGAAATTAAATTTAACAGCGGCGATAGCGGCGATTTATCATGGGTGTCTTGATTAATTTATCCGCGAAGCGCTCTTTAGAAGAGGCTCGATGGGATTATTTTGGAAACCGCAAAATAACAACGCGGCCACCCATGATTTCGGATGTGTCATTAATATGTATGAATTTATCTGGCGCGCTAATCATGGGTGGCCTTATTCATTGCTTTATTCATTTTTAAGCGCGCTTTCTGGCGCGCTTTTTCATGAAAAATAAAAGGATTTTTAAAATGGCAAAAGATACCACCCAATATTTATTTCAAGGTGAAACGTTCAAGAAAGGTCGACTTGTTTGGGCAATCGTTGCCGCTTATATCAAACGCGAAAATGCAACCTACAGCATGTTAGAACGCGCCTTCTCCCCTGTATTTTCAGGCAGTAAAAGGCATGTATTCGTATCGAAAGAGAAATACGATGCGCTTTTCAATAACAGCAATGATGCTGAGAATCGTTATTTTATAAACGACACTGAGATTCTGACCACCGATGACGGAAAACAAGTCTATGTAAGTAATCAATGGGGGATCTTTAACATTGAGGCATTTTTGCAATGCTCGAGGGGGCTTGGATTTGAAATTAAACCTTTCAATGCTGAACTCCCACCAGAGAAGCTACCTCTCTCATCGCGAAATTTAAATAGCGAGAACTTGAAAATTATACCTGCGCCTCTAAATCAAATTTTTTACGGCCCGCCGGGTACAGGGAAAACCTATCACACCATTGAAGCGGCGGTAAAAGCGGCGGAATATGCGCGTTATTCTAAAATTTTGGCTAAAACGACGGATGAAGAAGAGCGTCGTCAGTTATTTCTCGAAGAATACAATGGCCTTATCGCTGAAAAACGCATCCGCTTTGTCACATTTCATCAAAGCTTCGGTTATGAAGATTTTGTTGAAGGGTTAAGAGCGCAAAGCGACAACGAGGGGAATTTAAGTTACCCGATTAAAGACGGGGTATTTAAATCAATTGTGGAAGATGCAAAAAGTACATCTTATCGAAAAGCCTTTGACGTAAAGCAAGACGCCGCCATTTGGAAAATATCAATAGATGGCACAGGAAAGACGGAAACATCAGAATATTGTTTAAAAAATGGTTTGGCGGCCATCGGCTGGGGTGAAACAGGTGATTTACTCTCTGATCAACGCGAAGACAATGCATATTATAAAAGCCTTGGATCGAGCGAGAAAAGTTCATTGTCCGAATTTTCAGCGCGGGTAGCCGTGGGAGATTTGCTTTTGTGTATTGGGAGCAAACGAACCGTTCAAGCTGTGGGCGTTGTTTCAGGAGAATATCGTTTTGCGCCTGAAGGAACGGCAAACTATAAGCATTATTCTCATCAGTTGGCAGTCAATTGGTTAGTGACAGATATCAATGTTGATTTTCACGCACTGAATGGAGGGGTGAATTTTACTCAGAAAACCATTTATGAACTTTATCGATTTTCCATTGCAGATGTTTTCAATTTATTGAAAATGGAAAACATAAGTATTGGGGCAGAAGATCCATTGCCGCAGCCTAATGATAACTATGTCTTGATCATCGATGAAATCAATCGGGGTAATATCTCCAAAATATTTGGAGAGCTTATCACCTTGATTGAACCTTCAAAGCGTGCGAGTCAAAAAGAAGCGATAGAATTAACCCTTCCTTGCTCAGGTAAAACATTCTCCGTCCCAAACAACCTTTATATCATCGGCACGATGAACACAGCAGACCGCTCGCTGGCAATGATGGACACCGCTTTGCGTCGCCGCTTTGATTTTGTTGAGATGATGCCAAACCCAAAAGAATTAAAAAATGCACAAGTCAAAGGCATCAACCTCACAAGCTTGCTTGAAACCCTGAACCAACGCATTGAAATCCTTTATGACAGAGAGCATACCTTAGGGCACGCCTTTTTTATGCCAGTCAAAAAGTGCCTTGATGCGGATAACGAAACAGAGGCTTTTAATGCGCTGGTGGGGGTATTTCAACATAAAATCCTTCCGCTTTTACAAGAATATTTTTTTGAAGATTGGCAGAAAATACGCCTTGTGCTGGGAGACAATCAGCGCGAGAAGGGCCTGCAGTTTGTAGAAGAGACCCTTTTAAGCAACAAAGCGCTGGTGGACTTATTTGGTCAAGGATTTGAGCTTGATGATTTTGGCGATGCACCCAAACAATGTCGTTTAAAACCGTTTGATAATCAGGTGTGGAAAGACAAAAACGCCTATATCGGCATGTATTCCCAAGATATGGCTAAAAACGAAAATGCCCATCAAGAAAATGAAATTGATGTCAATCTGGATCTGCATGAAACGACGGCTGAGGGCGCATAATTGATGGGTAAAAATACGCCAACCGTCTTTGAATATGGCTATTTATGTTCATATAAAGACGGCTCTGATAAAGACCCCTCGCATAAAGACGGCTCGGAAAAAAACGATTGGCAATATACCTTTATCCCAGCGTCAGATTTTGCTTATTTAGAAAAACGCTGCCTAACCGAGGGCAATGGTGATTTTAATCAGCTGATGAAACTTCGAATAAAAGCAGGTTGCAAATTGCTACAAGTTCAAAGCTTTGCAGGGGTGATTTTTGTGCCTTCAGGCCAGCACATTGAAGTGCTCCCCAAAACGGGAAGGGGGAGCGAGCCAAATGAAACAGCCTTTGCAGATGCGCGCAAAAAACTGCTCGTCATGCTCCAAGCCCTCGGCGAATTTCGCCATATTCAGATTGAAAGCGCAGGGCTGAACACCTTGAACATGCCGCTGCTGGAGATTTTCATTGGTCGTTTTCTTGAAAGCGTGAACCATGTGGTTAAACGGGGCTTGCGGTGTGATTATGTTGGGCAAGAAGATAACCTGTTGGTGAAAAAAGGAAAGCTCAGCATGGCGGGGCAACTTCGGCAAAATGCGGTGCATAAGCACCGTTTTTATTGTGAATTTGATGAATACAGTATCAACAGGCCGATAAACCGAATTTTGAAAACAGCGATGCTCAAAGTACAAGGTTACACGCGACATCACAGGCATCAAAAATGGCTGCGAGAATTGTTGCTTTCCTTTGATGGGGTGCCAAAAAGCACGGAAATAAAGCAAGACTTGTCGCGGGTTCGCGTCGATAGAGGGACTGTCCATTATCAATCTGCTTTTGCTTGGGCAAAGCTTATTTTGGCGGATCTTTCTCCCATTGGCATGAAAGGTGAGGCCGACGCGCCTTCGCTTTTGTTTCCGATGGAGGCTGTATTTGAAGCTTATGTGGCCAAAATCTTGCGAAGCCAAATCAAAGAGGGGTTTTCTGTTCGCGCGCAATCTTGTGCGAAAACGCTGGTCGTGCATCATATCGCGAATGAAAAACGGGGGATGTTCACGCTAAAGCCGGATCTTATCATAGAAAAAAGCGGGGGATCATTGTGTGTGCTTGATACCAAATGGAAGCGCATTGACCCGAGCAGTAAATTTAAGTTTGATCTTTCACAAGCCGATTTTTATCAAATGTTCGCTTACGGGCAAAAATACCTCAATGGCAAAGGGGCGCTTATTTTGATTTATCCTCAAACCGAATATTTCACTACGCCCATTGAAGGGCACTTTAAATTTAGCGATGATCTCAAACTCTGGGTTTTACCCTTTAAAATCGGCAATAAAGGCCAAAGCCAATTGATTTTCCCTGCCAAAAGCGCGCTTTCGTTCGATATCGGTCTTCCTCCTTCTTATTCATCTGAAAAATAAAACGTTTCAGCTCACACCCGCGCACTTTCAATTCCTTTGGGTATATATCACGCGTTTTTATACTGACTGATTGGGGTGCTTATAAGCGAAACCTTGATGTAAATAAACAGGAAGTTGTAAAAAAGAACACGCAAAAAATGGAACGTAAAAAGGGAGATTTCAGGACAAGAATAAAGCGATTAGCTCGTCGGACAATCTGTTTTTCTAAATCTGAATGAAGGCTGTTGAATGCGGTATTGATATACACGAAAAAATGCAGATTTGAGCCATTGCCCTTTTTTTTCAGCAAGTTAGATGCTTCATCTATATTGCATTTTTTTGTGATAGCGCCCACGCCATTATTTTTGCCTCATTCATGATAAAGCGTCTTTATCATCGGCTTTTCGAACAAGGTATTTCATCTAATTTCACCTCTGCGTGGGTTGTGTAGCCTAAATTTCATATATATTCCCAAGACACTTGAAGCTGCGTGCCTGCGGCAAACGAGTGAAGGCCTGAGCATAGAGAGACGATGTGATTGATCTTAAGCGAGCGCTGCCAACACCCACGCCGTTTCAAAGGCAACGGGTATCGTACTTCGGACCGTTTTTGAACTCCCTTAAGACCCCATAAGATAACACCTTGATTTGTAATTGAATTCTGGCTTTTATTGCTAAAAGTACAATCGTTTAAATTCAATGGCTTATGAAGCGGGTCCGAAGCATTGATATAAAGAGAGGCTTTTATTCTCCGTCCAATGGATGCGTTTAATAAAAATACCGCTACGGCATTGCCACTATTTACGAATGAAATGAATGATGGTAAACGATGTCGAGAGGGTTATACGCAATAATAAATTTCAACCTGAATAGATGAAGGCGTGATAGATGGCGAAGATCCCGAGATTTACCGCAATCCGAACTCAGGATGTATTTGTGAAAAAAACAGCGCCACTTATGCCATTTTCACGTATTGTTTCAACCATTCAAATACCAGAAACCGGCCCCTTGAAACACCCGTCTAGAGATGCATGGTCCAGCAATAATCTCATGTTTGCCAGCGACAAATCCCCTTTATCCAAAACGTTGGATGCACCAGGAAAATCTTTTTTTTCTTCTGAATTAAAATCTATTATCTTCGCTATTCAAAAAGGCCCTACAAATACAACAGAGGCTTGGATAAATCATGCGTCTTCTTCTGATATACAAGGTAAAAAAGTACCCGAAATTGTTAAAAAATATAATGAATTGATTGCCTCTCAAGATCCAAGTGACAATGAACCCCGAATAGAAAGAGGACGTTCAGCCTCGTGGCCAAACATGACAAATAAAATGGGAGATTCTTTTCCATCTATTGATAATGAGCGTGGCGTTGGCAAGGTTAATAGCATTGGGGCGATTTTTTCGCCAGACAATATAATGTTCAGCGCATCATTGCAAAAAACGGCAGACAAATACGGTGTGGTGATTGGCGTACGGCTTCCTAGTGATGTAGCGCAGATACACTTAAAAGAAGGGCATCCGACTAAAAACTTCCATGTTAAAGCCAAATCAAGTGCCATGGGGCCCACGGCAGGGTTTATTGCTGAAAATCCGAAATTTTCAAAAGTGAAGCCTGAGCTGTGGGATAAACAGCAAAAATATATAGATGAGGCGGTAAGTAAAGGCGCTAAGTTGGTTCCTTTGATCTTGTCTGAGGCCCAAATCGATAATGCGATTAACCGTGGTGGTATGCATAAAATAGGACAAAATATGTTTTCTGCTGACTACCATGGTAATAAGGTGCATTTTATTATCGGCTCGTCTGATGGCATAGTGAGAGAAACCAATGGGACTGTGGTTAAAGTCCTCACTAACCCACCAGAAACAGATGGATCCACGTCGATAGATAAACCCATTACAGCAGACTATGACTTGTTTGCTATCATCCCCCAAAAAAATCATAGTGTGAATTTTCGCCCGTTAGGTGTTGGGCATAACATAAAGTTAAGAACCGATCCTCAAAAGCTCAACGTCTCCCCAAAAGACTATCTTCAAAGTGGCGGTAAAGAAGCCTTTAAAAATGCGGTAGATACCTTTATTCAACCTAAAATAGTTCACGGACAAGAAGATCCCGACATGGGGAATATTCATCATTTTGGCAATGTGATTGTGAATGATATAAATAAAAATGTGCAGGATGAAGGGTTTTCTGGCGGTAAATTGGTTTGGCATAACGATGAAACGGGAAATCCGTTTAGTCCAGGGTTTGACGTTAAAGACAAACCTGTATTTTATATCCCAAAGCAAGCACCTCAACAAATAACAGATATGAAGCAATTGTCAGCATTTTATAATGAGCTAAAAAAGAATGGCTTTGCCCCTGAATTCAGCTCAAGACTCGGAATGTGATAGTTTCTTCTGTAATACAGTGAGAGCCGCTTAAAAAAGTAACCTGTTCAAATGAGCTACTCAATAGATTTTAGAAAAGATGTTTTATTGGTTAAAAAAGATGAAGAACTTTCCTTAAAAGCCACATCTTTGCGTTTTAAGATCGCCATATCCAGCATTATGTTTTGGGAAAAGGGACATATCCCAAACCAGAAATAGAAAACCATTAAATATCCCCGATGAAACCTGACGCCAAGATCTCCTTGAACATCCTGATGCATTTCAATATGAGCGAGCGCAGCCAACAAG